>CAVOEV010000140.1:0-11941 GCA_963694825.1 Planctomycetota bacterium
CATCAGCACGGCCGCTGGCGAACCGAGAAAGTCCTCCCAGTTCTCACGCGAGATCGTCTCGAGTCGACTCACCCGACGAACTCGTCGCCCTTCTTCCAATCGGCACCACACAGTCCACCACTTTGCAAGGCCTGGACGGTGCGGAGCACTTCAGCGGGGCTGCGTCCGGTGCCAATGTCATTGACGGCGATCGAGCGGACGACGCCCGTGTCATCGACGATCACTGTGGCACGGAAGGCGACTCCGAGGTCTTCCTTGAGCACACCGAAGCTGCGGGAGACGGCGTGGGTGGTGTCGGCGATCACCGGGTGAGTGATCTCATCGGGAAAGACCTCACGGTCGGCGAACCAGGCTCTGTGGCTATAGGCGCTGTCGGTGCTGCACCCGATCACTTCGACTCCATCGTCGGCAAAGTCTTCGGCCAGTTGTTGGAACGAGCAGATTTCTGTCGGGCAGAGGGCGGTAAAGTCGAGCGGGTAATAGTACAGCACGTACCATTTGCCAGCGTAGTCGCTGCTGCCGATGGTCTTGTTCTCTCCGCCCACGTAGGCCGCGGCGCTCCATTCGGGTGCCTGTTGTCCGACCAGTGTCATAACCAGAGTCTCCTCGGATGTGGTTCAATGCCTGTGAAACGATATTTGAAATCTGTCGTCATCGACCGAAAACGCGACCGTTATTTCTGAGAGTGCGGCCGTGTGAGGTCATGGGAGGGTGGATAACCGGACTCGAACCGGCGACCTCCAGAATCACAATCTGGCGCTCTAACCAACTGAGCTATACCCACCACGTTGACTCCAGCCGAGACATCCTGCCGGATCTGCCCGGTCTGCCTGTTTTGGGGCCAGCCGAGCAAGAGTAGTCGTTGGTGAGAGGCCGTGCAACTGACGGGAACTGGGGTTAGAAGGCGAGGCAGCAGGGGATTTGTGGAGTGGGCAGGAAGAGTCGTCCGATTTGGGGCAGGACGGGTCGTGCGATTCGTTGGTAGGCCAATCGGCCTTGGACGATGACGGCGGTGACATGAGTGGCGTGTTCGAGAGGGTCTCCGTCGTAAAGCGCCAGGTCGGCGATTTTCCCCTGTTCGACGCTCCCGTGGGTCTTGTCGATTCCCAGCAGTCTTGCGGCATCGAGGGTGATGGATCGGAGTGCTCGATCGAAGCCCAATCCGTAGGTCATGGCGATGGCGGCTTCGTAGCGGATGACTCGGGACTTGGGCACATACCCTTCGACTCCGCTCCCGATCGCCACGGCGGCTCCACGTGGGCCGAAGGCATCCGAGAGTGCTGCGGCATTGCCGAGGAAGCTGTTGTAGGTTTCGAGTCCGCCGACTCGTTGCATGGTCGGGTGGACGATGACGGGCACACCGGCGCGTGCCAGTTGATCTCGAATCATGTAGCCTTCGGTAGCCATCGACAGCACGGGTTTCAGGTTGAATTCCTTTGCGATGCGGAGTGCCGTCAGCAGGTCATCGGCTCGGTGTCCGCAGAAGACTCCGACGATCTTCCGATCGAGCAGCAAGGTGAGTGCTTCGAGTTTCAGGTCACGATCCGGAGTCGCCGTGTTGTCGTCGCGAGCGGCCTGTTTGAGTTTACCTTGGTAGTCGCGAGCCTGTGCGAGTGCTTCGCGGATCAGTGCGGCGATGCCCATCCGGGTCGTGGGTCGTTTTCCCGCGCCCGCGTAGGTTTGTTTGGGAGCGACGCCGAGATTGAAGGCCATGGCCTGAGGAAACCGGATGGTCATGGCTTCGACGTCGACACCGTGGGTGCGAAAGACCCCGGTCAGGCCTCCGATGACATTCGCTCGACCCGGCGACGCGTGGATCACGGTGATGCCCTGTTGCAGCAGGAAGCGGAGCAGGGGTTCGGCGGGGTTGAAGCCATCGAGCACTCGGGCATCGGCCTGGTTCGGATCGCTGGTTTCATCCTGATCCTGATCGGCGGGGATGTTGTATTCTCCGGAGAGCGGGACGATGGTGTGAGTGTCGATCAGGCCGGGTGTGACGACATTGGCCGAGATGACTGGTGTTCCGGGTGGTGCCTGGACGTCCTTGGCCAGCCCGACTGTCTGGATGACCCCGTTTTGGATGAGTACGGCGGCGTTTTCCAGCGGCGGTCCGGAGACTCGATGCAATCTCCCGGCCAGGACCAGCAGATTGTCGTCGGTCGTAGTGGGTTGTCGGGAACCGGCTGGGATCGTGGGTGTCGAGACGTGCGGTCGTGGTTGGGCTGGTGGAGTGGGTGGCGGGATCAATTCGCTTTGTGCCAGAGCGAAGCCTCCGACCTGGTAGAGTCGCTGTCTAGGGTTGTTGAGTTCGAAGACCTGACGTCCGTCGATCCAGGTTTCGAGCACGCGGGAATAGACGCTGAAAGGTGGTCCGCTGAGGATGACGAAGTCGGCATCTTTGCCGGGTTCGAGTGACCCGACGCGGTTGTCGAGTTTGAGTGCTTCTGCGGGATAGAGCGTGACGGCTTTGAGTGCGGTGTGAGTATCGAGTCCTCCGCGGACGACCGCAGCTGTGGTTCTCAGGAAGAACCGGCTTTCGGTCACCGGGTCGTCGGTGTTGACGTGCACCTTGACGCCTCGCCTTGTCAATTCGGCCCCACAGGCTTCGATGAAGTCGACCACTTCGGCTTTTCCGCCGGGGCTGTCGACGATGGTCATCGAGACGGGGACACCGGCTGCGGCGACCTGATCGATGACCTTGTAGGCTTCGGTGCCGTGCTGGATGACGAGATCGAACTGGAATTCACGTTTGAGTCTGAGGACGGTGAGAATGTCGTCGGCTCGATGGGTGTGGAAGTGCACGGTGCGGCGTCCGGCGAGGACTTCGGCGAGTGGTTCGAGTCCGAGGTTGCGTTCTGGAGGTGCGATGTCCTTTTGCTTGGCCCCGTTCTTCTTTCGGTTTTGGAAGTAGGTGTCCCATTCGGATCGGTATCGTGCGGCCTTGACGAATTCGGCTCTCTGCAGTGCGGCGATTTTCATCCTGGTGACGGGAGGTTGTCCCTTGGACCCGTAGGACCGTTTGGGGTTTTCGCCGTTGGCCATTTTCAGGCCACCGAAGTGTCCGTCGGTACCGATCCACATTTGTTCGGGGCTGTTGCCTCGCAACTTGACATAGACGGTTTGTCCTCCGATGACGTTCCCGCTGCCGGGCATGACATTGGCTGTGGTGACGCCACCGGCTTGAGCCATGCGGATGCCGGGATCGAAGGGGTTGATGGAATCGAGAGCCCGCACGATGCTTTGCACGGCGCCGCTGCGTTCGTTCCCATCGCTGTTGGGTTTTTCCAGTGGCCGGGTGGCGACGCCCAGATGCGAGTGGCTATCGACGAGTCCGGGGATGATCACCTTGCCGCGGACGTCAACGATCCTGGCGTTCTTGGGGATCTTGACGGTGTCGACGGAACCGACGTCGAGGATGGTCCCGTTGCTGATGACGAGAGTCCCCGAGGGGATGGGTTGGCCGCTAGCCGGCAGGATTCTGGCACCTCGGAAGGCGATCGCTGGGGGATCGGCGGCCTGGGTCTGGTTGGCCAGTCCGTTGAGCCCGGCCAGAACGGCGAGCGAGGCCAGCCACGTTGTGTGTCTCGACTGCATCACGAGGACTCCTGCCACGGTTGGGAAGGAGTCGTATGGTGGAGTTGTTAGAGCGTTTTTTCAAGCGGCTGGAGTCGAGGAGTCGCGGCCGAGTCAGGCGAGTGCCTTGCTGGCGACGTCCTTCATTTTCTGGAGTCCGGTGCGGCAGACGGCCAGGGGATCCTGTTTCCAGTAGGTGCGATTGAAGAGTTCGAGCGAGAGTGCGACGGGGTGTTGTTTGGCGGCGATATTCTTGAGGACTTGGACCACCGGTGCGACTCCATCGCCGGGGTAGACTCGATCGGCATCGGAGATCGTGTCCCGCGGAGGCTGGTTGGGGTAGTCGTTGAGGTGGAAGCAGTGGATGGCGGTGCCGGCGAGCAGTCCGAGTCCGTTGAAGTCCGAACCCCCTTTGTAGATGTGGTAGATGTCGGGGAGAATGCAGGCGTCGGGGTG
Source organism: Planctomycetota bacterium (assembly GCA_963694825.1). Taxonomy (GTDB): domain Bacteria; phylum Planctomycetota; class Planctomycetia; order Planctomycetales; family Planctomycetaceae; genus UBA8437. The sequence goes on from CAVOEV010000140.1 coordinate 4,030, forward strand.
TCCGCTTTCGATGGCGACGAAGGCGGTTTCGCCGAGTCGCGAGAGTGATTTCGAGAAGCCCCAGACTTCGACCTGAGGCGTGACGCCGATCCGGTTTCCGATTTCGAGCAAGGCCCGGTAGCGGTCTGCGGCGGCGAAAAGGTTGAGGTTGTTTTGGTTGGTGGCCCCGGTCGGAGGCGCGGCGATCCGGGTGCCTCCGAGTTGACGCACCTTGTCCATGTCGCGTCGAGCCTGTTCGAGCGCAGCGGTACGTTGCTTGTCGTCGTCGACGATCCACTGTGCGAATCCGATGGCACTTTCGACCTTCAGGCCAGCATCCTGGATCTGTTTGGCGAGGTCCTTGAGTGATCCGCCGTCCCGTTCGAACTGATCGATTTCCCGGATCCACGGCTCGATGCCGCTGTAGCCGACCTTTCCGGCGAGAACGATCTCCTGGAGCAGCCCGAGTTTCTGGCCTCGAATCGTGCTGGTGTTCAGGCAGAAGCGAAACGGGTCGACCGATTGTTCTGGATCGGCTGCTCTGGTGGCTGTTGCGGTGGCTGTTGCGGTGACTGTTGCGGTGACTGTTGCGGTGGCTGTTGCGGTGGCTGTTGCGAGGAGTTGTCGTCGGGTGATTGGCATGTTGTGGCGGCCTTGGTCGGTTCAGGCGGCGTGTCGGAAGGACTGGTTGTGCTCGTCGTTTTGAGTTGAGTGTTCGACGAGTGAGTTGACGGCGTGTTTGAGTGCTTTGATGGCGAGTTCGCGAGACCCATTCATGGAGAGTTGGAGTTGTGCGAGGGTCTTGTCGAGTTGTTCTTGTGTGGGGATTTCTCCGGGAGCTCGGTAGATTTGCTGGTGAATCTTCCGTGCTCCGAGTTCTTGTTCGTAGAACAGAGTTTCGGTGAGTTTTTCGCCGGGTCGAATTCCGGTAAACTGGATATCGATATCGTCGGGGTACTTGAGTCCCGAGAGTTCGATCATGTCTCGGGCGAGGTCGAGGATCTTGACGGGTTGTCCCATTTCGAGGATGAGGACATCTCCGGATTCCCCGATCGCACCGGCCTGCAATACGAGTTGCACGGCTTCGGGGATGGTCATGAAGAACCGTTCCATCTCGGGGTGAGTGACGGTGAGCGGTCCTCCGGCGGCGATTTGAGTTCGGAACGTGGGGACGACGCTTCCGGCCGAGTCGAGGACGTTGCCGAAGCGGACGATCATCATGCGAGTGGACGACAGTGTGGTACGAGCCTGGAGGTATTTTTCCGAGACAAGTTTCGTGGCCCCCATGATACTCGAGGGGTCAACGGCCTTATCGGTGGAGATGAGCACGAAGGCTTCGACGTGAAACTGATCGGCGAGGTCGACCATGGTGCGTGTGCCGCCGATGTTGTTGGTGATGGCTTGCTGGGGGTTGGATTCCATCAGCGGCACGTGTTTGTAGGCGGCGGCGTGAAAGATGAGTTGCGGCCGGAACTCGTCGAGCACGCGGCTCATCACATTACGGTCGACGACGCTGGCGACGACCGGGTGGAGGGTAGTGTGAGTGGAGTCGAGTTCGGCTTCGATGTGGAAGATGCCGGTTTCGGAGTGATCCACGAGCACGAGTGAATCGGGTTTCAGGTCAGCGAGTTGTCGGCAGAGTTCTGAGCCGATGCTTCCGGCGGCTCCGGTAACGAGCACGCGTTTCCCGGCGACGAGTTGTCCGACGGCCTCTCGATCGAGTTGTGCGGGTTCGCGACGGAGCAGGTCGGCGATGGTGACATCACGGACGGTAAGTTGCAGGTCGTCTCCGAGCAAGCTGTCGGCGGTGGGCATGACCTGAACTCGGACGCTGGTACCGGCGAACAGTCGGATCAGTTCCCGCACCACGTCACCGCAGGTGGTGCTGGGCAGCAGCACGAAATCGGCCCGCAGTTTTCGAGCCAGTCGTATCCAGTCGGTTGCGAGGATTCCATCGGTTGCCAGTGGAAAGACGGGGACACCGGCGATGAGTGTCTTGGCGGTTTGGCTATACGTGGATGTGCCATCGACGAAGCCGACGATCTTGACGGGTCGGGGGGCAGATCCGAGGCTTCGGGCGATAGCCACGGCATCGGGATCGGCTCCAAGAATCAGTGCACGCCGTTGGTCGCCGGCCGCGGCTGCACCTTCGCTGACCACTCGGATGCCGACTCGAAGCAAGCCGAGGGCGAGAATCGAGAGCATGGCGTCGATCAACAGCACGGTACGGGGCAGGGGGAGTTCGCCGAGCACGGGCAGCAGCAGCAGGTAGGTGATGCCAGCGGCGGCGAGGCTGCCTCCGAGCAGGTGAAACAGGTCGCTGACGGTGGTGTAGCGGAATGTCCGCCGCCATTCTCCGGTCGCCAGGCAGATGCCGAACTTGACGGCCAGCAGCACGGGCAGAGCCGTAGCGATCACCTGCTGGTACACATCGGGCAGGCGAAAATCGAATCTCAGCAGAAACGCAGCGACGAAACACAGTGCGTAGAGCACCGCGTAGGTGGGCAGGATCAGTGCCAGGCGGTTGCGCATCGAGACGAACGAACTGGGTGACTGGGGCCGGCCAAGCTGGACGGACTCGGTGACTGACAGCTCGGGATTGGGGAAGGGGGATGGAGAAGATCGAGCGAAGGCGGGTTGATAGTGGATCAGTCGCCGCCCGTCCAGATCAGTCCCGATCCCAGGGGAACCGCATCGAGGGGCGATTCGCGTAGCGTGTCATGCTCAGGTGGAGGCGGCCTCCAGCTCCGGGAGCCAACCGGACGCTCAGGCTGTCGTCATCAAGTGGTTGATCGTGTGATCCGTATCGGAGCGAGGTGAACTGGTGTTCGGCATAGCCACCGGCCTGGATGACGACGGTGCGGTGGTTGAGTTGATCGGTATTGACGAGAGAGAGAGTGAGGGAGTGGTCGTCGAGGGATTCGACGAGTGCGGCGACGCCTGGTGGAACCCCGGCGCGTCGCGCGACGGGGTCGAAGTAGCGGACTCGAGTGTGCAGCACCTGCCCACGGTGCCCGGGGTGAAGGCCTCCGAGCATCAGTTGAATCAGCGAACCAACGCTGGCGGGGTTGAACTTCATCGGGTCGTCGGCCAGTCGGGTATCCGGAGTGGTCGTATCGGCTCGAGACCCTTCGACCCGGCTACGGACTCGTTCGAGATCCCCTCGCAGGGCCGCCACCGGGTAATTGGGGTTCTTGCCGTCGAGGAAGGCGACCCAGTTGTTGGCGGGGAAGAGTGAGCGGTCCGAGTTCTTCATCGAGTGGTACCAGGTTTCGAGTCCTCCGGAGGTGTAGGGTGCTGGTGTGAAGTGGTACCAACCCTTGTCACCGAACATACGCGGAGTCATTTTCCGGCCGTCGATCATTTTGGACTGTGCGTTGATCAGCTTGATCTGTTGTCTCCAGACATCGAGGTACCGGTCGTCACCGGTGAGCAGGAAGGCGTTGGTGAATCCGGTGTGTCCCAGATAGTGGGTATTGCGGTGGGCCATGGCTTCGGTCTGAGGGACTTTGACCGAGAAGTTCCAGCCATAGACTCCGCCGTACCATTTTCCTCCGACGGCCCCACCGATGGTCCCATCGAGTCCGATGTTGGTGGGGATGATGCCATTGTTGAGAATGGTACGTTGTCGCCAGGCGTCGACATATTCCAGCAGCCAGTCCCGGTACCGGGTTTCTCCGGTGAGCAGGAAGGCATTGAGTGCGAGCGAGGTGGCGAGCAGGTTTTGCGGGTGATCGCCGACGATGTCGTTGTAGTCCTTGAAGTGTTCGACCATTTCCTGGTAGTTGCGTTCGCCGTGTCCGAGGCGAAATCGGTTGGCGATTTCGATGGGGTCCCCGGCCCAGTCGAGCCCGGTGGCTTTTCGCATCAGCGGTCCACGGCTGCCATTGAAGAGGCTGCGGATGATCTTGTGTTTCGGGTCGTAGTTGGGTGCACCGGGGTCGTCGTTGAGATAGAAGCCGGCGAAGCGGCGTACGCGATGCCCGAACCGGATGTTGTTGGGGTCCGAGAGTCCCTGGAGGTTGAAGACGGTCAGTCCTTCGCCGTTGTGGACCCAGTCGAAGGTGACGGGGAATTCCTTGTAGTACATTCCATCGCGAGCGAAGGGGACATCGACGGTGCGTGCGAGGGTGTATTGTCTGAGATGTCCTTCCCAGGCGGTTTTGAACATGTCGAGCACGACATCATTGGCTCCGAGTGCATGGAGGATCGGCCAATCGTTGCAGTTTTCGATGGCGTCATCGGGTCCATCGTCTCCGCCCCAACGTTCGACGCACAGCAGGAAGCCACGCCGGTCAAAGTACCTGGCAAAGAACTCGCGGCAGGCCGCGGTATTGGTAGCCAGGAGTTGTCTTTGGAGCAGGGCCCACTCGGGTGGTGAGACGGTTTGAGCGAGTCGCACGGTAGCCGGTTGGGCTGCGTCGAGCGATGCTGGCAGCAGTGCCAGTGCGACGATGAGTGCGAACGGTGAGGCGAGCCGGCGGAGTGGACGCATTGAGTGGTCTCCGAGTCAGGAACCGGAGGCCGCATGGTATCGCGGGTCCGAGCCGCGTGGAAGCGGTTCGAGGAGGCTTGGGTCCGTTAGGGGGACATTTCCCAGCCGTAGTTCTTCAGTTCCATCGCGAGCAGGCTGATGCCAACGACGAGTGCGGCGACGGAGACGAACAGGAGGCTGACGAAGACGTCGAGGCCGGGGCTGTTAGAGTTTTGAGGTGACATTGTCGCCCTTTGCAATCACGCCGTTCTTGGCTTTTTCCTGGACCGTGCCGACGGCCTTGTCGGCGAAGACCTGGATAATGCGGATTTGACCGAGGTACTTGGTCCGGACGGCGTTTCCGTCGCCGGGCCGATAGACGGTCAGTTGTTGTCCTTCCTTGATCCCGTCGTCGCCTCCGATGGAGACTTCGACATAGAGGATGCGGTTGCCGATGCCGTAGCGAGACGAGACGACCTGGCCATCGATGGGTGGTGGCGGTTCGATGTCTTCGCTGGGCAGAGCTCCAAGTCCGCCGCCCTTACGTCGGGCTTCGATTCGAGCGGTCTTGAGTTCATCGAGCATCACGAGGTGTCGGACTTCGCGTTGTCCGAGTTGGAGTCTGAGGTCGAAGATGATGTCTTCGAGGCCTCGGTTGGTGCGGACGGATTCGACGAGGTTGGTATGCAGCCCCATGTTGACTTGTCGCTGCTCGACCGCCTCGATGCGACGGAACTTCGCTTCGTCGCCTTCGAGTTGCGCGACGGTGCGTTGGGTGTCGTGCGAGGTCTTGAGGCTGTTGAGTTGTTGCTGGAGGTTGTCGGCTCGGTTCTTTTCCCGATTGAAATCGGCGAGTCGTTTTTTGGAGCGTGTGTCGAGGTCTGCCAGCCTGGCGGTGGTGGCGTTCTTGAATTCGTTGTAGGAATTCTGCGTCGACTGGTGGAAGTCCTTCTCGACCTTCAGGTTGTCACGCGTGTCGGAGGTGACCTGCTTCCAGTTCTTTTCGACGGTGCGAACGGCACCGGCGAAGGCCATGAACAGGAGGCTGAGGATGAGTTGCAGGACGATGAGCATTTTGCCGACGAAGGTCATGGTCTCTCTCCCTCCCGCCAGCATCTGACGGGGCTGGGCCGATTGGTGACGGCCCTGGAATTCTTAGTGGTGTCTTGAGTCGTGTTTACAGCGGAATCAGGGTTGAGTTGTTTTGGGAGTGACAGCGGGCACAGCGGTCGGATCGGCTTCGTATTGCCCGCGGGCACCGGACCGGACCAATTGTAACTGTCGTCTCTTGAGTCGGCTGACGACTCCCTGTTTGCGGATCAGCAGGTCGCGAAGTCGTTTCTGTTGTTCATTGATCTGGAAGCGGTCGGTGCGGATTTCGTCGAGTTGAGCCAGCAGGCGATAGACTTCTTCTCGTCGAGCCTCGTTGGTTCGCAGCGTATTTTGGGTCTTTTCGACCTTGGAGATGTTTTGTTTGGCGGCGGCGTCGATTTGCTGATTGAGTGTTGCGAGTTCACTGGCGAGTTGATCGCAGCGAACGGTCATGGCATCTTCATCGGCGGCCGTGAGGGTGATCCACACCTGCTGTTGTGTTGTGAACGTGGTGGTTTCGGTCTGGAGTGTTTCGATTTTCTTCTTTTGGACTTCGACCAGGTCTTTGCGAGCGGCGATGATGGTGGCGGCGAGGCTCTTGGAGCTGGCGTCAAGTTGTTGGTCGGTCTGCCGCGACTTGACGGCGTAGGTGGTGGTTTCACCGAGGGTGGTTTCGAAGGTGTAGTCGCCGGTCAGTTGATCGCGTTCGATATGCCAGTTGGCTCCACCGATGGACGTCACGGCTGCGACACCCATGAAGGCGAGGCAGGCGACGAGCACGAAGACGCAGAGGCTTTTGCTGAGTTTCGTCATGATGGGTCAGTGGTCATCAGGTCTGGAGTGTCGAAAGTGCGATCCCGACGAAGTTGGCAGGTGTCGGAGTGTGTCTGAAAAGACCTTGCCTGAAGTATAGGCCTGCTGTTTTCGGATGGTCAATTCGGAACTGTCGAAGATGTGGAAGAGGCGGTGTTTCAGTCGTCAGGACCGACCGAGGTGTCAGTTGTGTTGCGATCGTTGCGGATTGCCTAACCGGGCGGAGATCCGTGTGGCGGGCTCGGGGAAGTCGTGCAGCCACGTCCCGGCGTCAGGAAGCGGGTTTTTCGGCGTCGAGTTAAAAGGAGCATGCCCGGCCGACGGGGGGGGGGGAAAGAAGAAGTGGCATCCGTGCCGATGGACCGTCCCTGGTAAGTTCACGCGCTGACTGATTGAGTGAACGACAGCTTCTTTTCCACGTCCGTGACCGGGCATGCCCGGTGCGAGGTTTTCTGCGAAGCAAGAGAGGAGTTGGCCAATCCGGACCCCGAGTCGTCAGCCGGTTGACGTTCATTCGGTCAACTGCAGGAACAGCGGCCCGAATTCGGGCATGTCTTCTCGCAGTGTTTCGATCCACGCGTCGAGGTTCCAGATCTCGACACAGATGACCGCTCCGACGAGCATGACATCCTGGTTGGGTTCGATTCCGAGAAACGACCGGAATTCGTCGGGCACCAGCAGTCGAGACCGGTTGGCCAGTCGGACGGTCTGGTGCCGGGTCGACAGCAGCCGTCCCAGCCGTTGTACGTCCCCGTAACGATTCTCCATCCGTCCCGCCTCGATCTTCTGGCGAATCAGTGCCACACCGGCATCAATCCTTTGTTGCCAATCGTTGGCTCGCCAGAGGCTTACGCAACCAAATCGTTCCTTCGAGATGATTGTCTGGCCATTGTCATCCGTGACGGCCTCGGCCATATCGGCCGGCAAGGAGACGCGAAACCGATCGTCGACGGTTCGTCGCACTTCGCCGGTGATGAAGGTTTGAGGAGGCATTGGCCAGTGGCTGGTGGGGATGGTGCGGAAGACATGCAGGCCGGACGGTGTCCATGCCGGCGGCCTGCTCCGCAGGTCGCATCCAGCATAATGGGCAGAAAACCCACATGCAACCAAGTTGTAAAAGAACAGTGGGCGGAAAACCCACAGAAAGGACTGTAGTGAGGTGGAGTGACGTGTGCAAATGGAAAAACCGTCATTGGAGGAAAAACCGGAAAAAAGTCCCGGGACTGGCTCTTTCTGCCACAGGCACTTCAGCCTTCGGGGCTGAGTGGGCCAGGGTTCCTGGGGTGTGGCTGGCTACTTGGGTGCTGGCAGGAGAGTGACTTGGACCTGGATCTGTCCGGTATTGTCGTGTAATTCGCCCCAGCGATCGCCACAGCGGAGGAACAGTTTGCCGTCGGAGGCGGGTTGGAAGGTGGCATGTGTGCCGAGGTTGGCGGCGGCGGTCAGTTGGTAGTTGTTCCAGATAACGGCCTGCAATCGTCCAACGCCTCGCGAATCCCCATCGGCGTCGACCTGACTGGCTTCGGCCGAGGTCTTCCATCGTCCGCTGGTCCG
>CAVOEV010000141.1:0-11928 GCA_963694825.1 Planctomycetota bacterium
CCGATCAGCAAAGGTGTGCAGACGAAGAATCGGGTGAGTCGTCCCCGGTTGGCAAGTCGCAGGGCGACGTACATCCAGAAGAAAAGTGACACGCCTCCGCCCAGCATGGCCAGGCCCACCGACACGGGGTCGACCAGCACGACATCGAACGCCATAACGACGCCGAGCACTCCCATGCTGAGAATGCTGATGGCCAGATGCTTCAGCGGATTATGGAGGATATCAAGAGCCGCAATCGAGTTCTCGAGTCGCCGTTTTTCTGCACGCCTGGCGAGCGGCTTGGCAAAGACAGCCACCGCAAGAAATCCCAGGCCGAAGGTGGCACTCTTGATGGTCTCACCAGCGGAATTCTCACTGAATTCTTTGGCCAGCTCGAACCAGAAGAGTCCGCTAAAGAGCAGAAAAAACAGGCGCCATACCGGATGCGCGATGTTGCCATATTTTGGTGCAGGTGTTGGAGTTTCTTCGGTCATGGCGGAATGTTCTCAAAGAATGCTTTGGGTTCACCGGGAGATTACCATCCGGCGAAAAAACCGGACACGGGAGTGTCGAGTCGACCGCGTCGCGGTGCGTGTTATTCGGCGGAATCCGCTGGCGCGTCGGCCGGCGCGTCGGGAGCTTCTTCGACCGGGGTTGTAGCGTCTTCGCCGGCTGTCTCTGTCGCTACGGCAGCCTGAAACTGCGGGGAAAAGCCCACGCAGAGCATCCCGATTCCACCGCCTATAACCACCGACCAGTCGAATGTTGCGTCCGGTTCGGTCAATTGAGTGCTTGCGTGAAACACCCAGCCGAGTGCATACAAGAATCCGAAGCCAAACGGGCTGGCGGGGATCCCGCCAACGAGTTTCCCGAATCGGTCATAAAGGAGAGCGCTGACGAAGATCGACAGGAACAAGGACACAGCCCCGGCCATGACAACTGCACCAGTGGCCAAGGGGCGTGCCAGGAGGAGGTCCAGGAAGAACACCGCTGCCAGTAAGCCTAATATCCACAGCGATTCGAACAAGTGCTTCAATGGGTTCCGGGTGACGACGTCGGGCCAACCGGGAAGCTCGCTCTGCTTTCTCTCGGATCGTTCTGCGATTGCCTTGGCAAAGACGGCCATGACAAGACCAGCGAGTGCGGTCGAGGCAGACCGAACGATTGCTCCGATCGAACTCCCCTCCCTGATGTCAATTACCGTAACAACCACGAAGAGAACCCCGGCCAAGCCGAAGATGCCTCGAACTACGGGATGGGCGAGATTGACAGCACGGGCGGGTTTCTTTTCTGCGGTTTCGTTCATGACGGAATCTCCTTACCGGACCCCTGCGGGTTCACCGTTAGATTGCCGGTTGGCAATGAAACCGGACACCGGTTCCCTGGGTCGTCTGCGATTTTCCCGAAAAACACCCTGTCGAAGTCACGGTGTTCTCGAGCCAATCACGTTTTCAGGTTCTGGAACTGGGCGATGCGTTCGAGTTCCTTGACCAGGTCGGCGGGTTCCTGGAACCGTTCTTCCGGCCGCTTTTCCAGCATTCTCAGCACCACGCCCTCGAACATGTCGTCGATCGCCAGCTGAAAGTCCTTGGGCCGTTGCGGTGTTTCGTCGCGGATCTTCATGATCAGCTCGGGCAGGTTGCCTCCTTCAACCGGTGGCCGGCCAGTCAGCAGGGCGTAGACGGTGGCACCCAGGCTGTAGATGTCGGCCCGGCAGTCGACATCGCTGCTGCCCAGGGTCCGCTCGGGTGGCATGAATGGGATCGGGCCGATCAGTTGTCCGGGCTGAGTGATCTGTTCAACCTTGGTTCCTTCGAGTGCCTTGGCGAGCATCATGTCGCCCAGCTTGGCCACCTTGTCCTCGGTCCGGACCAGGATGTTCTCGGGCGTGATGTTTCGGTGGATGATCTTGTGTTCGAAGGCCTCGTTGAGTGCCCGGGCAATGTGGACACAGATGCGGAAGGCGTCGCGCCAGTCGAGCATTCCGACGGTGCCGATCCGCTCGATCATCGCCGCCACGCTCTCGCCGTCGACGTACTCCATCGCCACCCAGACGTGGTCGTTTGTCTTGCCGGCGTTGTAGATGCGGATGATGTTGGGGTGCCGGATCGGGTGCATGGTCTTCATCGCCCGGATGAATCGCTGCATTTCCTCTTCGTCGGTCGCGAGTTCCGGCAGCAGCACCTTGAGTGCCACGTCGCGGTTCTTCTCGGAGTCGCGGGCGTGCAGCACGACGCTCGTGCTGCCCTGCGAGAGCACCCTGGTGATTTCGTAGTGGTGAATCTGCGTGCCGACCAGGGCGGCACCGCCGCCAGCGGCCGCCGGTGGCGCCTGGGCGGCAACGGTGTGTTCGGCCATTCCCGGCCCCTCGATCCTCAGCTGCGTCTGGCCGATCTGGATCACGTCGCCGGGGCCCACGCGGGTTTCGCTGGCGGGTGAGCCGTTGACATGGGTGCCCGAACTGCTGCCAAGGTCCTTGAGCAGGATCTTGTCCTCGGCGACCTGCAGTTGGAAGTGCTGTCGGGAACAGTGGGGATCGGTGAGCTGGGCGTTGGTGTCCTGGCCGCGGCCGACTGTCAAGGCGGCGCCGTCTTCAAGAGCGAACGAGCGACCGGCGTCGGGGCCGGAGATGATGACCAGTTTGAGTGACGACATGAGCGGAATCCGACAACGGGTTGCAGGGTCAGTGGTGAGTGCCGTAACAGGGTCCAAAGTACAGCAGGGGACCGCCCATCGACAAGCTATCCCAGCCTACATCAACCAGGCGAAAAGCCCCGCAGCGATCCCGCCCACCAGGATCACTCCGATCGCGATCGCCATCCAGGGTGGACTGGCGGCGGCGGACGTGCCCGGGGCTTGGCCGGGCTGCTGGACCGTGTCGCCCTCTTCGGAGAGCGCCATCAGCTCATCCATATTCAGCGCGTCTCCGTCGGATTCCATCTCCGAGGCCATCTCCATTTCCATCTTGTCCAGCGTCGCCACGAACATGTCCACGGGCACCTTCACCGGTCCCTGGCACTTGCGGCACCGGAACTTCTTACCGGCCCGGTCGTCGGCGACCTTGTACGACTCGCCACACTTGGGGCACTTCAGCTTGATGGGCATGGGGGCGTTGTGCTCGAGGTGGGGCCGGGTGAGGTGACCGGGGGCGTGTACGTAATGGCCTTCAAGGAGATTTCTTTCACCTCCCTGTTTTCCTGTAGTTGAATTCTCAGCACAATCGTTGATCCCGCCGGGCCTTGCAGCAACATCCGAACGTCATCCAGCAAGAAACCGTCGATATCCTGGAAGCTCTCGCTGTTGTACTCCTTGATCGCGAGGAGTTCGGCGCCACGCAGGTTCGTTGTCAGTACGTCAAGCTCCTCGGTGATGTAGAAACGCTCGCCCTTTTTCTCGACGAGGATCGGCAGCCCGGTGATCGGCTTGTTCCCGGGTCCAGCCTGTGAGCCGGCCGTTTCGGTCGTGTCCGGCTCTGTAAATTCCAGGCGGAGGAACCGGGCAACGATTGGCTTGGAGGCCTTGGCTGAATCGGACCCGGACAGACTCCATTCCTGAGTGAAGTTCTGGTTGACGGGAATGGTGCCGTCGACGGTTTCATGCCAGAGGACTTTTCGGTCCGAGTCGAGCAGTTTCACCGCCAGGCTCCACCGCACGTCGGGATCCCAATCGGTCAGCCTGTTCAGCACGATCCGCTCGACGGGAACAGGTTCCTTGAACGTCAATTCCCACCAGGGATAGGGTTCCAGCTTCGTGCGGGAAAAGGCATGCTGGCCGCCGTCGGTCTTGCCGTCGTTGGCCCGTCCGGCCACCGCGCCATCGAGTGTCGAGGATTGGGTGGCGGTCCCGTTGGGAGAGATGCTCTCGCCGCCACTGAACACCTCGACTTCGGTCAACGTGAGGTGTTTGAGCGAATGTCCGCCGCCGATCAATCGGCGGCGAAAGTGGAAGTGTCCCGCGGTCTCGTCCTGCTTGATCGTCTCGCCGTTGGCGTTCAGGAACTGATGACCGTTTGCCTGGTCCACGTGAAGCAGGTGCACGATCTTGTCGGTGCCCACACCGGGGATGACGTGGTGCGAGTCAAACGAGCCGAACCGTTGTTTGTCGAGCCAGCCGGATTGTTCGGAGTATTCGCTGATCGAGACGTCCTTGGGTTCGGTCCAGGTGATGTTCTGTTCGGAGGTCACTTCGCCGACCAACACGGTCCAGAGGAGTTTCGGGTTCTTGGTGTTCCAGGCCTTGGCAGACTGGTGATCGAAGACGGTTCCCGGACCGGTGATGGCGGCATAGTGAGTCAGCGTGCTGCCCGTGCCGTCGATTCCTGGATCGGTCGGACATTGGTAGACATCGGGGATCGCTGCCACGAGTTGTCGGTTGTGCTGGCTGTCCCAGGGTTCGTCGAGATGAAATCGGTCGTGGAGCTGTTTGAGTTCGGGTCGATCATGAAAGTACGGCAGCACGAGCACCCGCCAACTCAGCAGGGGATTCCCATCCTTGTCGCGAGACGCCGCCGGTGGCAGGGAACCGTGTTTATCTTCGTATCCATGCAACGCGAAACCGATATCCTGCAGGTGGTCTTCACAAGAAGACAGGTTCCACAGGCCGAGGATGGTGGGGACGGCGGGGATCATGGCCAGGCTCAGGCACGTTCCCAGGATCACTCCGAAGCCGGACCCGGTGACAATGCCGGCAATCGCCAGCCCGCGGCCCTTGTAGTGGGCCGGTTCTCGTCGGATCAGGCCCAGCGACCGTGCTCCGAAGATGATGGCGGGGATGCCGGTCAGGAACAGGCAGATGATCGAGGCGAATCCGAGCAGCATGCTGAGTACGGCCTGGCGGCTGACTCGAGTTTCGATATCGGCCGCTTCGGCCAAGCTGAATGTCAATCCGCAGTTCGCACACGAGACAACGTCGGTTTCCAGCAGGTCATCGGTGACCAGTGCAGTGCCGCACGAGCCGCACGTTGCGGAGATACTGTTTGAGTTTGCCATGCCGCAGGGTCCTTTCTTGGTGCCGGTTCCAGTCGTCTAGCGTGGCACCAATTGCGTTCTGGTCACCAGGTCGTGTGGACCTCGGCGGGGATTCAGCACCGACCAGACGACTCCGCCAAAGAGCAAGGGTGGCAAGAAGACGACACAGGCCATGCAGGCTCCGTACGACAGCCCGCCCTCGGACCATTGCATCGTGCCGACTTCGCCCATGTTGGCTCCGCCTGCCATGGCCTCCATCGAGGCAACATTGGCGACCATCATGGCGGTACCGGCAGAGACGAGCAGAATGATCACAAACAGGGCTGCCAGATGCCTTTGGGCACAGAGATAGCGACTGGCGGCCTGCCCGGTGGTTGTCTGGATTTCGACATTCATGACTCGAAACGCGAATCCACCTCGACTGATTGCCCCCAGCACGATGGCCATGATCAGCGGCGGAACGACGGCCCACCAGACGACGGACATCTTGTCGCTGAAGGTCGAGTACTGTGACGTGATCACCAGTGCAGAGGCGTGGATCAGCAGGACCAGGGGCAGGACGTCGATGGCGATGGCCACGCCGATCATGCCAACCCGATCGCGCCAGTTGATATGCATGGGTTTGTCTTGGCTGCGAGTCAACTCGGAGGCTACCCGTTCGAGCAGATCATTCGAGCCGGCTTCTTCATCGGCTTGGTCGTCGCCGCTGGATGTTTCGGCAAGGCCAACCACAAACTGTCGTCCGTGTCCGGGCAGCACCTGGTCGGCCGAGTAGGTGGATGCCAGTTGTCGAATCAGTGTTTCGGGCGTGAGTGTCTGCGACTTGTCCGGCGGCGAATCTGGATCGGCGACGAGGACATCATCGAGCAGCTTGACTCGACCATCGCGTGCCAACCACACCTGGTCGGGGTGAATCGTGTCTGGCAGCGTTGCATCGGCATTGGCTGCAACCAGTTCGCAGGCCAACTCGCGGATCACATGCCGTCCACGATCCCAGCCGCCGGACCGGGGCTGCTGGAGTGCTTGTTCCAGCGGCACGCCGTGGACCGCTTCGTAGGCGTCCCAGGAGGTGGCATCGGTTGAGCCGGACTGCAGCCATCGAAGCCGTGTTGGTCGAGCCACTTCGGTGCGTGCCGTCGACGGTGTCGCAGTGTCATCGTGGCGGCAGAACAGCCAGATGGCCCGGTCGAGCGTGTCGTCGCGTCCGAGCAGGACTCGGTTGCCGCCAGAATAGCCGAGTGCTCCGCGGACAGTGTAGGGTCCGAGCGTGTCGGGGATGTCGTCGGATTGGTGGGCGGCCACGATCGGCACGCTGGTTCGCCCAGCCAAGCTCTCTTCGGGGATCGGAACCACTCGCGTACCACTGGCGAACTCGTGAAGACCTCGGAACCCGTTGGTCGACCGCATCGACAGTGCCAGGCCCATCGAGACCACGAGGGGCAGTTGTGTCCAGAGGATGTGTGTGCTGGATCCCTGCTGATTGACTGTCAAGACCGCTACGACAACACCGGGGACTAGCGAGGCGGCTAGAAACACGATGTTTCGCCGGAGTGCTCGCTTCCAACCAACCCGTCCGCCATCCATCGCTACGGTTCGGAGCCGCATCAACTTCTTGCCGACGGTCTGGCCCGAGCGGGCATCGAACATGGTGTAGTAGAGGAACCCAAGGAATCCAGTAACGAGGGTGAGGCCGACGGCCCAGGCGATTTTGTCGGACTCGCTTTGAGACACCAGGTCTTCGAAACCACCGGATGATAAGATCTTGGCGCTAACCACCATCGACCACGTGATGGTCGCGAATCCGATTACCAGGTTGAGGATCGCTGAGTCGACGATCAATGCTGCCAGTCGGCGACCGACGCTGGCGACATTTGTCCCGCCACTGGCAAACGGTTGGAGAGCGGTCTTGAGTTGATCGAGTGTTTCGAACCGTTGAGCCGGATCTTTTTCGAGAGTTTTGGCGATGACGTGGTCGAGGTCAGCCGGAGCGTCTTCGGCGAGGCTCGAGAGCAATGGTGCCTCGTCGGAGACGATCTGGGCGATGACCGATGCCGAATCTCCGATGAAGGGAGCGCGGCCGGCGATCAGCGTGAACAGCGTGGCCCCCACCGCGTACAGGTCGGTCCTCTCGTCGACATCCGTCCCCCGCACCTGTTCGGGGGCGCTGTAGAGGGGTGTGCCCAGGAAGCTGCCCGACTGTGTCAGGTCGCTAGCGACGATCAGCGACTTGGACAGCCCGTAGTCACCGACTTTCAGCCGACCGTCGGTGTCCAGGAAACAGTTCGAGGGTTTCATGTCGCGATGGATCACCCCGGCCGAATGAGCGGCCGCGAGTCCGTCGATGATGTCGAAGATCAGGTCGACGGCGCGGTTGACCGGCATCGGCCCCTCGTCGTCGGCCAGGTCCTTCAGGGTCAGGCCCGGCATCAGTTCCATCACGATGAACGGGCACCCCTGTTCCTCGCCGGCCTCGAAGACGAACGTGCTGCGGGCATGAGACAATGCGGCTGCCAGCTGCGCTTCCCGCATGAAGCGTTCCATCGTCTCGGTGTTCCCGGCCAGTTCCGGCGCGAGCACCTTGACGGCGACACGGCGTCCGGTCTGGGTGTGGGCGGCCTCGTAGACGATCCCCATTCCGCCACGCCCCAGCTCCTTTTCCATGCAGAACCCGGCGATGGTGTCGCCGATCCCCGGCAGACGAATCGAGGGGCCAGCAGCCTGCCCGGCGGGCATTGCCAGGGTCTCCTCGCCGGTTCCCGGGGCCACGTTCCCGGTCGGCAGGATCGTTGGCTGGTCCATCAGCGCGGTGTTCTCGGTCGGTTCATTGGTCGTTGTGCCGGCATCGGTCGCGTCCTGAGGAGCCTCGCCGACGGTCTGGTCGGCAACCGGCAGGACCTCGCGGCCGGTGACCACCAGTGCCGGAAATCTCTCGGAATACTCGGCCGGCGTCGGCTGATCTCCGGCCGCCAGCCGGCAGGCGTATTCCTGTTTCAGCAGACGGATCAAGATTTCGCGTTGGCCGAGGTCGGGGAACTGCTCGAGCAGGTCTTCGATCAAGGCTGGCCGATCGGCATTGGAGGCTGCGTGGGCTTTCCAGGCGAATTCGAGCTGAATGTGGACCAGTTCTTCGAGTGTCGGCAGGAACTCTGGCGTAGCGACTTCCGGCAGGCACTCGGCCAGCGTCAAGGGCGTCCCGGAGATCCAGGCCGTCTCGAAACGATGCCGCCTGGATTCGTCAATGCGGGTTTCGTCGGGTTGGTGCTGGTCGTTCATGATGTTGCCGATGGGGTCATATGGCAATTTCACCATTATCCGGTGGAGTTTACGACTCTGAACCGGTTTGGAGTTGTCGTCATTGAACAACTTCCACTTGGAGGCGATTGGTTTGAGTAAACCAGCGGCGTTGGACTGCCATCACCGGGGGACCAGGTAGGTCGAGGCGATGAGATCCTGTGGCCCACGTCGTGGCCAGATGATGGCAACCAGGAAGTAGACAACCGGCAGCACAAGCCAGGGGATGGGAAAGTACGCACCTGCCTGGGGTGACATGTCGTGGATCAAAAACTGAACCAGTCCGAGCAGGCTGAACGGCAGAAAAACAACCCACGTCCGTAATCCGATTCTCAGCCGGGATGCACGGCGGCCCGATGAGTCCACGATTTGTATACGACTGGCCGGCAACATCCATCCACCACGGAAACACATACACCACACGACGACGGGAAGAGGCGACAGGAGAATCAGGGCCGATCCGAACCACACGGCACTCTGTCCCGTGAATTCGGGAAGGGAATCGTCCCACCGGTCTGACAGGAAAATACTAATCGAGGTCCCCGCGACCGCTGCGATGGTCGTTCCGAAGAACAGGGCGAGTAGCTGGAAGAGGGTCAGCTTGGCCCGGACGATTCGCGTGACCTGCCGGACCGGCCGCTCCTGGCAGGCCAGGAGAGCCTTGTGAAAATCCTGGATGTCATTGAAGTGTTTCTCGCCGGGGAACAACCGGTACAGGGCATCACGTGCGAACATGGGAATGACGGCTTTCACGACCTTGTCGATGTCGTGACGGCTGGTTGCATGGTGGATCGGCTGGCCTTCCAGTGCCCGCACGGCCGTGGCACCCAGCAGCGCGAAGGCGCGTTGGGAGGGCGACACCAACTGGGCGGCAATCTCCTGCACATCGGCCGCCGTGGCAAAGTCCATCAGGACGACGTTCATGTCCGTATCGATCCAGACCTGGTGGGTCGAAAGCTGCTCGGGAAGAGTCCCATCCTCGATGGACTCGGACAATTCACCGGCGAGATCCAGCAGCAGTTTTTCGGTCGTGGGCCAGTCCAAGGGGCCCAGGTGTTCCACGATTTCGTCCAGTGGTCGCCCCGCTGGGGCCAGGAAGGCGTCCGATGAGTTCTCGGCGGTGCGTTCGCTGCTGAGCCACCTGGGCCGGCTGTTGCGGGCGACCCGTGCACGGGCCTGCGTCGGTGGGGGGTTATCCGGGTCGCACATTCGCACCAGGACGTCGCGGCCGAGTCGCTCATCGCGAGCCGCCACGATCTTCTCGTTGTCCCATCTCAAGCTACGCGTCACCTGGTAGGCACCAACTGCCGCGGGAGCGGTCCCTATGGTCGCGACTTCATCGACCGGCAACTCGTCCGACAACCAGCTCTGCAGCGGTGTCACCTCGCGTTTGTCGACCTGGAACTTACTCTTACGAACAACGCAGGTTCCGCTGATCATCTCGTGCAATCCTCGAAAGCCGTTTCGGGTACGCATCGTCGAGCACACGATCGCCCAGGAAATGTATCGCAGGCCAGAAAGCACGAGGCCGGCCACTTCATCCTGGCTGAAGTGACCGATCTGCAACGTTGTATTCTGGAGGATCGATGTGGCAGCAATGACAGGTCCATCGAGGATGACGACCAGGGTTGAAATCCGAGCCAGGGCCTGTCCGTAGGAGGGTGGTCGACCCTGTCCGACGACTTGGACGCGGAATCTCAGGATTCGCTTGCCCAGCGTTGTGCCCCAACGTCCCTCGCACAGCGTGTAGTAGGCCAGGAGACTGCCGAAGGTAACGACTTGTGGCCACCAACTGGTCGCATAGGGCATCCCAAAAATGGCACGCAATGGTTGGCCAATTGCGGCTGTGATCCCCAACCAGACGAGACCATCGACAAGCCAACTTCCCAACCGGCCGGCTTTCTCCAGTGACGTCAGTTGTTGGGGCAGGCAGTCGGTGAGTGCGTGTCGGAATTGCTCCATCGATTGCCAGCGACGATCCGGGTCTCGTTCGAGGCCCTTGGCGATAACGGATTCGAGTTGTCGCGGCAGGTCGGGTCGCAGCATTCGGATCGAGGGGGCGGGGTCCGACACGATCCGGGCCATCGTCGCCAGCGTGTCGTTGCCATGAAACGGGGCCTGGCCGGTCAGCAGGTAATACAGCGTGGCGGTGACCGAGTAGACGTCGCAGCGGCCGTCCAGTGGATCGTTGCGAACCTGTTCGGGAGCGCAGTACTGCGGCGTGCCGATGAACGTTCCGGGCTGAGTCAGTTGAACGTCCGCGGCCAGTGTACGAGAGAGACCGAAATCTCCGATCTTGACCCGGCCGTCCGCGTCCAGAAAGCAGTTCGACGGCTTCACGTCCCGATGGATCACCCCCAGTCGGTGGGCTTCGGCCAGGCCGTCGATCACGTCGATCATTTTTCGGATGGCGTCGTCCTGTTCCAGCGGTCCGTTCGCTGCGATGTGTTCAGCCAGGTCGGTTCCCGAGACGAGCTCCATGACGATGTAGGGAAATTGTCCGGCCTGGTCGGCGGCCAGGACAAAGACGCACCGCGGGTGCGAGATCGTGCTGGCCAGCTGGCCCTCCTGCCGGAATCGGTCGAGTGATTCCTGCGACGTGACCAGGTGAGGCAGGACGAGCTTCAGCGCGACCCGTTGTCCCGACCCGGTGTCCTCGGCCTCGTAGACTCGTCCCATCCCGCCGGCGCCCAGTTCCCGGATCAACCGGTAGTTGCCGACGGTCTCGGGAATCTCCGCGAAGTCACCGGACGTGGCCGCGACCGGTGCCAGCGTGGGGGCGTCGGCAACCGGAGAACTCTCGTCGCCCATGATCGTCCGCGCCTCGCGGTTGATCGCCAGGCTGACCGTCTGGGACCGGAAGGCGTAGCCGGTGTCGGCCAGCAAGGTCAGCAGGTGCCGCTCGGATTCGAACACGCCCGGGTGGGCCTTGATGGTTTGCCGGATGTCCGGCTGATCGCCCAGTTGTTGCCTGAGACACATCTCGCGGACGACCAGGTTGCGCATTACCCCGGTGTCTCCCAGTGAGGGAAACTGTCCGACGTAGTCGTCCAGGGACAGCGCTGAACGGCTGTCCTGAGACTTGCCGGACCCGTCGAGCTGGTGTTTCCAGCGGAACTCGAGATCGATCAGCACCAGTTCCTCGAGCGTGGCCTGGTAGAGCGGATCCTCGGTCGAGGGCAGGACCGTCTCGATCGACTCGGGCTGATCCTGGATCCAGCTTTGCTCAAAGCGCTGTCGAGCGGTTTCGTCGATCGATCGCAGCGTGAGATCGGGTGCGTTCATCGGTGAGACCTTGTGGTGGCCTGTTGAAATCTTGGAAAAACTTTCCGAAACGGGCCGGTTTCCTGTCCGGTTATTGTCGCAGATTCACATCTTCCTGTTGAACGGGGCCAGATTCAAAGACTGGCTCGCTCGAAACAAACCCGGGGTCAACCGAATTAACGGTGTTCCCCATGACAGGAGAAAAGAAAATGAAGATCACCAGAACACTGACACTGAGCTGCTTGGCCGTCGCGACCTTGTTCGGGACCTCGCTTGTCGAGACATCGATGGCCGATCCGTTGGACAAGTCGAGTCCGAAGATTGCCCATGGCATGTATCGGGATCGTGGCAAGTCGAGCCCGAAGATTGCCCACGGCATGTACCGTGACCGCGGCAAGTCGAGTCCGAAGATTGCCCACGGCATGTA
>CAVOEV010000142.1:0-11892 GCA_963694825.1 Planctomycetota bacterium
CCACGCCCCGGTAACGAAACACGTCCAACTTCACCGGCCGATCGCCCGCCAGATCGGACGCGTCGCCCTGATGAGCTCCACGCCGACAGACATAGTATCGGACGCCCAACAGGTCCAGGAAACTTCGTTTCACCGGCCGCGGCGTATCGGGTCCAAATGCGAAGACATGCTGCAGGAACGGAGGTTGACCGGAAATGGCGAACAGGAAATTGCTGTATCGCCGAGGGATCAGGTCCTCGGCGCCGCCGGGAGTCTCGAATCGGTCGATCGAAAACCGGTTGAACAGCTTCGACGACTCGTCACACAGACACGCCAGTCGGAAATCACCCGACCGGTCGGCCAATGCCTCGGCCACTCGATGCGAAGGTGCCACCTTGTCACGCACCATCGATGTTTCCAACCACGGCGATCCGAAGACGAACAACTCGATGGCCATCCCCCCCAGTAACCCGGCCGCCAGCCAGGACGGTCGCCGACGCCATCGTGACAACCAGAATGCCAGGCCAGCGGACAGAACAACTGCAGCCACCACGGCCAACTCGCCCGACAGGTCGGCAAATCGCTCACGTTGCCAGTCCGCTCGAATTGCCAGGTCGCCGGCTCCGACAGATGCCCGCACCAACTCGATCCACCAGCCGGGCGGATCGATCCACCCCAACCGGCCCGCCATCCCGTAGATCACGCCCGTCACTCCCAGCCCGACGGCCACAGCCATCACCAGACGGATCCAACGACCCGACGATTCTTCTCGCAATCGGTCACAACCCAAAGCCGCCAGCATCGACACCGCAAACAACAGGAACAGCCGCAGGACCACCGGACGACGGAACAGGTCAAAACCGGGCAGGTACAGGTAACAGACCGTAAAGACCACACCCCCTTGGCAGTACGAAACCAAACCGGCCGCCATCAACGCCCACCAAAGTGTCTCCAAACGACGACGACCGAACAGACCAGCCAACGCCAACACCAAGCCCAATGCTCCCCCGTGGATCAGCATGTTCCAGTGCTGAGGATCACCCCAGTAGGTGTCGGTCACCGGATCACCGAACAGGCCAGGCACAATGGCCCGGCCCCAGTGGGCAGCCGGGACCGAGTGCGACTCGGCCAGCGACAAAGACAACTTGCCACGATGAGCCTGGTCCAGAAACTCGACAGCCGGCCACAACATCGCCGCCACCAGGCCCAAGGCCAGGACAGCCGACAAGCCGGCAGCGGCAACACGTCTCAGGTTGATCCGCGACAGCCTTTGCGACCAGTCCACCGTAAACAACAACAAGTACACCGGGATCAACCAGGCCATGACCAATGTGAACAGTGGGAAGCCGGCCAGGAACTGCAGAGCCAGGAGCACCGCCAGAACGGACACCTCACCTGCATCACAACGCAGTCGCAAACGATCCAGCTGGCAGAGAATCCACGGCCACCAAGCGATCGAAAATACGACCATCGCCTGGCCCTCATGGAAATGAACCAACCCCGTTCCACCTCCCACAAACACCATCGCCGCCACTGCACCGGCCTCGCTCGACAACCCCCGCCCGAGGCAATAACGCCAGGTGCCCACACCAGCCAGCAACGTGTGACCAGCCAGTAACAGACAAAACGCTCGCTCGGTCGAAACCAGCAGGTGAATCCAGTTCAAAGGATACAGCACGCCCTGCTGTACGCTGATCAACAACGGCACGCCGCAATCGGTGTAGGGATTCCAGTGAGGAATCGTGCCGTGGCCAAGCATCTCGAAGGCCATGTCGGCCAGCGGGTAGGTGAACAGAAAGAAGTCGCCGTCGCGTTCGGCCGGAGCCACTCCGTCACCGGCAAACAAATAACGGCCGAACAAAGCCAACCACAGCCCCAACGGGACAATCGCCACTAGCCAGTCGCGACGTGTCATCACCGGCAACAGCTCCCGCCAACGACCCAACGACCCAACCACCCGAACTCTCTCGGACGACTCAACCTGCCGACTCACCAAATGCCTCGAAACTCAAACCCAACGCCTCGGCCACCGCCCCATTGGTCACCCGACCCTCGTGGACATTCACCGCTTCGGCCAAGCCGCCATCGGCCGCGACGGCCCCTGCGAGACCGTCGTTGACGATCCGCCGGATGTAGGGAAACGTCACGTTGCACAACGCGTAAGTGCTCGTCCGACCCACCGCTCCAGGCATGTTCGTCACACAATAATGAACGATCCCCTGCTCGATGTAGGTGGGGTCCGAATGAGTTGTCGGTCGAGCGGTTTCCACGCAACCGCCCTGGTCGATCGCCACATCGATGATCACCGCGCCCGGTTTCATCCGGCCCAGGTCGGCGGCGGACACCAACCGAGGAGACTTCGCTCCCGGAATCAACACCGCACCGATCACCAGGTCGGCCAACGCCAACTGCTCGCGGACCGTGTGCCGATCGCTGAACATCGTGTTCACGTTCGCCGGCATGATGTCCGCCAGATATCTCAATCGATCCACGTTGATGTCCAGAATCGTCACGTCGGCCTGGAATCCGGCTGCTATCTGAGCGGCGTTCTTGCCGACGACTCCGCCTCCGAGAATCACGATGTGAGCCGGCCGAACACCGGGCACACCACCCAGCAGGATCCCTCGACCCTCCTGGGGCCGCTCGAGATACTTGGCACCCTCCTGGATACTCATCCGACCCGCCACCTCGCTCATCGGAGTCAAACACGGCAGGTCGCCGCCCGGACCGCGCAACGTCTCGTATGCCACCGCCGTGGCCCCCGAATCGATCACACCATCGGCCAACTCGGCAGCCGCAGCGAAATGGAAATAGGTCATCAACAACTGGCCCGGCCGCAATTGCTCGATCTCGATCGGCTGAGGCTCCTTGACCTTGATCACCACCGAAGCGTCCGACCAAACCTGCTCGGACGAATCGACGATCTCAGCACCACACGCCAAGTACTCGTCGTCAGGAATCCCGCTCCCCTGACCAGCCCGAGTTTCCACCAGCACACGGTGTCCGTCCTGCACCAACTCCTCGACACCCACCGGCAACATCGCCACACGGTATTCGTCCTGCTTGATCTCACGCGGTACGCCGACAATCATGGCATCCACTCCTTGCGGCCGATTGGACCAGGTCCGCTCGCCATCAAACACCAGTTGTCGCCCGGCGACAAGGCGGCTTCAACACCCACGATGAACTCAAACCGACAATCGTCTGAAATGACCGGTCCAACCGCTCCGGAGTACGGTCCGAGTGAAGAACTGGCGGCGGCCGAATTGATCCGGTTGGCCTGGGACGAAGACCTCGGTGAACAGATCCAACACGGGCAGCCGGGCGATTTGACCGCCAACTCGCTGATCGATCAGGCCGCCCATGGACAGGTCGACATCCGCAGTCGAAACGGTGGTGTCGTCTGCGGCCTGCCACTGGTCGCTCAACTCTTCATCGACCTCGACCCGCTCGTCCAGATCCAACTGCACGTCAACGATGGCCAACGCGTCGACGAACCCACCTGCCTGGCAACGCTCGCCGGGCCGGTCCGCAGCCTGCTCGCCGGAGAACGCACCGCACTCAACTTTCTCGGCTACCTCTCAGGCATCGCCACACAAACCGACCGTCACCTGGCCACCATCGCCAACACAAACAACATCCCTCAACTGCTGGATACTCGTAAAACCCTGCCCGGCTACCGACGACTTGCCAAGTACGCGGTAGCCTGTGGCGGTGGAACCAACCACCGCATGGGACTCTACGATGCCGTCCTCATCAAGGACAACCACCTCGCCAGCCGAGGCAACCCGCTCGAAGTCGCCTCGGCCATCACCGCCGCCCGAGCCGCCGTCGGCAACGATGTGACCGTACAGGCCGAAATCGACAGCCTCGAACAACTCGCCCCAGCACTCGACGCCCGGCCCGACATCCTGCTGTTGGACAACATGACCACCGAAGAATTGGTCCTGGCCGTGACGATCCGCAACAAGACCGCACCCGATGTCCTGCTGGAAGCCTCGGGAGGCATCAACCTGGAATCGCTCGCCGCAGTCGCCGCGACTCAAGTCGACCGGATCAGCGTCGGAGCACTGACTCACTCGGTCCCCAACTGGGACGTCGCCTTCGATTGGGTCGATTGAACCGCTCGGTCGACAAGGAACTGGCTCACCCGGACAGTTCGCCGAAGGCGGATTGGCCGGAGTGCCTGTCACGGCACCTGGTACCTTCGCATCAGGCCAACTAACCCAACAGCCCGGCAATCGGTTCGGCCTGATACACATGGTGCGGCCGATCCGCGGCGTCGTGCCAGGCTGCCGTGTGAGGCACCCCCAACACATCATAGATCGTCGCCGCCATCGTCTCGGGTGTCTGCTTGGCTTCCTTCGGGTAGCCACCAATCTTGTCGCTGGCTCCGATCACCGTCCCACCGCGAACTCCGCCTCCGGCAAAAAACACACTCTGCACCGCTCCCCAATGGTCCCGGCCGGGTAGTTCGTAAAACTGAGGCAACCCGAACACCTTCGGAGTCCGACCGAATTCACCGGCCATCACGATCAACGTCGTATCCAGCAGCCCGCGGTCGTCGAGATCGTTGACCAACGCGGCGACCGACTGATCCAATGGTGGCAACAGGTTGTTCTTCAGGCTCGGGAAGGCGTTGCCATGAGTGTCCCAGGTCTCGTTGCGGCCCATGTTCACCTGCACCAGGCCCACACCACACTCGATCAGACGACGAGCCAGCAGGCACGAGGAACCGTACAGGTTACGGCCGTACTGCGATCGAACCGCCGACGGCTCCGTCGACAGGTCAAACGCCTTGCGGACGCCACCCGACGAAAGCAACGAAATGGCACTTTCACGGTAACGACCCAAATCGCTGACCGTGGCAATCCGATCCAGATGCCTCTGCTGACGCTCGACGATACTCAACAACCGCGTGCGGTCGCCCAGACGACTTTGCGTCACACCCTCGGCCAACGCCAGGTTCGGTGGAGCGAACTCGGTGCTGCCCACGTGCTGCATTGGCCGCCGCTGGTGGTCGAAACAGTTCGGACAGGCACCGTACATCTGGCACTGTGGAGAGGCGTTGATCACCCACGGATCGTGACGCTCACCCATCACTCCACCAAATTGGCCCGGGATGATGTAGCCGCTGTGATGAGTCAACAGGTCGGGGATCACGGCCGCCGACGGCAACCGACTGCGGTCACGCAACAGGTAACCCACCTGAGACACGATCGACGGATGGTCGGTGGCTTGAGGCTTGTTCGAAGAAAAACCGCGTGGAGTGTCACTGCGGCCGGTCAACATGATGTGATGACCCAGCGAATGACCGTTCGTCGTATGAGACAACGATCGGACGACCGCCCACTTGTCACTGCATGCCGCCAAGCCTGGCAGGTGCTCGCAAATTTGCAGGCCCGGAGTTCGAGTCGAAATCGGGTCGAACTCGCCGCGGATGTTCGCCGGAGCCTCGGGCTTGGGGTCGAAACTGTCGTGCTGGCCCAGCCCACCCGAAAGAAACAAGTAAATCACCGACATCTTCGAAGATCGACCGGCTGCCGCACGAGCCGCCTCAAGCTCCGACACACTCAGGCCCATCAACCCGATCGAACCGGCCTGAAACCACTGACGACGAGACAGACGCGGATGACTCAGCAACGATCGACTCGGACTTTCCATCAATCTCATCCTAACAGATTTTCGATGCCGGTCACGAAACGATCGGCCCAGTTCCAAAATTCTACCACACAGCCCTTGACCCCCGTCCGTGCATTTCCAGAATGGAGCCGACCTGTATGACTTTCCTCGACAAAATAGTGGCAGCAACATCATGACCGGATACACGGTCCACACCGGATCCAACGACAACTTCCGCGACGGCTGGGATCAGATTTTCAGCAGTGGAATAAAGACATCCGCCAAGTCTGCAGGGAAATCCAAAACCCGTGCAAAAAAAACGGCCGGCAAGTCGGCTGGCAAACGGGCCAAGAAGAAACGCTAGTCGACGGCTGTCTGTCCTCGATACGCCATAGAGACCCGAGCCCGTGCAGTCGTCCATCGCGCGGTTGGAACAGGCGGTTGCGAACGGTCGGATCGATCGCCAGATCGCCCGACGCATCACCCGCTGGATCATCGACCCGGCACTGGCCGAGTTCGCAGATGACGTCGCGGCACTCGTCGACGCCGATGACTTCGATCGACTGGTCGAACTGTTCTGGGAAGAGATCCCCTTTGGGACCGGCGGCCGACGTGGAGTGATGGGGCCGCTGGGCACGGCCACCATCAATGACCGCACCATCGCCGAAAGTGCCCACGGCCTCGCCTGCCATCTCAAGGAAACCGGACACCTCACAGGCCGCATCGCCGTCGCTCACGACACCCGACACCGCTCACTGGAATTCGCCCGGCTGACCGCCACCACCCTCGCCGCTCACGGATTCCACGTCCTCGAATTCGACGGCCACCGAGCCACTCCCACTCTGTCGTTTGCCGTCCGATTCCTCGACTGCGTCGCCGGTGTCGTCATCTCCGCCTCGCACAACCCGCCCAGCGACAATGGCTTCAAAGCCTACTGGTCCCACGGCGGACAAGTCCTGCCGCCTCACGATCAAGGAATCGTCGATTGCGTGGCAAACAGCTCCACCATCCCCAAACTCGACTACGATCAGGCTGTCGCCGATGAACGGATCACCCAACTCGGACCCGAAATCGACCAGGCACACCAACACGCCATCCTCGATGTCCGGACCGTCGCCGCCAATCGCCTCGAACTGGACCCCAATCGACTCAAGGGACTCTACACACCGCTTCAAGGCGTCGGAGCCGTCTCGGTCATGCCCGTTCTTAAACAGGCCGGATTCCACTCCATCGGACTTTTCTCGCCTCAGGCTGAACCCGATCCAGACTTTGCTCGTGTCCCCGATCAACTGCCCAACCCCGAGAGACATCAAGTCTTCGGGCCGGCGATCCAGGCGGCCCAGAAAGATGGATTGACCCTCGTGATGGCCACCGACCCCGACGCCGATCGACTCGCCGTCGCTGCCCCCGATGACTCCGGACATTGGCACGTCCTGACCGGAAACCAACTGGCAGCCATCCTGCTCGATCACCTGCTCCGCAACCGAGAGCACACTCCCGATGACTATGTGCTCACCACACTCGTCACCACGCCGCTCGTCAGAATCCTCTGCGAAGAACACAACGTTCAGGTCGTCGATGACCTGCTGGTGGGGTTCAAACACATCGCCGGAGAAATCGAAACACGAGGACCCCGTGGGTTCCTCTTCGGTTGCGAAGAATCGATCGGGTACCAGGTCGGGACCTACTGCCGAGACAAAGACGCCGCCGTCGCCGCACTGATCGTCGCCGACATCGCACTGGAACTCCTGTACGACGAACAAGGGCAAGAAGGACAACCTGGGGAGGGCGGCCAACTTGGCAAAAAAACTCTCTGGCATCGACTCGGTCAGATTCACGATCGGTACGGATCCGTCGACGAGTTTCAACACTCCGTCTACGCTCATGGACCAACCGGCCGACAGAAACTCGACGACGCCATGACCGCACTCCGACAACACCCCCCCGCGGAACTCGGACAACACGCCTGGCAACAGGTCAAGGACTACCTCGCACACGAAACCCGCAGCCTGCCCGACAACCGCCACGCCCGACCACTGCCCAAACCGACAAGCGACCTGCTGATCTTCGAAACTCATGGCGAAGACTCTCAAGATGGCATCGCCATCACACTCGCCGTGCGACCCTCGGGCACCGAACCGAAGATCAAGTTCTATGGCTTCGCACGACAAACCCGACCCGGACACGGCAATACAATCGATGCCCTCAACCAACTCCGGATTGGACTCGACTCACTACTCGAACAACTCATCTGACACACACCCCATGCCGCAACCCACACCGCAACCCACACCGCAACATTCTCCATCACGGCTGCTGACCATCCTGCAGTTGCTTCGGCTGCCGACGGTGTTCACGGCATTGGCCGACATCCTGCTGGGAAGTCTGCTGGTTGGGCCGCCGGACCCCGAAACCGCCACCACGCATCTCAACACCCTGATCCTGCTCCTGGTCGCCTCCGCCGGCCTCTACCTCTCGGGCATGGTCTTCAACGATGTCTTCGACCGACACCGCGACCTGCTGCAAAGGCCGGGACGGCCGCTGCCGTCGGGGCGAGTGAGCCTGAAGGTGGCTGTGTCACTCGGCATACTCCTGATGGTCGGCGGGACGATGGCGGCCGCTGCCGCTTCCCGACTCACCGGTTCACCCACCAGCCTGCTCGTCGCACTGGCCCTGGCCGCCTGCGTGATGGCCTACGATGGCCTGCTGAAATCGACACCCCTCGGCCCGCTGGCCATGGGCGCCTGCCGCAGCCTCAACCTGCTGCTCGGTGCCACCGCCGCCGGGACCACCGAAACACTCTGCCAGGGACCAGTGCTCCACGTCGCCGCCGGGCTGGGGGTGTATGTCGCTGGAGTCACCTGGTTCGCCAGACACGAAGCCGGAACCAGCCAACCCAGACAACTGACCGCCGCCGTCATGCTCGTCAACCTCGGACTCGCCACACTCGTCACCTTCGCCGGACTCGCCTCCGCCAACGCACAACAAAATGCCTCCACCTCAGTCCTGCTGCTGATGGCCCTGATCGTCGTCTCGATCAACCGACGACTGATCGCCGCCATCCGAGACCCTCGACCCGAACGCGTTCAAGCCGGAGTCGGCATCCTGCTGCTGTCACTCGTCATGATCGACGCCACACTCGCACTCGCAGCCACAGCCAACACCACCGCAGCTATCCTCATCGCGTCGCTGCTCATCCCTGCCATGACACTCAAACGTTGGATCCCCATGACCTGACCCACCGCAGCACAAACGACTCAGCCCTCACTACGCCGGGCTCGGCGGAATGAGGGCTGAGTCGTTTTGGAAGAAGTGACCCCGAGGGGATTTGAACCCCTGTTGCCGGATCGAAAGTCCGGAGTCCTGAACCTGACTAGACGACGGGGCCATTTCGGTTTTGGGGCAGACTCTAGGCACATCGCCCCGAATGTCAAGCCGCCCGAACCACTACGATACTCCCATTCCAGCACCATTCCAGTACCAGCCTGGGATCAGTCTCTCACTGACATCGACTCGAAGCGAACTCAACACAATCGTAGTCGATCAGACCTCGGGCGTCGTGACCGCCGGAGATTCCGCGTCCGACCCCGCAGCCTGCTCGATGCGAATCGCATCGTGCACTTCACTGCGGTGAATCGGCACCTCCCGCGGAGCCTCGATCCCCAGCCGCACCTTGTCACCGCGGACTTCCACCACGGTGATCACGATGTGATCGTCGATCACGATGCTCTCGTCCCGCTTGCGCGACAGAACCAGCATCTGAAAGGTCTCTCGTGAGGATGGAAAACGGCCGACCGGTGACCGCCACCAACGGCAACCCACCCGGGACCCAACTTCACCCCGCACTCAAGACCCAACTGAAATCGAACCCGATCCAGCCCCAAAACAGAGCCTCTCGAACAGCTCAACCGCAGAATGAACCTCCAACCCGAGGCGCAAATTATTCTACGGAGCCGGTATACGTCGGTCAACTAGCCGACAACCCGACTTTCAGTCCCTGCGCAATACCAAACAACAAGAATCACCAATTTCTCCGCAAACCAAAAACCCGAATGATCTGCAGGAAAATCAGAAACCTCATATCAACAACGACTTACGTCACCGTCACTCCGACAGACGAGTCGCCACAGGCCGACCTGCCCATCAGGTCACCAACCTGCCAAAAAAACGGCAGAATCGGCCAGTTGCGACCGCAGTCACCCTCTGAAACACCGATGAAGCCCCATGTCGGCCCCGCGGCAGAGGATCAGAACGAGGACTGCTCGTTCGGTAATTCGACAACTACCGATGCTGCCGGTTAGGACGAAGGAGCCGTCACCTGGTCCTTGAGTCCCTTCAGAGGACGGACCTTGACGATCGTCTGAGCCGGCTTGGCTTCGCCCATCTTAGTCTCGCCCGTGAACGGATTCGTCCGCGGTCCAGCCGGAGCAGCAGCCTTGATCCGCGTCGTAATTTTCATCAGCCCCGGCACGTTGAACGGGTTGCCAGCATTGAGCTCGCTGCCAATCAAATCGCTCAGTGCGTCAATCACGTCGCCAATCTGGCCCTTGGACAGGCCTGTGGATTCCGCCAAGCTCGTCAGAACCTGGGTCTTGGTCATCGCCTTACCAGCCATGCATGAGCTCCTCTCTCGGTGTCTCGACAATTCACTGCAGGCTGACTCCGCAGCCCACGATGTCGCGTAGTAAACTGACGAAGCTCCAGATTGTCAACGAATCCCTGATATTTTTCCGCGCTTTTGCAGGTTCTGTCCTCTCGGTCACTCGAACCAATCACGGACCTAAACCCCCCATCGCCCCCAGTCGTCCAGCTTCGGCACTCATGATTGGCCCACCGATCCCGGAAATCTCCTGCTGCAGACTGGCTACAGACTTGCTGCACGGCGTCCGGAGTGTCACGTTTGGACGTCTGGTGGCCCGCTGAACTCGCGTAACGCGGCGTCCGGGCCCAGTTTTGGAATGGCAGCGGGAGAACCAGCTTTGAAGATCGTTGCCGGACAGTACCGACGCCGCAAACTGCTGTCGCCGCCTGGCAACACCACCCGCCCCATCCCCAGCCTGCTCAAGGAAATCCTCTTTCAACGACTCGAAGACCTCGGCCTCGTCGCCGGTCGCAAAGTTGCCGACCTGTTTGCCGGAGCTGGCACGATCGGCCTCGAAGCACTCAGTCGCGATGCCCGCTCCGTCGTGTTCGTCGAAGCCGATCGCCGTGCCCACGAATTGCTCAAGAAGAATGTCGAACGGATCGGAGTCGCCGACGACTGCCTGTGCTGGAAAACCGACATGCTCCGCTGCTCGTTCCGTCCCAAGAACGTCGATCACCTGCTCCCCTTCGAACTCGTCTTCTGCGACCCACCATTCGCCATGATCCCCAAGCTCCTCGACCGCTCGCCCCTGTACCGGTCTCTTCAACGACTTGCTCGCCACGACACCACCACCGACGACGCGGCCCTCGTGCTCAGAACTCCGGCCGGAGCCTCCTTCGACATGCCCGAAGACTGGACACCCAAGGACCTGTGGACCATCCAGGAAATGGACCTCCACCTCTTCGCACGAAAATCCGACAACAACACGCCCCCCCCAGAAGAAGCCGCCTCGTGAGTGTGCTGGACCGATTCCGACTCGACGGCAAGACGATGTTCATCACCGGAGGCAGCCGGGGATTGGGTCGCGAAATGTCGTTGGCGTGTGCCGAGGCCGGAGCGGACGTGATCCTGGTAGGGCGGGACGAAGCGAGTCTCGAAGCGACGGCTGGTGAGATCCGAGACCGAGGCCGCCAGGCGGCGACCATTGTGGCCGACGTCAGCCAACTGGACCAGTGCCAAGCCGCCTGCGAAACCGCCCTGGACGAACACGGGCCCATCGACATCCTGATCAACAACGTCGGAGGACGCCGGATCGATGTCCCGACCACTGACATGCCACTCGAAGACTGGCTCAAGATCCTCGACCTCAATCTCAACAGCACATTCCTGTGCACCAAGTTGATCGGTGGAGCGATGGTGGCTCGAGGCAACGGTGGCCGAGTGATCAATATCGCGTCGATCTCGGGAATGATCGTTAACCGCGACATCGGAGGCCGCAGCTACGAAACCTCAAAAGCCGCCGTGATCCACTTCACCCGAGCCACCGCCGCCGACTGGGCTCCGCAACACGTCACAGTCAATGCCATATGCCCCGGCGGTTTCATGACCGAACCCAACGTCAAATGGGCCGCCGAAAACCCCGACATCATCGCCACCTTCAAGGACCAGATCCCCGCTGGTGACTTCGGAAAACCTGAAGACCTCGG
>CAVOEV010000143.1:0-11831 GCA_963694825.1 Planctomycetota bacterium
TCGTCGGATCGGCCGGTCGCCACGACGCGTTTCAATGCCAAAGTGGATACGGGACCAACGAGCTGAAAGGCCAGGGCGGCCGACCGGCGATCGGCTGCGTGATCAACCGATTGCTGAGTTCGACCGACGACACCTCGCCGGCATTTGTCGACCTGATGCAGGGACGACCCCTGGTCCGCAACAGCGCTCGACCCGGTTTCCTCGGCCCGTCCTACGGACCCTTCCGACCCGATCTCTCGAAATTCTTCGCCCGTGAACTCGAAACCGGCATGAAGGGGGAACTCGCACGGCTCGGATCCAACCACACCACCAGCCTGCTGCTCAACCCCGACATCCCCCTGGGCCGAATCAGCTCCCGACGCACGCTGCTGACCGGACTCGACCGCATCCGACGTGAAACCGACGCCAGCGGCATGATGGACGCCATGGACCGCTTCACCCAACAGGCCGTCGGCATCCTCACCTCCGGACGCTTCGCTCAGGCTCTCGACTTCACCAACGAACCCCCCGAAGTGCTCGCCCGCTACACCACTCCACCCGACTCGATCGAACGCTTCGCTACCAGCGAAAGCCCCGACGGATCATTGAAACTCCTGCTCGCTCGACGGCTGATCGAAGCAGGCGTCCGAGTCGTCAGCCTGACGATCAGCGACTTCGATACGCACTCGAAAAACTTCCCTCGCATGAGACAAATGGCTCCGATCATCGACCAGGGCCTGACCGCACTCGTCACCGACCTCGACGAACGAGGCATGCTCGATGACGTCACCATCGTGGCCTGGGGCGAATTCGGACGGACCCCGCGGATCAATAAGAATGGAGGTCGAGACCACTGGCCGCGAGTCAGCCCGGCGTTGATCGTTGGAGGCGGCTGCCAGGGTGGACAGGTGATCGGCAAGACCGACCGACAGGCCGGTACACCCACCGAACGACCCGTGCACTACCAGGATGTCATCGCCACGCTCTTCAATAACCTCGGTATCGATGCCGCGACGACCACCATCCAGGACACCCGAGGCCGACCACAGTATCTGCTCGATTCGGGCACACCAATCCACGAACTGGTCTAGTTCTCAGGGATCAGAAATGATCTTCAAGAGCAACCCCGACAAGTACCTCACGGAAATCCAGTTTCTTGTGAGTTCTCGGCAGGAGACGTGAGTCATGCTGAGTATCCAAGAGCGGCACCGAGATTCACAGCGAAAGATCACTCGCCGTGAACTACTCTCCGTCGGCAGCCTCGGACTCGGCGGACTCACACTGCCCACACTGCTGGCCGCTCGAGCACAAGCCGGCGTCGGTCGCTCGGCACTGAGCGGCAAGAGCGTGATCTTCCTGTTCCAACAGGGAGGCCCCAGCCAACTCGAGACGTTTGATCCCAAACCAGACGCACCCGGTGGGATTCGTAACGTCAACGACACGATCTCAACCAGCGTCCCCGGCCTCTTTTTTGGTGGGACAATGAGCCGGCTGGCTCGGCACGCCGATAAACTGACCGTCGTCCACAGCTACCAAACCCAAAACGCCGGACACAACATCAAACCGTTTGTCGGACCCGATTCCCTGGATGCCAATATCGGAGTCCACTACGCCCGAGTCGCTGGCACCACGCGATCCGACTCAGGACTGCCTACCAACATGGTGCTGTTCCCTCAGGCGGTCAGCAACACAGTGACCAAGGGACGGGCCCGCGGAAATCTCGCTGCAACCGGCAGCTACGGCGAGACCTTTGCCCCGTTCGTACCCGGATCCGGCGGAAAACTACAAGACAACATGACCGTCCGACTCGACCGCGACCGACTGTTCACCGACCGCCGTGAACTGCTCTCGCAACTCGATCGACTCAGCAACCGACTCGACGACACCGGCCAGTTCGAATCCATCGATTCGCTCACCACACAGGCCTTCCAACTGCTGCTCGGAGGCGGAGTCCGCAACGCTCTGGATCTGTCGACAGTCGACCGCAAAACACTCGCACACTACGACACCGCCCACCTGGCCCGGTCGCACAACTGGTCGCAGGTCAATCGCGGCCGCCGAGGCTTCTACACCGGACACGCCAAAACCCTCGGACGACTGCTGCTCATGGCACGGCGATTGTGCGAAGCCGGATGCGGATTCGTCACCCTGCATGCCAGCTACGACGGAGTCTGGGACATGCACGCCGACTCGAACAACCTCGATATGGTCCAGGGCATGGACGCGGTCGGCACCACGTTCGACCACGCAGTGGCCGCGTTTATCGAAGACATCGAGGCCCGAGGACTTCAGGATGACATCCTGCTCGTCTGCAGCGGCGAAATGGGACGGACGCCGAGAATTAACAAGCGAGGCGGCCGAGACCACTGGAGTCGACTCGCACCGTTACTGCTCTATGGCGGTGGACTCGAAGGTGGCCGCGTCATTGGTCAATCGACCCGCGACGCAGGTCAACCCGCCTCCGATCCGCTCGGCCCCAAACACCTGGTCTCCTCGATCCTGCACACCGTCTTTGACGTCGCCGAACTCAGACTGAAACCCAGTATTCCCAGCCAAATCAATCGGCTCGTCGAACATCAGACGTTTCCGGGGATGAGCTAGAAGACTAGACCTCGCTCAACCACGACACCTCGAGCACAAACAACTCGTCGATCTCTCGCTCGGATCCTCGGATGTCATCCGACCCCGGACCCCCGACCAACGTGTCCAAGCCTCCGTGACCTCGCAGCAAGTCGTCGCCCAGCCCGCCCAGCATCAAGTCGCGACCAGCTCCGCCCAGCATCGTGTCGTCGCCAGCACCGCCCAGAATCGTGTCGTCGCCGGCTCGACCGTTCAGACGATCCCGACCATCTCCGCCAATCAGCACGTCGGCGCCGCGGCCACCATCCAGGTGATCACTCGACGCACCACCCAGCAATACGTCCTCGCCGGCGCCGCCCAACAACGTCACCGCATGGCTGAAGCCTCGAGCATCCAGACGATGACCCACGTCACCAGCCACCAACACCGCCTGCTCGATACTCGACAACCAGTCTCGACCGCGACCGACCAGGTAGGTGTCGCCTAGCTCAAGATCCGCCTCGGCAGACTCCTCAACTCGGTCGACTCCTCCCTGGCCGATCAATCGGTCATCTCCCATCCTCCCTCTCAAGATGTCTCGACCGGCTCCCCCACGCAACGTGTCGTCGCCAGATCCTCCATCAAGCACGTCGTCGCCACCACTTCCGTTGACACGGTCCGATCCCTCACCTCCCCTCAGCACGTCGGCCAGTGGACTGCCCTGCAGGCGATCATCACCGCCGCCAGCCGACACGCTCACGCTGTTCAATAACGGAAGATCCCGACCCCTGATCCCCGACAGGTCGATCGAATCCGAACCATCCGTGCCGATGATCTCGAGCCCATGAACTCCGGCCGAAGGGACCAGCCGCGTCGAGACCGATACACCGTCGCCACCGCTGATCTCGAAACGACCCTCACTGCTACCTACCGACAACGACCCCGACTCGAGCATCCGGACCTCGAGAACCCCAGTCGATGCATCGAATCGAGTCTCGAAGGCTCGAAGGCCGGGAGCTTCTTCGAGGACCTCGAAGTCGTACTCCAACTCGACCATGTGCACTTCACTGACCGCCGGCATCGTAAACGCCACCCGACCCGACTCGAGATCCAGGTCCACCTTGGCGTCCATCGCCTCCGTCTCGGCCAACTCCTGCTCGTGCAATACCGCCCCGGTCGAAGCATCCACGACAACCAGCGACTCGATCGCATTCACCCCCGACGACACCTTGTGCTGGCCAATCAACACACCGTCCGACTCGCCAACAAAACGCTCGACACCGTCAATCGACTCGCCGACCTCCAGGGTCTCCGCATCGACCGCCACGTTCCAGACATACACCGTGTTCGACTCGCCACCGGAGCCGGTGCTCAGAAAGACCGACCGGAATCCGTAGGCCCCCTGGACCTCACGATCAACGGACACTTCGGTCGAGTCCTCGATCGACGCCGCGAAGCCGTCACTTTCTCGTAGCCTGTACAGCCGCGAATCGTCCTCGAGATAAACAAACACTGTCCGGTCTGCAGGATCCGAAATGTCCACCGCCGCATTCAACCGACCCGGTCCGTCACCCGGCAACCGACCACCAAGATCCGTCACCGCCAACACCTCGCGACTCGCCGAATCCACGACCACCACCAGGCCCTGCTCGGCCTGCAATGCCACCAGCAAACTGCCGTCAGACGCAAACGACATGTCCGACAGCGTGTCGCTGTACGAAGCCGTCACTCCATGTTCGGCCAATGAAATCGTATCAACCAACTCCAGTGTCTCCAGGTCTCGCACTTCAATCAACGGCTCGAAATGACTGAAAATGAATAGCGAATTGGTCTCCTCAAACGCCGCCATCCGCACCGGCCACGCCACCGTCTCCACAACTCGACTCGCACCGGTTCGCATGTCGAATTCGATCAACTGGCTGCCGCCCAAGCGGTTGAGTGCCAACAGGCGGTTGCCGTCCGGAGTAATCAGCACGTCCTCGGCCGCCGAACCCACCTTCACATGCACTCCCTCGGACCGACCCGCTCCGAAGACCGACACGCTGGCATCGCCCCCGTTGCCGACCACGAACTGGCCGCTGTCCGGATGCACGTCCATTCGACTCGCCTCGTAACGAGCCTCGCGAGTCGCAAGCCACTCGCCGGTGTCCCGATTCAGCGTGGTGAATTGTGACACAAATACGGTCGAACTGTCCGCGTCCGAGTACTTGTGTAACACGCCGACTTCGCTGCCCGATACGTCGAGTGCCGTCGCCGTGAACGGCAACAACGCCGACCAACTCGCCTCGCCCGTCACGGAATCGATCTTCCAGACTGTTCGTGAACCGGCCACGTACAGGCCGCCAGTTTCGTCCACGGCCAATTCGGCCGGTAAACGATCGCTCGAACCGATATCCAGACCAATCCGCTCCAAACCCGCTTCCTCACCCCGTGACAACACGAAAATCTCGCCGGTAGCTCCAGCCGCCGTCCGAGCACTCAATGCCAACAGGCTGCCGGTCGATTCGTCCCACGCGATCGAAACCACCTCGCGACCCTCGAGCAACGAATCGACCTCACTCAACGTCCGATCGTAAACCGCCACCCGACTGCCGCTGACATCCGATACGGCCAGGTACAGACGCCCTCCGAACGAATCCAATGCCAGGTCCTTGATCGGATAACTCCGAGTCGCTCCACGCAAGTCGTCACCGATGTTGCGACTGGCAATCAAGCTCCCGTCGTCGGGATCGGCAATCCAGATTGTTGGCTCCTGCTTGTTCGTCACCGCCCACAACTCGCGGTGCACATCATCAAATGCCAGCTTCTTGGTCGCCTGACCGTGATCCGGGAGCTGGAAAGTTCGCGACAATTCGCCGGTCGACAGGTCGATCACCGCAACATCGTCCGTCATGATCCCCGTCACGTAGACACGGTCGGCCGCTGCATCCACCACCACACTCATGCCCTTGAGCGTGTTGTCGAGATCGCTGCGGCCGAGGACCGCCTGGTTCAACGAATAACTGGCGTCGGTCGACTCGGCCGACACATCCGCCAAGGACACCTCACCCAAGGTACCAGCAATCTCGGCATCCAGGACCGACACGCTCGACAACAGCTCTCGAGATTCCAGGACCTCGGCCGCAACCGAATCGGCGGCGAAATGCGAAGGTCGACGCCTGGAAACACTCGAGCCGAATACACACTGTGAAAACATGAGACGTGACATGAGCGACCTCGGTGGAGTCTTCAGTTCAGAGTCAACGACTCTGGCTGATGTCTCTACGCCACAGGATCGCCGGTCTTTCAGCCAATCCACGAATTCCGGGACTGGCAGCTCGTCAACGCGCTTCCGAAATGATCACCGTGGCAGATTCGTTGCCGCGATTCTCCAATCGCCTGGCCTGACCGCCGCGGACACACACCGTGTCGCAGAAATTGGCCATGTCGAACCGCTGATCATCAACCTCGCACATCACCGCACCACTCGACAGGAACATCGACTGATCGTGAGCCTCCACGGGCAACTCCAACGCCGCT
Organism: Planctomycetota bacterium; assembly: GCA_963694825.1. Taxonomy (GTDB): domain Bacteria; phylum Planctomycetota; class Planctomycetia; order Planctomycetales; family Planctomycetaceae; genus UBA8437. The sequence goes on from CAVOEV010000143.1 coordinate 6,058, forward strand.
CCCGGCTCCAAACGGACCACTCGGGCCGCCACGTCACGATCCGAGTCGACCGGATCCGTCAGGCTGATCACCGAAGCCGATTCGCCCAGAGCCACCACCTGGGCATCGGCATGAACCACCAGGCTCTCGGGCACACTCGCATCACTCGATACACAATCGACCACGTCCCAACCATCGTCGAAAAACTCTCGTTCCGGTGTCCCGGTCGGGAATACCGTGTGCATGATCGCAACCTGGACCGAATCGTTCTTCAAACTATGAGCAGCACCCGCAGGAACGTGGATCGCGTCCAATGCACTCAGCCGATACCTACGCCCGGTGACGTACACGTCGGCCTGGCCGGCCACACAGATGATCAATTCTCCGGTCGGATGAGTGTGATACGGGAGCCCGCCGCTGGGCGATACCGTGGCGGATCCGCTGTTGAGGCCCGCAGAACCCAACTCGGTCGACAGGTAACCTCGAACCTCGAAACCCTGAGCCAACTCGCGGCCCTCGATCCCGCCGGGTGTCATGAACGCAACGCCGTCAGCCATTCCGCTTCGTCCTTAATCGAATGAAACTCGTTTGCCAAGTGAGTGCACCGCACCCGTAGGACGGTGTGCTTGAACAGAGAATACTACCAGCCAGACTCCACATGGCACACAGATCTGGTCGTGAAAATCGGTGCCCGAAACCCTAAAACAACTCGTGGATCGGTGTGGGATCCTCGAGCACCGGAGTCGGTCGCCCCTGGTGGTCCAGCAGGTGCAAGGTCGGGTCCAGACCCAAGGCCTTGTAGATCGTCGCGTGCAAGTTGCACGGCGTGACCGCTCGAGACAGCGGCCGCTCGCCCTTGGAATTGGTCGAACCAATCACCTGGCCACCTCGAATTCCACCACCAGCCAACATGCAGGACAGCGAATTGCCCCAGTGGTCCCGGCCGGGTGTCCCCTTGGAACCCGCTGGGCCGCCGTTGCCGCCGTTGTTCATCCGCGGAGTCCGACTGAACTCGCCGCAGAGAATCACCAACGTCGATTCCAACATGCCGCGATCCGACAAGTCCTTCAATAATCCCGAAACGGCCAAATCGACTCGAGGCAACACGCTCTTGTAACCCGATTCGAGATTCCAGTGATGGTCCCAACCACCAAAGTGAACCGTCACGAACGTCGAACCCGCCTCGACCAAACGACGAGCCAGCAGAGTGCTCTGACCCCAGTTGCTCCGACCGTACAGGTCACGCAACTTCGGGTCCTCGCTGTTGATGTCGAACGCCTTGCGGGCCCGTGCACCCGAAACAAACTCGAATGCGTCCCGGTCGAACTTGTCCATCGCCTCGAACAACGTGCCACGCTCAACCGTCGTGCTGATCCGGTCCAACTGCCGGTTCAAATCGCGACGTGACGACAGACGGTTGACCGTCATCTCGCTGGCCAGGTTCAGGTTGGCTACCTTGAAATTCGCGTTGTTCGGATCACCACCAGTCTGGAACGGGTCGTACTGCATGCCCATCCAGTTGCCGCCAAAGTAGCCCGGCCGCAAACCAATGCTGCTGGCCACCGGGACACTGATGTAGGACGGCATGCCCTGACGACGTGAACCCCGCTCCCGAGCAACGATCGAACCGATCGATGGGAATGTGCCCGAATTGTTCGGGCCCAGTTTCTTGGTCGTCAACATGTAGTGGCCGCCATGGAAATGGCCGCCCGTGTCGTGGTGCAATGAACGCACGATCGAAAACTTGTCTGCGTGCTGAGCCTGCAATGGAAACAGCTCGGTGACGTCCATCCCCGAAACGTTCGTCGAGATCGGATTCCAAATGCCACGGTACTCCGACGGAGCCTCCGGCTTCATGTCGTACGTGTCCAAATGACTCGGACCACCGTCAAGCCAGATCAGGATCGCCGCGTTGTCGTTGCTACGGCCCGAAGACTGCTTGGCTCGAGCCACATCGCCCAGACCAGCCGCAGCCATGCCTGCAACACCCAACTGCACAAAACTGCGACGTGATATCCCGTCGCAATATCGACCGCCTCGACCAGCATCAATCCGTAACATTGCCCAACCTCACCTCGGCCCCATGACCTTTGCCAAACGCACAATACATATCAATCTATCATTATCTGTCGGCGATTGGGACCCCGCTGGATCAGCCGCCGCGACAATCGACCGAACCATGGCACTTGGGCACCACCCGAATCCCCTTGCGACCACGCACTTTACGCACAAAAAAGAACCGCCCGATAGCATGCATCAAGCGACGGACCCAGGTGGTCTTCAACGGAGGAAACAGGATGGGGTCGACATGAGCCATCGACTCGCCAAAAAAATGAGCAATCACGCCCATCTCCTCGCCAATGTCCAACTGCAAACACGTCGCCTCGCCAATGTTCAACCAGTCGGCATACGTGCACGTGTCGCCAACCCACTCAAAGTCCCTCTCGCCAAATGCCTCGACCGCCAAGCCAAAAAAACGAGTGTCCTCGGCCGGATCCAATCCCATCTTCATCATCCCAACCCGCTCAACCGCCAACAGGTCGCGACCACCAATCACCGTGTCGGTGCGATGAATGTTGCCACGATTCAACACCCGACCGTCCTCGTCACGAACGACGTCAAAACCTTCCTTGTAACCTAACGGTCCGTCCAGGCTCCACGTTGCGTCGATCGCCGCAAAGTGCACCGGGAAATGATGCAACGCATTGATTGTCGCCGTGTCGACCTCACGCTTCTGGTGGTACTCGGTGAACTTGTCCTTTGCCGGCAGGCAACCGTACGTGTTCTTGATCACCAACGTGCAACGCGACACGTCGTGAGTCTTGTTCTTGGCGAACGAAATCCGAAAGTCCGCGTCACGCCACGACTCGCCTACGAAATGCTCGCCCAATACCCCGCCGTAATCGAACGGAAACTGCTCGTCGGTCAGGTCGCGAATCTCATAACCCTCGCCCTCCAAACCAATCACTCGAGCCACATGGTTCACACCACGGTTGCGATACCACAGTCCATAGACGTTCTGAGCCTCCACAACCCGCACGTTCGTGTAACCTGCCGCTGCCAACCGAACAATCCAATGCTCGACCAGCTCCGGATCGGTGTAGACCAGCGGAGGATCCTCGACCTTGATCGTCATCATGAAGTTCGGCTTCATCACGACCAGGAACTCACCAACCGACTTGCCCGACTTCACCCTCTCGGCCTCCAACGTGGCCCAGAAATGAGACTGCTCAAGCATCGAGTCCAGAGCGGCAAACTTGTCTGAGTCGTGAACGGCGGCAACAACTGACGGCACATCGAGATCTCGGACATCGGCTGTGGTCATGAATTGTCCTTGGCCGAAGAATTGGCCGGTAAGGCAGAATTGGCAGGTAAGGCGTTGGTGGCGAGTAGTTCGGCAAGACGGCCGGGATCGTCGAAGGTCATTCCGTCGACTCCGTATGAAATCAACCGGGAGGCCAAGGCCTCGTCACGACCAACACCCCATGCCCGCACAGTAATCTCCTGGCTATGGAAATACTCGACCATTGGCCTGGTCATTCGAGTCGCCGGAGGTGCCACGCGGCGGGCACCCAGTCGACGCACCTTACCGGCGACATACCACATCCACCAACGCCAGTCGCGCAACCAGACAATCCACGTGGTCGTGATCCCAGGAACCAATCGGCCGATCAACTCAATCACTTTGACATGATTCGACGACACACAGACCCGATCAGCCACCCCACGAGACAACACCTGGTCGGCCACCGCCCGCTCGATCCCCACACCCGCTTCCTTCACATGCAGAACCAAGGGCACACGTTCGACAAGTCGATCGAACACCTCTTCAAGAGTCGGCACACGCTCGCCCGAATACCGCTCGCCAAACCACGCACCCGCATCCAAACCACGCACCCGCTCGAAACTCAACGACTCCAACGCACCCTCACCATCGGTCGTCCGATCCACCCGCCGATCATGCATCGCCACAACCTGACCGTCGGCTGTTCGACGCAGATCCAACTCGACGGCTGATGCCCCGGCCGCGATCGCCGCTTCGAATGCCGACATCGTATTTTCCGGAGCGTTCGACGAATCGCCGCGATGAGCAATATTCAGGAACATGCCGTCGACTGCTTCGTGACCACTGCCAGTCCGTTCCAAGCCGTCCATCGCCTTCACTCTCGTTCCCAACACCCTTGCCGGCAAAGCCGCAGACCCGCCACGATACGGACATGTTGTCGATCAACCAAACCATTCGCGTCTCGCTCGTGATCCTGGCCCTGCAAGTTGGCCTCACAGACGACTTGACCGCACAGACCACCAAGGACTTTGAACTCGCCCCAATCAACTACCACAACCAGCCTGCCTCGAATCGCATCACCCGGCTGCAACAACAATTGGACCTCGGCAAACAGAAACTGCCATTCACCACTCGACACGGATTCCTCCCCGCTGTCCTCAAAGCACTCGATATCCCCGTCTCGTCCCAGGTCCTCGTCTTCTCAAAAACCAGCGTCCAGATCCGACGCATCTCACCGCGACAACCTCGTGCCATCTACTTCAACGACGACACCTACGTCGCCTGGGTCCAGTACGGCGAAATGATCGAGATCATTTCGATCGACGATCAGCTCGGAGGCGTCTTCTACACGCTGCCGCAAACTCGAAGTCGCTCACCACAGTTCGAGCGAGATCGAGGCCAGTGCCTGCTGTGCCAAGCCAACCGTCGGACCAATAATGTCCCCGGCCCCGTCGTCCGCTCGCTCTACACCGCACCCTCGGGACAACCTCACTTCAGTGCCCGCACCTTCGTCACCGATCACTCGAGCCCCTTTCGACAACGTTGGGGAGGCTACTACGTCACCGGCACCCACGGCTCGATGCGGCACATGGGAAACACCGTGATCTCGCTCCAAACACCAGCCAAGGATTTCGATTACCAGGCCGGAGCCAACCTCACACGGCTCGACAAACGGCTCGACACCAACATGTACCTCGCGCCCCACAGCGACCTCGTCGCACTCATGGTGCTCGAACACCAATCCCGAATGCACAATCTGATCACCCGGGCCCACTTCGAAACCGACACCGTCAACCACTACGACCAACTCTACAACAAGGCACTCGATCGCCCGGCCAACTTCCGCAGCGACGTTTCGAAACGACGCATCGCCCGAGTCGCCGAGGATCTGCTCAGATACATGCTGTTTGTCGATGAATTCGCATTGAAGTCGCCGGTTCAGGGCACGTCGAAGTTTGCCGCCGAGTTTTCCGCTCGAGGCCTCAAAGACAAACACGGCCGCTCGCTTCGACAACTCGACCTCCGACAACGACTGTTCCAGTTCCCCTGCAGCTACCTGGTCCAATCGCCCGCATTCGCTCGATTGCCCAAGGCCGTCGCTTCGCTCGTCGCAAGTCGACTGAAGACGATACTCTATGACCAGAAACGCGAAGAAGGTTTTCGGCGTCTGAGTGAAACGGATCGGAAGTCGATCCGTGATATCCTCGATGCGACAGGCCCCGACTGGTGGAAGATGGCCAACAGCAAGGAAACCACACCAAGGTGAACCGCCCGGACAACGATCGCCGTACGTTCCTGCAACAGGCCGCATCGGTCGGACTGACGGTCGCAACCGGATCGTGCGGCCAGGCAATGGCACACTTTGGTCACCCGGTCCCAAGCACCGAAGTGCGTGGTTCGGTCGTTTCCGGACCGAACCGCACACCGCTGGCGGGGGTCCGAGTCTCTGACGGGCTTCGAGTCGTCAGTACCGATGCCTCGGGCGAGTTTCGCATCCGGGTCGGACGCG
>CAVOEV010000144.1:0-11794 GCA_963694825.1 Planctomycetota bacterium
AAACAGCAGCAGCCAGTAGAGTCCGGCCAGAACGAAGATGACGAGCCAATTGTGATCGGGCGTGGTCATCTGTTTGAAGCGAGAGAAGAAGGCCATGTCGGACGACCGGGACAGGCCGCCGAAGTTGTTCGAGAAGTCACCATCGGCAGCCTCTTCGGTCTCGGCCCGACTCGTGTCGTTCGGCCGGTTGCGTCTGGTGACCGAATTGACAAAGTCGGGGTCGATGTCGACGCGTCCTCGAGCATGAAACTCAACCGTGCCATTCCCAAGGTCGGGTTCTGAAGGAAGTGGTGGTGTGTCGGGGTCGGGCGGGTTGAGCAGTCCGAGCGAGGAGGGAAATCGGGGGTGGCGACCGGTCGAGTCGTGGAGCACCTGAACGTGCCCGCCACGTCGGAGCCAATCGGTGAAGGCACGTCGTTGAGAATCCTGCCAGCGGGGGACGTGATCCAGGAACACTGTGCCCAGAGCATCGGTCGTGGTGACACTTGCGGGAAATAACTCGTCAAACAGCACGGTGATCCCGAACGAGCCTCCGGCGATGACGTCGCCACGCGGCAGCAGCATCACTCGGGCGGGCGGACCGCGGCGGGGCGAGACTTCGAGTCGCGAGTTGCCCTGCTGGTTGCCCGACCACTGCAGACGCCAATTCCAGGTTGATTGGACGGATCCTTCGACCACGTCGCCGTTTTCCAGGTAAACGCTGAAGCGAATCCAGTTCTGTTGTGAGGGAGCGAGTGCCACGGGTAGCACCAGGGGGGCTCCGATACGACCTCCCAGGGCGTCGTGTTTGTTCAGCACGAACTGGCCGACGAACCCGTCGGCCGCGTCGTTTCGCACCAGCACGTAAAGCGGAGTAAACGTTTCGGGATGTGCCGTTCCGTCGAAGCCCCACTTGAGATCCACAATTTCGATCGCGTGGGCCGAGGCGTCGCCCAGGGCGCAGATGGCGGCCAGCAACATGGCGACCCTGAGTCGGCGCGGCTGGAGGGCCGGTGGCCGTTGCGTATGGCTGGCGTGGTCGGGCAGGTGGTTCATTCGGGGTGTTTGAGCCAGTGTTGATGGCGACGTGTCGGAAGAACAGGGTGAGCGAACCGTAGACGAGGAAGTTGATTGTCGTGGCGACCCTAGGTTTCACCCGGTGGAGAATTCGCTGAACTCGTTGAGTGGAACGATGGCGGCGGGGCTCGAGAGGAACAACCAGCCGTTCCATTGGTGCCGCCACACAAGGTATTCCGTTTCGAGCCACGATACCAGCAGGGTGGGGATGACACACCAGGCCACGGTGGCCATCACCGAGACCCGAATCGCTCGGGTGGGCGCATCGGGGCTGGGGTTGTTGTTTTTGTATTCGGGGCGAGTCGTCCGAGCAACCGGTCGGAGTGGACCAGGCACCAGTGTCGGAGGCCGTACCAGGCCAGGCCGTAGGCGGTGAAGTTGGCTGCGGTGTACCACAGGTGGTCAGCCGGACTTGTCAGGTTGACGGCTGCGGCATTCTGGTTGATCAACACGATGACCGACGGTGACGAGAGGCAGGCGGCGACAGCCAGCGGTGGGTTTTTCAGGAGCATGTACACCAGTTCGTCGGTCTGACTGGCTGCGACGAGTGTTGGCAGGAAAGCCCAACCGAAGAGCAGCAGCAGTGTCAGCAGCATGGCTCGGACCTGGGACTTCGATTTGATGCCGATCCACAGAGCGATCCAGCCACACAGCGGCAGATAGACGATGGCTGAGAGTAGTGAGCAGATGAAGTAGTCGTAGCGGACGAAGGCGGCTTGAAAGGCTGCGAGCGGGACAGTAAGGACGGCGTACAACCCCTCTTCGAGTCCGGGAGTGCCTTCGGCGAACCAGCATTCGAACAGGAAGATGGTGACCAGCGGAACGGTCATCACGTACATCACCCGCCGGACGCTGCGGTGTTTTTGCAGGATGATCTCTTTGCTAGTCATCGACGAGGCGAGCAGCAGGTCGAGTGTCTGGTGCGAGCGTTCGCTGGTGAACAGGCTGGTGGCGTGCACGGTGATCAGCATCACGGCCAGAGCCCAGACGATGTACAGGGCTTCGGCGGCGACACCCAATCGTGTCTGGAAGGCCATCCCGGCCACGACGGCGAGGATGAGAAACAATGGAGTTTCGATCGAGACGAGCACGCGGACCAGGTAACGAGCCGTTCCCAGTGTCTTCTTTTGCGTTTCTCGCCACGTGATCGGTCGATCCTCGGGCAACCTCACATCGTCGCGGAGCAGGATCACTCCACCGGTGGTGAACTCGTTGATCCAGAAGAAGAAGCGATCGAGTTGTCGAAAGAACCTGAGTACGAAGTTACGGTGAATGACCTGCGACCGACTGACCAGAAAGACTCGGGCCATCAGGATGTAGACCAGTGCCGGCAGCCCAAGCACGACGATCTGAATCCAGATCCGGGCGGGGTTTTCGGTGATCAGTTGAATCGGAGTCGCGAACCGCGAGAAGGCGAATCCCCGAGCGATCCCGACGGCGGTTCCAGCCACGGTCCCGAAGCCAATCCCGGCAGCGGTGTTGGCGGCGAAGTGTTCGAGCAGGAGCCGGGTGGCGATGACCAGGACAGGGTAGCCGAGCAGTGCCAGCGTGTAGGTGCCGACGAAGGCCGAGGCGGTTGAGGAGCACCAGGCCGAGCACATGACTGCCAGGGCGGCCAGGTGGAAGCAGACGAGCACGAGCATCACGATGCCGCTGATCAGTTCGAGAGTTGAGACGCCTCCGAGCGAGTAGGCAAAGGCGAGCAGCGGGAGCGAGAGCAGCAGAAACGAGAACATGGGGACCAGTCGACCGAGCAGTTTTTCGAGCAGAATGGTCAACGGGCCCAGTCGTGTGACCAGCAGCACGGTCAGCGAATTGTGTTCCTTCTCGGCTGTGATGGCACTGCAGGTCAGGGCGGGCAAGAACAGGAGGATGCCCAGGAACTGCAGCCGAATGACACTGTGGAACATGTCGGCCCCGGTGCCGAGCATGGCGAGTCCATTAGAACCGCTGGTCGAAAGGATTTCGGAGAACTGCCAGAAGGCCAGCAGGAACAGCATGGCGGCATAGAGCATGCGGACGAAATAGGTCCGTCGCCGTGCCGACTGCTCGATCAGTTCCTTGGTCAGGAGCGGCAGTCCGAGTTGAGGCCAGCGGCGATTCATGCCGTCTTGCCCTCGGTCAGTTTCATGAACGCCGTTTCTATGTCCATCGCTTCGGGTTGGAACATGTGGATCCGTAGTCCCAATCCAACCAGCGCTTCGTGCAGGTCCTCGACCGCCATGTGGTCTTCGAGCAGTTGGATCGCGATCCGATCGACTTGAGCTTCGACATTCGAAACGCCTTCGATGTTTTCGATCTTGGAGATCACATCCTGATCCGCGCCGGTCAACTGCACGTGGACGACTCGCATCAAACTGAGCTTTCGGTAGATATCTTCGAGTGTTCCTTGAGCGACCATGGTGCCGGTTTCGATGATACCGATCCGCGTGCACAGGTGAGCGAGTTCGTGGAGGATGTGGCTGGAGATGAGGATAGTTTTTCCCATTTCGGTGAGTGCCTTGAGTAGTTCACGGACCTCGATGCGGGCTCGCGGATCCAGCCCGCTGGCTGGTTCGTCGAGCAGCAGCAGGTCGGGGTCGTGCAGCAGCACTCGGGCCAGGGCCAGCCGTTGTTTCATGCCTCGAGAGAGCGAATCGACCTGGTCGGAGATCTTGTGAGTCAGGTCGGTCAGTTCGAGCACATCGTCGACGACGGTCTTGCGTTGTTGACGTGAGATGCGGTAGGCGGCGGCAAAGAAGTGAAGGTATTCGCGGACGTTGAGATCTTCGTAGACGCCGAAGAAGTCGGGCATGTACCCGATTTGTTCCCGGACCGCGTGAGGATTTTGGGCGACGTTGATCCCATTGACCTGGACCGTGCCGCTGAACCGTCCGATCAGGGTCGCCAGCACCTTGATCGTCGTACTTTTTCCTGCCCCGTTGGGACCGATGAATCCGTAGACCTCGCCACGAGGAATCTGGATCGAGATGCCTTGGACCGCGTGGATCGGTCCGTAGCTCACATGGAGGTTTTCGATCGAGACGACCGGAGTGGTCGTGTCGAGTGACGGGTTGGACCCGCCTGGTACTGAGGCTGGGTTTGGGGCTGGCGTTTTGGCATCAACGGACATGAGTCACCGTCGTTGGGTCGTGCGGGAGATCGTGGTAGAGGTGTCGGTAGAGGATCAGGTTATTGTCTTCGGCGACGGCGATCACGAGCAGCCACTGGCCGGGGTCGGTCGGATCGAGCATCGCGAGGTCTTCGAAATTATCGCCTCCGTGTGGCGAGACTCGCGAGACGACTCGAAAGACGCCCAGGCTGGGTCGGACGCAGGAGTCTCTGAGAAAACCGCGGTTGGCTTGGAGTGCGAGTCCTTGTTCGTACCACATACCGGGCCGTCGCTGCTGCGACTGTTTGATCCCCAGATCTTTGAGGAACAGCGGCACTTTGGGCTGCCAGAGATCCTTGGCATCCAGGTCTCCGTGGAACAGCAGTGCCCGGCAGTGCGGTCCGAAGGAGCCTCGGACGGCTTCATGGAACCTGGCCCGTGCGTCGGCGTCGCTGGCCAGTTGTTCGGGTCGGACCCGGTCCCAATCGAATGCCGGGACCGGGTCCGGAGGTGCGATCCGGAAGACGCGGTTGACCTGAGGAGACCACTGCGGCAGGTCTTGGATCGCGGCGTATTCGGATGGGATTGTGCCGACGTATTCGGTCGGTTCGGCCAGAGTGGGATTCGCACGGAATCTTTGGCCGGGGTCGAATTGCCTGACGGACAAGTAGCCACGGTAGTTGATTGGAGTGAACAGGCCATGTTCGATGTTGGTGACCAGGGTTGTGTGAGAGCCGGACAGGTGCAGTTCGAATCGGTTCTCTCGGACCAGCTGCCCATCGTCTCCGATGTCGCGAAACAGCACACGACGGGCATCGCCACTGGTGCCCATGTACTCGTGCGACATCCAGATGATCAACATGGTGAAGGCGAGCGTTGTCAGTGGAAAGACGATCCAGGTCCACTTGCGGAGTTGGAGCCAACCCAGCACGACGTAATCGACGGGGCCGATCACGACGACGTAGGTGACCAGAAGCAGGCCGAGCAGCCACATGGGGACGACTTCGAAGTCGTCGGGAGTCAGTCGGCGAACCAGGCTGCTGACAGACGTGAGTCGCCACTTGATCTCCGACGTCAAGTTTCCCGCCTCGGTCGGAGGCGGCGCTTCCAATGTGATTGCGGTGGCGGCGGGTCGAGTTGCTGGCGTTTGCGGTCGCATCGGTCGCAGCGGTGTAGGAGTATCGATCCCGGGCAGCAGTCCGCGTGTAGTGGTGATGGGCGGTGACTGCGAGTGGGCCGTTCGAACCTCGTGCCGTCGACTCCAGAGGAAGGCGACGCTGGTGTTCCAGGCTGTCGAGGTCCGGAATCCGTCCTGCAGCGGCAGTTCCTGGTGAATGACGACTCGTCCGAGTCCTTTGTGGAGTCGCGACGGGTTTTGTGTCAGATGCGGTTGTCGGTCTCGGTCGAGTGTCAGTAGGCTTTCGCTGCGATGCGAGCGAGCGAGCCGGTTGACGAATTCCTCGTGGGCCTTGTCGAGTGGTCCGTTGACGAACACGCCGAGGCTGCCTCCGGCATCGACCCATTTCGAGATGGCCTGCAGCTGGTTTCGTCTCAGGTCTCGCAGTCCGTCGGGTAGCAGGACGAGCAGGTTGAATTCGCACAACCAGAGTGGATTGGCGGGGACGTCGGCGGGATAGATGCGTGCCGGGTAGGTGGCCACCATACGTTGGTTGGCGTCATTTCCATGTTGAGCGAAGGATTGTGCGAGCTGTGATTCGACGCCGAGGCTGTTGGTGAATTCGATTTCTTCGGGTGAGCTATTATTCTGCCAGGCTTCACAGAAGGCGACGACGAAGGATCTGCGGAGTGGCCCGGCGACGCGGAGCGATCGTTCTCCAAGCGGAAAAGTGCCTGCGTCGCTGATGAAGAAGGCTCGGATGTCCAGCGGGCTGAATGGGTCGCTGTCGGTGTTGAATGGTGGCAGCAGAGTGCGGAAGCGTGTGCCCGAGTTAGTGAGTACCAGTTGACGTCGGCTGATCAGTCGGCCTCGGATACGGCGGCCTTGGACGATGTGGACGTCGAGATACCCTTTGGGCAGCCGCGTGCCTCGCCATTTCAGCGTCCAGTCGATCGAGAGTGGTGAGCCGCTGCGGAGGTCCTGGTAGCGGCGGTTGAACTCGATACTCAGCCGCGGATCGACCGGTTCGTTTTCAGAATCGACAGTCGGTGTGACGCCGGCTGGTTTTTCGAAATCGTCAGCAGCTGCTGTGGCCAGCAGGCTGGTGCCGGGGCCGACGGCCAGAGCCTGGATGATCGCGATGGCGAGGTAGGCTGGCAGGAGGCGGTGCATGGGATGCATGGGATGCATGATGAGATGGGCTAGCGGGCCACTCGAACCGTGTTGCTCTGAAAATACCACCATTCGACCAGCAGAACGACAAAGGCGATCCATGCGAGGATAGGCCACAGTGGTCGGTCGGTGTCGATCGTGGTGGTGGACGCCGTGACCCTGAGTTCCTCGTCCCGCGGGACGATCTCGTCAGCAGCGGCCAGAGACGACTCGCCGGAATCCAGCACGCTGGCTCCGACGGTAGCCACCAGGCGGTCCGAATCGTTGATCGTGTAGAGTCCTACACGAGGTGCCGGGATCCCCGAGAGCACTCCATCGGGTCCGGTTCGGAACGTCTGGTCCGCAACGCCCGGTCCGGTGACGGTGTAGGTCTGGTTGGCTTCGAGTGTTCTAGGGCGAAGGACTCGAGTCGGTTGCCCCTGGACCTCGGCGAGTCCGGCGGCGTGTTGAGTGATATCGATCGAGTTCTTGACGAGGATGGGGAATCCGACTCGGTAGGGCAAAGTCGAGCGATCGGTGTGAAACAGCAGGTGATAGGCTTGTCTGCCGGGCGCATGCCGTGCCAGCACGAGCGGCCCGGATCGCCCGGTGGCGAGGATTTCATACCCGGCTTCTCGAACGTGTTGATCGAGCACGTCGTCGCCTCGGACCGGTTCATCGGTGATCTGGATATTGTCGAGGTTGACGTGTTGCAGTAGCAGGCTGCTGCGGTTCCAGTCGACGACGGGCGAGATTCCGGTGCGAGTCGTGATCAGGCGTGACAGGTCTTCGGGAATCTGCCCGACGACGAGTCGGACGGACGCTTCGAGGTTCGGGTTGGCTTTTTCGGTTGTTTCGGTAATCGCCAGGTCGAACACGTCGGGTTGTGCTGCGGCGGGTGGGCCTGGGAAGACGACGATATCGGGGAAGACGGCCAGTGCATGGCGGTAGCTTTCGAGTTTCGTATCGCACCAGATCATCAGTGACCGCGAGATGGGTAGGTGGAGGTAGGCGACGTTGTCGGAGTCGAGGCCGTCGAAGCCGTCGGTGACGATGCGAGCGACGAGGTTGCTGACGCCCGAGGCTTCGAGCGAGTAGACCAGTCGCTTGGACTGGCCGGGTTCGAGAGCGATGGGTTGGCGTCCGATTTCCTGTCCGTCCTGTTCCAGTCGTACTTCACCGGACGTTTCGGAACCGGGCGATCCGTCGACTCGGACAAACACGTTCCACGGTGTCAGTCCATCGTCGGCGAGGACGGCCGTCTGGCGTCGTGCATTGAATGCGGTGATGCCCATGTTGCGGGCAGACGTATCGAGTTTTTCGTATTGCAATTCGAAGGCAAGTTCGACATCGACCGGAGCGATGACGTCGCCGTTGGCGCTGGTGTCGAGTCCGCTGAAGTTACCATCGGAGACGAGCACGACGTTGGCGATGGTTTCGCGTCGAGCCAGTGCCTGCGCCATTCTCAGCCCATCGGCCAGGTTGCTCGAAACATCGCGGACGGTGAGTTTGTCGAGTGCGTCTTTGAGAATCCGTTTGTTGTTGGTGAACTCGGTCATCTGCCGTGCGCTGTCCGAGACGGCGATCAGGCAGATGCGATCCGGCAGAGTCGCCTCGATGAGTGTCTCGACGCGTTTCCTGGCCCGTTCGAGTCGTGTTGGTCCGTCGGGCGAGTCGACGGCGGCCATGCTGGCCGAGCAGTCGATCAGGATCGGCAGGTTCGAAGCCGATCCCGGTCCGCCTCGCAGGTACGGCTGCATCGCCGCCATGATCAGGCTCAACAGGATCAGCAGCTGTAGCCACAGCAGCAGGTGTTTCTTGAATCGCTGAAACGGCGAGTTGACTCGCTGGTCGTTGATCACGCTGTGCCAGAGCACCAGTGACGGGATTTCCAGGCGTGGCCGTTTGAGTTTGAGGAAGTAGACGATGACCAGGGGGATCACCAGCAGGAAGAGCCAGGCCAACGATGGGGACAGGAAACCGGCGGGGTTCATTTCAACCACCCCTGTCGCTGGAGCAGATCGAAGAGGACCCAGTCGAGTGGTGCTTGTGAGCTGATCGAGAGAAACCGGCCATTGCGCATGCGGCACTGGCGTCGGACATGCTCTTCGAGTCGTTCGCGATGATCGCGATAGATGCCGTGGAGTTCTCCGATCGAAGACACATCGACCGTGCCGCCATGTTCGCTGTCGACCAGTCTCAGGTCACCGGTGAGGTCTTCGCTGAGTTCCGGATCGATCTCGGTCGGACCGAGTACTTGCAGAGCGAAGATTTCGAGTCCGGCGCTGTAGAGCAGGTTGAAGGGTCGTTTGAGGGATGCTGGTGTGAGGAAGTCGGAGAGGACGATGGCGAGTCCTTTGCCACGATGTCGGCGGAGCATGGCTTCGACGGCCGCATCGATCGGTGCATCGCCGCCACATTCGGCTCGTTCGAAGAAGTCGAACAGTCGTTTCATGCTGGCTCGGCCGCTGCAGGGTGGCATGACAACGGGAGGTTGGCCGTCTTGGCCGACGACGTAGGCACTGATCCGTTCGACACCCATCAACGCCGTCAGTCCCAACGCCGCGGCCAGCTGGCAGGCTCGCTCGAACTTGCCTTCGAACTTCATCGAACTCGATCCGTCGACGAGGATCGCGACGTGCATTACCTCCTCGTACTGATACAGCTTCATGAACGGCCGATTGAGCCGTGCAAAGATGTTCCAGTCGACAAAGCGAATGTCGTCGCCGTCGACATAGTTGCGGTAGTCGGCGAATTCGGTACTGCTGCCTCCCTTGCCCGACGCGTGTTCTCCCTGAGTCCGATTCGTCTTGCGGCGATTCGGCTGCAACCTGAGTCGTTCGAGCCGAGCGAGGATCTGGTTGTTGACGAGGGAGGTCAGCTGGTTGGTGGAGGCGTCGACGTTCATCGGGGTAGGCCGGAGCGAGGGAAAGGGGAAAGGGGAAAGGGGAGAGGAGCGAGCGGATCAGTTGGATTGTTCGAGCGAGTCGAGGCAATCGGCCACGAGTGCGGCGACGTCCACGTCTTCGGCTTGTCCGTCGTAGTTCAGCAGCACGCGGTGTTGCAGCACTTCGGTGGCGAACGTGTCGATGTCATCGAATCCGACATGAGCGCGTCCTTCGGCCAGCGCCCGGACGCGTCCGGCCTTGATCAGTGCCTGGGCCGCTCTGGGGCTGGCTCCCCAGCGGACGAAACGCTTGATGCCATCGGGCGCGTCTTCGTTGTTGGGATGAGTGGCCAGGACCAGTCTCACGGCGTAGTCTCTGACCGGATCGGCGACGACGACTTTGTCGAGTGTTTGGCGGATTTTCAGGATCGCGTCTCCGTCGAGGAGGACCGGGAGAGAGATGGGTCGCTTGAGAATCGTGCGGCTGACGACTTCATTGAGTTCTTCACGATCCAGGCCACCGACGACGACCTTGAACATGAACCGATCGAGCTGAGCTTCGGGCAGGGGGTAAGTGCCTTCCTGCTCGATCGGGTTCTGTGTGGCGAGGACGAAGAACGGCTGTTCGAGCACCGAGACTTCGCCTCCGACGGTCACCGTACCTTCCTGCATCGTTTCCAGCAGTGCCGACTGAGTCTTGGGCGAGGCCCGGTTGATTTCATCGGCGAGCAGCAGTTGAGTGAAGATGGGTCCGCGGCGGAATTCGAACTGGTACCGTCCCGATTCGTCGGTGTTCATGATGTTGGTGCCGATGATGTCGGCGGGCATCAAGTCGGGAGTGAACTGGATGCGTCGGAAGTCGAGGTCGAGCACTCGGGCGAGCGACTTGACCAGTTCGGTTTTGCCCAGTCCGGGGACACCTTCGAGCAACACGTTTCCGCCGCAGAACATGGCGGTGAGGACCGAATCGATGACCCGCTGCTGTCCGACGATCACCGATCCGATGGCCTCGCGGATTCGCTGGTAGTCTTCGCGAAACGCGTTGGCCTCGGCATCCTGCAAATCGGTGGTCGGCGTGGCGTGCGAAGCGGTCGGTTCGTTCACCGGCTGGTCGGTGTCGGGAGTCGTGCTGTCGTTGGTCATCTCGAACAGGTCCTGGTGTCAGTCGTGGTGTCAGAAACGGTTGGGGTTGAGTGGTGTTCGGGCTGTGCTGGTTCAAGTCGCATCCGGATCGTTGTCGTGTTCAGCGCGTTGTCGTTTGATCGCCAGCAGTCGTTCGGTGGTCGACATCTTGTCTTCATCTTCAGCAGGTGATTCCAGCTGTGGAGCCTTGCCGGATGTTGGTCCCGGCTGTGTGGGTGCGTAGGGTTCGTGCGATCGTGTCAGGTGTTCGGGTGGTTGTGTCGTGGTGGAGGATGTGTTGGTTGAAGTCGAGTCATCCGGTCGGGCATCGAGTCTCGAGCTGACCGCCTGTTTTCTTTGCAGCAGTGTGCCCATGGTTTGCGTCGAGGCGGCGCGAGCGGGTCGGAAGGCGGCGAAGATCACGCGGGGATCGATCTGAATGCGTCGGATGGCGACATCGAGTGGTATCAGGAAGGCGAGACCGATCAGGAACCAGTCGAAGACCTGTCGGGAGCTGGACTTGGGAGTTCGTCGGTTGTAGATCTGCTGCGACTTGGTCGACGGATCGAGCATGCGGCCTCCGGTCTTGTCGACAATTTCCTGGAGTACCAGCGGGTCGGAGTTGAATTTGAGATATTCGGGCGAGTAGGAAACGATGAGTCCCCCGTGCGCGGTCTCCTTTCGTCCATCGCCTTCGGCGTTGGCACGGACCTGGTACCGTCCTTTGCCCCACAGCGGGAAGTGCGCCTGGTAGCGGGTGGGGCCGACCTGCTTGAGCGTCAGTGTTTCGGTTCGGTCGTGAGGTCCGGCGACGGCGGCAACGAGGTTCAGCGGTGCCGGGTCGGGGTGAAAGTCTTCGACGACGACGGTCCCCTGGCTGCCTTCGGCGTAGCTCCAGAGTCTGAGGTGCCCCTTGCGGTGGACTCGAGAGATCCGTGTCACCAGTTGCTGCAGAAACGCCTGATACTGGCTCCACGAGACCCAGTCCCTACCCCAGTTGGTGGACAGGTCTGAGGTGAATGCGGCGGTGGTGCCGAGTCCTTTTTTGTAGATGGCCAGCAGCGGGTCGATTTCTCCTTCACCCAGTTCGTTCTCCTTGGGCGGCGTTTGCAGGATCGATTCCGCTCGTGGCTTGGCGGTAGTCAGGACATAGCCGTGCAGTTTGGGGAGCGAGTCGAGTCCCTTGAGAATGGGTGAGGGGAAGCCGACTTCGGGCTGCAGTGTTTCGTTCTGGATCATCGTCCTTTTCAAGGTGTTGGCTTCCTTGATGAAGATCGACGGCAGCAGGCTGGGGTCGTCGGGAAAGTAGTAGCGTCCTCCGGTGGACGTGGCGATCATCTGCATGATCTGCACTTCTCGACCGCCGTGG
>CAVOEV010000145.1:0-11761 GCA_963694825.1 Planctomycetota bacterium
CGTAGCGGTGCCCGGGAGTGAACGACAACTGCCGTTGAGGATTCTTTCCTGAGATTCCTATCGGGGTGCACCCCAGCCCCGGCGTTCAACTCACCGGCGGTAACCGCCAGATCCGAACCACGCCCCCCGGCATCGTGGCTTGCGTTACAACGAACCTACCAGGCCTTCGACCAACTGACAAAGAACCGGAAGTCCGTCTCCAACCCGACACCGTCAAGGTCCTGGGCGATTGGCTTGACCCATTCGAAATTCAGACGGCTTGCATCCTCGAGGGTCCACACCAAGCCCAGGCCGAGGTTGACCGAGTCACCACCCCGCATGTCCGTTCGAGCCATCGGAGCCATCACCGCAAGTTCCCCATCGATGCCGTCGAAGTTCTCACGCATCAGTCCCTCGATTCGCACGCTCGTGCTGAAACGTTCGGTCAGAAGTTTCGAATACCAACCGGTGAGCTGGTAGACGTTGCCCACCGAGTAGCCCCGATAATTCCTCCCGATGGGGAGGTCGGCCTGAAACTGGAACCCGGCGCTGCTGTCTTCCCATAAGGTCTTGTAGGTCAGACCCGGACGGGCATTGAAGGTGCCACTCCCCAGACGCATCGGATACGGCAACAAGGTCTTCATCGGAGGCATCGCGCGGTTGGTCATGTTGTTCAGGTCACCGGTCGGCACACTGAAGCCCAGGTTGGCGATCCACTCCGTTCCATCGTCGCGATCCAGCAGCCACAGTGCCCCGGCGGCCATGTCGTCGAATCCCTCGTTGTGTGTCCGAAACGTGGTCCCGTCCATCCGGCGGTGGTCCATCGTGACCGATGTCCACTTCGGCATCAGGTACAGGGTGACCTCGTCCGACGGAGCGTACATCATGTGTACCATGTGCATACTCATGTCCATCCGCGTCGGCACGACCATGAACGTCGTGCCCGTGGCGGTATGGGCCGCCATGTCACTGACCACGTCACGACCGACGCGGTTGTCGTCCATGGACATATGCATGAACTTGTATTCGGCCATCACCTCGCCGGTCTGATGCGGGTGGTCCCCCATCAGGCCGGCCGGCGCATGTGTATCGGGTCGAGGCAAACCAACGTGATCGTCATCGAAGCGATCCAATGCACTGCTGAGAACGACCGAATTTCTCCCCACCGGCAACTCGGCGGCCGGTGCCACTTCAGGAACGGCGGCAACCACAATCCCTGCCGTCGCCAAGATGGCCCATTCCCACACGGTCGCACGATTAGTCACCCAGGTCCTCTTCATTTCCGCAACTCCAGATAACAACCCCTCGATCGCGACGGCTGGTCCAGTACGACAGACGCAACCACTGACAGAATCGGCACGATCAACACGACTGATATATCAGGCGGCTCTCCGCCGTCAAACTTCGCCTGACTGTCACAACCCGATCCGTGACCATTGGACAGAAACACGTCTCGCTTGCGGGGCAATCAGTGCCAGTTTCCACGTCCGGGTTCGGACAGCCGAGTGTGCAGGCTACTCGTCAATCACGCAGCCCAGCGAGGCGGCTGGGCCGAATTCAAACAGCGCACACGGCAGGCTCGGACAGGAAAAGAGCAGTCTCCCCACCCCAGCCCCGGCGTGCAATCCCCCAGATCCGAACCACGGCCCCTGGAGCCGTGCGGGGGAGATGACAAGAGAATGGTCGTCAACGCTCACGCCCACTCTTTTAGCGAACGGGTGTCGGTGCCGTCAGGTTTGTCACCGCCCGAATCGACTGTCGCGACGAGCCATGTCCCACAACTTGATGGAGTGATCGTCGCTCCCGCTCGCCAACAAGTTACCGTCCGGCGACCAGGTGACACCTCGAACTGGCTTCTTGTGACCGGCCAGCGTGTGGAGCGTTTTTGCCGTGGCCACGTCCCACACTTTGACCGTTCCGTCCTGACTGCCAGTTGCCAACTGCAAACCGTCCCGCCTCCACGAGACGCTTTCGATCCGACGCTTGTGGCCCTTGAGCACGCGCAGTTGCTTCCCCTCAGGCATCGCCCACACAATCGCCGAAAGGTCACGGCCACCGCTTGCCAGTCTTGTTCCGTCCCGACTCCAGCTCACCATTTCAATGGCACCCGTATGCCCCTTCAGAGTCCGGGTCTCTTCGCCGATGGTGGGATCCCACAGCTTGACCGTGTTATCAAATCCACCACTGGCCAGCTGTTTTCCATCAGGGCTCCAGTCCACGCTGATCACGTAATGCGTGTGCCCTTTGAGCACGCGGAGATTCCGACCATTGGCGGCATTCCACACACGAACCGTCTTATCCAAGCTTCCGCTGGCCAGTTTCGAGCCATCGGGACTCCACACGACGCCCAGCACCGGAGCGGTGTGGCCGATGAGCTTGTGGATTTCGCGGCCGGTTTTCGTGTCCCACACTCGAACGGTTCGGTCATAACTCGCACTGGCGAGCTTTGTGCCATCCCGGTTCCACGCAACGCAATAGACATAGTGTGTATGCCCGGAGAGCTTTCGCTGTCGCTTTCCGGTTTTCACGTTCCAAATCCCGATCGTTTTGTCGAAGCATCCGCAGGCCAGCCATTCACCTCCGGGGTGCCAGTCCAGTCCAGTTGTTGAACCTGCGTGGCCACGCAGCGTTTGATCGACAGCGTAAACCACATCGGTCCCGGCGACACAATGAAAGGCGACAACGATCAGGTACCACACGTATCGCAATCTTTGTTTCGTCCTGGGCCAGTTCCAAGGCCGCACTGCCCGACACGGGCAGGTACGCTAAATCCAGCGTTCGGCAAACGTTGCGTCGAGTACACCCCAGAGGATTCGAACCTCTAACCTTCGGTTCCGTAGACCGACGCTCTATCCAATTGAGCTAGGGGTGCGGGAGAATATCGATTGTACGAAATCCCCGCCAAAGAGAAAGCCCCTCATCGCCACACACCTCCGACAACACCACAACTCCCGATCCCTCGACGCTCGCGCCAACAATCATCAGAATGGTCGATGGTGAACACCATGAACAACGTCAACAACGAACCCGCCGACAACCCGTTGCCTCCCGTCGAACCGCCGTCCGGGCGATTCATCGCTCAACTGTTCATCATCCCCTCGCTGATCGTCGCCGGCATCGTCGGACTGTTCCTGCTGTTCAGCTGGAGTGGCTCTCAGACACAGGACTGGCAGACCCTGATCGTCAACCTCGGCCGTGACAACACTCATCGACGTGGCCGAGCCTTCCACGACCTGGCTCAACTGCTCAACTCGGGCAAAGCCACCGAAACCGGCATCCCGCTCGAACGACACCCCCCCCTGGCCAACGCACTCGCCGATCTCACCAACAGAACACTCGCACAACAATCAACTCCCGAACAACAGGCCGATCGCCTGCAACAAAAAGTCATGCTGGTCCGACTCCTGGGCCTGGTCGACGTGCCACAAGCCACCATCCCTGTACTCGAAACGGCACTCTCGGAGAACCACGACCCCGCCGTCCGACAAGCCGCTCTCCAAGCCATCGCCTCGGCCGGCAAACAGGCGATCGACCGCAAGGCGAACGTCGACAAAACTCGACTGCTGACCGGTCTCGAACGTATCCTCAACGACGACGATACCGCTCTACGCCGCGACGCCACCGTCGCCCTCGGTGTCTTCTCGTCCAAAACAGCACTCCGACGCCTCGACTCACTGCTCACAGACACCGACCCCATCGTCCGATACAACGCAGCCGTGTCACTGATCCGCCAAGGCCAACTGCAGGGACTGACCGTCCTGAACGACACGATCCGCCAGGCTGCCGACGATCGAGCGAGCCTGGATCTCTCGCAACCGAAAACCAGGGCCGAAGTCCAAGCCTTCGAACAACGCTGGCTACTGCTGCAGTTGACCTTCAAGGCCGTCGGCAACATCGCCGATTCACTCGACGACAAGCAACGCTCCAACTTCCAGGCAGCCATCACACCGCTGACAAGCAACCAGACCCCCGACCGCATCCGAATCGACGCAAAACGAGTCCTCCAGCAACTCAAGAAGTGATCGGCCGCCCACCGCGAGCCAATCCGCCGATCTCGTGTTCCGTCGCCCCACCCGCGGCGACTACACTATCGGCCGTACGGCCCAATGGAGATCCACCCGAGATCCCAAGGAGAACAGGGACCACGATGAGTCGAATCACAAACAAACCCAACACCGCAGCCAACACCGCATCCACAACCGTCAACCGGTTCGCTCTCGCCTGCGTCTTGGCCCTCTGCTCACTCTGGCTGCTCGACGCCGCGGCACAGGATCGGCAACTGACGATCCCCGACACGCGTCCCGCCATCCAGCCTAATTCCGCTCAAACCGTCACCGCCAGTGGTTTCCGCGTCAAGCTGCTCCGCCAGGTCCTGCTCGGCTTCGACCGCGTCGGCACCATCTCGGACCTCGATCTCCACGAAGGCAAACACGTCAAGCAGGGTGAAGTGATTGCCAAGCTTGACGACGAGGTTGCCGTCGCCGCACTCAACAGCGCCCACAAAAAAGCCACCAACAACGTCCACAAACGCTACGCCACGGCCAGTTACGCCGTCTCAAAAAATGAGCACGAACAGGCTCTGCTGGCCAACCGAAACGCCGGCATGGACGTCGTGCCAAAAATTGAAATCCGGCGCCTGTTCCTGGCCGAACAACGCAGCCAACTGCAAATCGAACAGGCCATCCACGATCAGGCCGTCGCCGTACTCGACACCACACTCGCCCAAGCTCAACTCAACACCTACCGACTCAAGGCTCCCTTCGACGGCATCGTTACCCGACGGTTCAAGCAAAAAGGCGAAACCATCCGCCAGGGCGACCCCGTCATCGAACTCGTCGATGTCTCGACCATGAAAGTCGAAGGCCGAATCCCCCTGGGACAAGCCATCCACCTTCGACCCGGACAGAAGGTCATCATCCAACTGATCGACTCGGAAGACCGCAACGATGCTCTGCCCAGCGAGTTTAGACAGGCGAAATTCCCCGGCCGGCTGGTTTACATCGATCCTGGAGTCAGCCTGGTGGGTAAGCGAGACGTCAGGGTCTGGGCCGAAGTGGCCAATCTCGGCGGACTGCTGAGACATGGACTGACCGCCGAGATCAGGATCGATACCGCGAGCACTCGATGAGTTCGGCCGCTTCGCTGACATCCGCCAACCGGCGACCGATCCCGCTGCAGGTCCGTGACGACCTGATCTACGAGCAGATCGAGTACCTGGGCGTCTCGTACTGGGTCATCAAGGACCCCGTCGGCCTGAAGTACTACCGGCTGCAACCCGAGCAGTACCACTGCCTGCAACTGCTCAACGGCGACCGACACCTCGAAGAACTCCGCGACGCACTTCACGACGTGCTGCCCACCGTCCGATTGCAACTCTCGGACATCCAACACCTGATCACCGATCTGCACCAAAAGGGACTCGTTTTTTCGAACCGCATCGGCCAAGGCGGCTCACTCGCCAAACTCGACTTCGACGAAAAGAAGAAGAAGCTGTTCAACACCATGAAGAGCCTGCTCTACGTGAGGCTCCCCGGCTGGGACCCCGAAGCCGTACTCAAACGACTTTACCCCTTCGTCAGTTGGGTCTATCACCCCGCCGTCGTCACTGTGACCCTACTGTTCGTCATCTCCAGCTGGATCCTGCTGGCCGTACAGTTCGAGACCTTCACCGCACAACTGCCCGATTTTCAGCAGTTCTTCAGCTGGCCCAACCTGATGTACCTCTGGATCACTCTGGGCACCTGCAAGGTGATCCACGAATTCGGCCACGGACTCTCGTGCAAGCATTTCGGAGGCGAATGCCACGCGATGGGAGTAATGCTGCTGGTCTTCAGCCCCTGCCTCTACTGCGATGTCTCGGACAGCTGGATGCTCAAGAGCAAATGGAAACGCATCTCCATCGGCGCCGCGGGCATGTACATCGAAGTCGTCATCTCGGCATTCGCCATCTACATCTGGTGGAACACTCAGTCCGGACTCATCCACCACCTCTGTCTGAACGTCTTCTTCGTGACCGCGATCAGCACCGTCATCTGGAACGCCAACCCGCTGATGCGGTTCGACGGCTACTACATGATGTCGGACCTGCTCGAAATCCCCAATCTCCGGCCCAAGGCCGACCGGTTACTCCGCGACTGGTTCGGCTGGTACTGCCTGGGGATCGAGGCCAAGCCGGACCCGTTCATGCCCGAAACCGGTCGAGTCGGATTCGTGATATTCGCCATCGCCGCGGGCCTGTACCGCTGGTTCATCCTCGCCGCAATCCTCATCTTCCTCTACACCGTACTGAAACCCTACGGTCTCCAGAGCATCGGCATCGCCCTGGGCTTCGTTTCGATCAGCACCATCCTCTTCAACCTCATCCTGAACGTCTACAAACAGGTCACCGCTCCAAGGATCGAACCATTGAGCCGTCCCAAGATCGCGATTTCCCTCGGCCTGTTCGTCACTCTGATCGCCACCGGCCTGTCCATCCCCCTGCCGCTGCACGTCGAGGCCTTGTTCCTGATCGAACCTCACGCCGTCCGACACATCTACACCCCAGCCCCAGGACGACTCGAAGGCCGACCCGTTCAACCCGGCGAACAGGTCGCCGCCGGCGAAACACTCGCCGTACTCGACAACCCCGCCCTCGAACTCGAACAGGTCCGACTCGAACAACAACAACAGGTGCAGCTGATCCGCATCTCGGTCGCCAATGCTCTCGACGACCGGCCGCGAGAAGAACTGGCTCGAGCGAACCGGAAAGCGGCCAAGACGCAATTGGCCGAGTTTCAAAAGCAAATCCGGAGAATGACAGTGCGAGCACCCCACGCGGGGACCGTCGTCGCACCGTCACGGGTCCCCGCTGCACCACTCAACTCGCCAAACGATCAACTCGCCGCCTGGCACGGAACACCACTCGAAGACCGCAACCGCAACTGCTTCCTGCCCGAACGCACACACCTGCTCTCGATCGCTCCCGACGACGAATACCAAGCCGTCGTCGTCATCGACCAGGGAGACCGCAACGATATGGTCTCGGCCGAAGAAGCCCTCGGATTCACCGGGACCTCAGGACCCAATGGCCTCACCGTCTCGTCCGTGCTCCACAACACCTCCGCCGAACAGGCCGGCATCGTCCGCGGCGATCGCGTCACCTCGAATCACGCAAAACCCATCACACGACTCGCCGACCTGCTGCCCGACTTCGACCAACCCATCACCACCAACCAACCCACCGTCCTGAAACTCACCGTCGTCAGTCAATCCAGCACCGGCACCCGCCAAGTGACTCTCAAACTGACCCGTTCGCCAACCCGAGTCGAACTCAAGTTCGACCACCTGGCTGATCGGATCTACGAAGGATTCATCGAAAAGATCTCGCGTCGCGACCTCGAATTCATCCCCGAACTGCTGTCGAACAAGCTCGGAGGCGAATTGGCGACGGCGACCGATCGACAGGGCCGCGAACGACCGCTGAGCCCCGCCTACCAGGCGACCGTGCTCCTGAGACAGGATACGCCGCTGCTGAAAACCGGGCTGCGAGGCCGGTCACGGTTCCTCGTCGATACGCGGACCGCCTACCAGTGGATCTACCGCTGGTACCGCCGAACCTTCAAGTTTCGACTCTGATCCCAACCGCCTGCCTCTGGCCCACACCCCGATGAACTCCGACCCATTCGACCTCCTGATCCACGCCGGCCGAATCGTCTGCCCGCAGACCGGCCGCGACAGGCCTGGACGGGTGGGAGTTTCCGGTCAGACGATCGCCGCCATCGATCCGCCCGACGACTCGCCCGCCCGACGCACTCTCGAATTCCCCGACGCCATCCTGCTGCCCGGCCTACTCGACCTGCACGCTCACCCCGCCTGCAGCGGATCCAAGCATGGTGTCGACCCCGACCGTGAGTTTCTGCCCCGAGGCGTGACCACGGTGCTTTCACAAGGAGACGCCGGAGCCGACAACTGGGCGAACTACCGCGACGAAACGATCCGCGGGTCTCGAACCCGAGTGCGACTGGCGATCAGCATTTCGCGGCTCGGAGAAAGCACTCAGCGACCCTGCCTCGACGATCCCGATTGGCTCGATGTCGACGCCTGTGTCGAAGCAATCACTGATGGCGGACCGCTGATCTGGGGAATCTCGATCAATTGCAGCCGAGCCTCCTCAGGATCCACCGACCCGCGACTGGCACTCGATCGCGCACTCCAGGCCGCCAACTCCACCGATCGGCCACTGCTGTATGGTCTCCGAGAACCCGACGACTGGCCGTTCGCCGAACAGTTCGACTTGCTGCGACCCGGTGACGTGGTCACCTACTCGTTCCGCAGCGAACCGCACGGAATCGTCGCCGGCGGCCGTGTTCGCCCCGAAGTCCTCGCGGCACGCCAGAAAGGCGTGCTGTTTGATGTCGGACACGGCATGGGATCGCTCGACTTCAACGAACTCGAAACCGCTCTCGGCGAAGGCTTTGCACCCGACACGATTTCGACCGACCAGTACTCCAGTCACATCGGCAGCACGCCGCAGCACGACCTGCCGCGAACCCTGTCCAAGCTGCTCGCCGCCGGGATGCCCGAAGCCGACATCTTCGCCGCGGTGACCTCCCGACCGGCCAGGATCCTGGGCCTGGACGACCAGGCCGGCCGCCTGCGACCCGGAGCCCCCGCAGACCTCACCCTGATCGAGTTCCGACACGACGCCGCTCCACTCGCCGATGTCCACGGTACGACTCGACCCGGAGGCTGCTACGAGCCGGTCCTGACTCTGCGAGCCGGACACCCCTTCGCCCCCGACGGCACCAGCGGCTAGCCCACCTGCGGCCTGCTAGCCGTCCAGATCGCCAAAACGCTTCATCACGTCATCAAGCAACGCGCGGCGACGTTCGACGTTGGCAAACAACCACAACAACGCAATCCCCAACACGATCCCAAACATCGACCACGTGACCATCTGCTGCTCGAACTGCCGAGCGATCAAGGCCACGATCGCAACAATCGATACCAGCAGAAACGCCGCACCCTGGTACAGGAACACACGCACACGCAACCCCATCCCGATCAAGGCCGCAAGCACCGACAACACCATCAGCACAAACGGCTGAAATGGCTTCGCGGCAAAACCGCCGATGAACATCTCGAGCGTCGATGTGACCAGGATCACCGCCGTGGCACCCGAACGAATCGCTCGCAACATCTCGGCCGGCAACCGCTCGCGGAATAGCTGAGCCGACAGCAGGATCGACAACGCCGGTGGCAGGATCCAGAGCTGAGGATGAGTCACCAGATCGAAGTCGAAATTGCTGAACACCACCCACAAGGCAATGTTGCCAAACACCGCAGCCGCCAACGAATATCCAAACTGACGCCGGGTGGCGGCCAACGCCGTGTACATCAAGGCCATCGCCAGGAACAACCAGGCTCGAGATTCCATCGGGAACTGGTCGCCCATCGCCCACACGCCCAACGCCGGCAACAATGGCAAAAAAGCTCCCGTCGTGTGCAACGGCTCGGCCAACACCGTCAGGCCACGTCGCTCGAACCACCAACCAGACACCACGCCAGCCATCGCCAGACCGATCGCCGTCGATGGCCAGTTCTCGGTCAATAACTCAAGGAACCCCGCCAATGTGAAATACTTGTGCACAACCAGCAACAACACCAACACCTCGGCCGCATACACATACACCATCCGACCCCGCTCGGTCAGATTCAATGGATCGCGGTCGGGCAAGACGGCGATCGCAATCAATGCCGCAATCAGCCCCACCAACACCGACGCCGTCACGGCGATGTCCCAACCCGTCAACTGACCCGCCAACGCCACTCGACCGATCGACGCTTCCATCACCAATACCGACAACGTCACCAACAACGCCGAACCGGCAACCAACGGACCAGCCAGGCGAACACTCGACCGCCACGAATTCGACGCCGGCAACAACCTCACCAACACGATCCCATACAACGCCGACGACACCGCCAGCATCTCGAGCAACCGAAGCGTCCCATGCAACAACGGCAACCCCGACGCCGCAATGTCACTGCCAGACCATCGAGCCGATACCAGGGACAACACCACCAGAAACAACACCCAACCACGCATCAAACGCCGCGACGACCCGCTCGACGAACCACTCAAAGACTCGTGCGAAATACCGGTCCCCGCCGGGATCATCGACACGGCAACGACCAACAGACAGCCCGCAGTCAGCACACCGTGCCACGTCTCTTCAAACTCCAACGACCCAAACACCGCAAGAGCGGCACTGGCCAACGACAAGATGAACATCGTGCCCGGCACCCACTCATCGATCCCGACCGCCAGGTTCTTCGGCGACGGAACCGACACCGCTTCGGCCCAAGACACCAGCCGATCCCGGTATCCCATTCCCAACGCCAGGCCAAGACCCAGGCACACGACCAGGCAACCGACAGCCACAGCCACGCCGACACGGTACGGATCCCCATCCACCTCCACGGCTCCCAATCTCAGCTCGCCCAGCACCAGGAAGGCCAAGATCACGCAGCTGCCAAACACCAGGCGGGCCACCTGCCCCTGGGACAACCGGTCCCAGGCCGAACCGATCACCAGTCCCGTCAACACCGCCCAGGCCGACCAGTGCCACGCCCCGGAACTCAACCACAAGCCTCCCGTCGGTGGCAACGCCGACCTGAACACGACCACACACAACACCACCATGCCCGCCAGCGAGACCAGCCGAGCCACTCCCGGAACACCACCGCCAGTATCAAACGACTCACCAAGCCGCTTCTGGAACCGGATCTCGCACGCCAACCACCACGCGGCCACGACTCCCAACACCGTCAACTCCATCCCCACCAACTCGCGCAACCACTCCAAGATATCTGTGCCCAGCCAGGCCCATCGAGCCAACACGATCCCCAACGCCACCAGTGCCGTCGATCGCCACGCCAGGCTGCCCGATCGACGCAAGTGGCCCAGCACCCCCACCAGCAACGCCAACAGGAACACCGGACCCGCCGACCAAAGCGACAGCACGACCGGCGAACTGCCCGACAATGCCAACTGGCGTGCGGCCGGAGCCAGGACGATCGAAAACGCCACGACCAGGCCGACCAGGCATCGTCGCCACAGCTGACTCTCGCAACGCGGCAACAACACGTGCACGGCCAATAGAGCCAGCATGCCCAACTGCACCACGTGGAATGCGGTCCGTTCGCCCCACACGGCACCGCCTGGAAGATGGCCCATATGAATCGCCGACGCCAGGCTCACCACCACAAGCAAGCCCACCAGGCTGCCAGCCGACAACAACTCCGATCGATCCCGGCCCATCCAAGCCGGAACCAACACACCCATTCCCGCCAAGCCACACACCAGAATCGACCGCCAACCACCCAACACGGCAAACACCTCCACACCACCCGCTCCCACCGACCCGCGCGGATTGCCTGCGCCAAAGTCGGCCAGGAACATCAGCAGACCCGCCATCGCCAGGCCGCCCATCAGCACCGAAACACCCTGCTTCTCGGCCAGTTCCACCTTCTGCCAGGCCGGCTTCGACAACACGTCGGTGCCCAGCCGCACGCGACCAGCCACGAACCAGGTGGCCACAAACACACCCAGCACGATCGCGTTCCATTGCAACAGTTCCAGGACCGGAGCAATCCAATCAGACGTCCCATCACCCAGCGAGCCGGCCACCGCCACACCGATCGAAGTGGCCAGGCCCAACAAGCCCGCTGCGGCCAATTGAGATGTCGCCAACCCCTGCCCAATCGCACCCACCATCAACCCGGCCGCCAACATGACCAA
>CAVOEV010000146.1:0-11750 GCA_963694825.1 Planctomycetota bacterium
CGATGACTGTATTTCCGGATCCCGGCACGCTCAAAGTTGATCTTGATACTCCTGCTCTCTGCATCGATCTCGATGTACTCGAGGCCAACATCACCCGGATGTCGTCGTTCATGTCCGAGCGAGGCAAGCAGTGGCGGCCTCACGAAAAGTGTCACAAGACTCCCGAGATTGCTCATCGGCAGCGCGAGGCCGGTGCGATCGGCGTGACCTGTGCGAAGGTGTCCGAGGCGGAGGTCATGGCGGCTGCGGGTATCACCGACATCCTGATCGCGAACATGATCGTGGGGGCTCCGAAGGTTCGTCGGGTCGCTCGGTTGTGCGAGACGGCGGATCCGATCATCGCCCTGGACCATTTCGCTCAGGCCCAACCTCTGGCCGCCGCCTGTGTCGACGCGGGTGTTGCCTGCCGGGTGATCCTGGAAATCAACGTGGGTTTGGACCGAGTCGGTGTGCTGCCGGGTCGAGACGCGATGGAGTTGGCTCGTGCGACCGCGGAACTCGACGGCTTGAATCTGGTCGGGATCATGGGTTACGAGGGTCATCTGCTGATGGTCGAGGATCCGGACGAGAAGCGGAGTTCGATCAACGCGGCGATGAGTCTACTGGAGGAGACTCGAGACGCATTTGTTGACGCGGGACTGTGCTGCGACATTGTCAGTGCTGGCGGCACGGGCAGCTACCAGTACACCAGCGACTGTCCGGCGGTGACGGAACTGCAGGCTGGCGGCGGGATCTTTGCCGACCCGATGTACCAGATGAAAATGGGTGTGACGGGTCTGGAGTATGGTCTGAGCGTGTTGGCGACGGTGGTTTCTCGTCCCGAGAAGCACCGAGCCGTTCTCGACAGCGGCCGCAAGACGCTCAACCCGGACGCTCAGTTGCCGCTGGTCAAGGGCTATCCCGAGACGGAGGTGGTGCGGATGAGTGCCGAGCATTGCGAATTGGCGCTTGTCGGCGATGCGTTGGATCTGGCGATTGGCGACAAGGTCGAATTGATCGTGGGGTACGCGGACTTCACGACCGTATTGCACGATCACTTCTATGCGTGTCGTGGCGAGGAGTTGGAAGCGGTGTGGGAAATTGCTGGGCGGGGGAAGTTACAGTGAGGTCACCGGCGTCATGAATGCAGGTCTGATCGAGCGTTTGTCCAGTGCTGATCTGGAGGAGCGGAACGAGGCGATAGTCGAAGCGGCCGAGGCGAGCGGTGCGGGGATAGCCGACGCATTGGCGGGCTTGGTGACGAGTCCCGACGTGGGGACTCCGGCGCGGACCGCAGCGGCTCAGGCCCTGGCCCGGATGCCGGACCCCGAGGGTGCATTACGGCTGCGTAGTTTGTTGGAGCACGAGGAGTCCGGATTCCGTGTGCTGGCGGCTTCGGGGCTAGAATTCCATCCCGATTCGACGACGGTCATGGCGTTGTTGTCCGTATTGGCCGATCCGGTCAACAAGGTCCGCAACGTCGCCGAACGCAGCTTGATGGCGATGACGTGCGTATTTACCGAAGAGTCGCATCGCCAGATTGCCGACCTGCTCGACCATCCGGTCCCCCTGACACGATCTCCGGCCGCTCGGCTGGTCGGTGCGGCGGCGATCGGAAAGCTTGCCGGGAAGCTGGCTCGGATGGCGATCGAAGATGCGGAGTGGCTTCCGAGAGTCTGGGCGTCGCGGGCACTCGGAGAACTCGGCAACGACAAACACCTCGAAGTGCTCACTCAGGTGGCGACCGGGGACGAGAAGAACCGGGTGCGGGCAGCGGCGGTCGAGGCGATTGGTGAGATGCGTGCCGAGCGGTCCGAGGAAATTTTGCGGGAGATTGCCGAGTCGGACTTGGACGAGGGCGTCAAGCGGTCGGCCGAGGAGGCTCTCGAAGATCTGCAGCGTGGCGGGTTCGACGACTGAGGCAGCCGAGCCGTTCGTCACCGGTTCAGGCCACTCCGGTTCGCTCGGCCAGCCGCTGCATTCGCCGGATGACCATTTTGAGCCGCTGTGCGACCCGTTCGGTTTGACTTGCGTCGATCTGCCCGTCGGCCAGTCGCCCGACCCAGACGGCTCCGCTCAGCAGCACTCCGCTCTGGTCCAGCACGGTCACCAGCCCGGTCTCTTCGAGCGACAACCCGGCTTCCTGCTTGTAGGCTGCCAATCCGCGGTCCCAGCCCTCGGTATCGTCTTCGACGAGGCTACCTAGCAGCCGTGCGAGGTCGATCGCCACGTTATCGATGCGGGTGCTACCCGGGTCGATCAGGCCGGTCACTCGAGGACCGGTCCACAGCAGGTGGTCGTGCCACACGTCTCTGAGACAGGGTTGGCAGCGGTAGAGTGTCTGGTGGAGAAGTTCCAGCTGGTTGGCCACCAGACCTTTGCCCTGGCGGAACAGGCGATCGATCTGGTCGATCCAATCCGACCATGCGGCCGATTCCTGTTGCTGGCCAGAGCTGTACTGTTGCCTGGACTGTTCGACTGTTCGATGAGCTGTTTCGACCAGCCGTTTCCAGCGGTGTCCCCAGTCGGCGAGTTGACCGATTCGTTCGCCGATGGCTGGTGACGGCATCGCGAGGTACGACGCGAACCATTCGGTCTCGAGTTGTCCGGCCCGAAACTTGCGTGCCGACCGGTGAAACCGTCCGAGTGTGGCCATCGCTTCGTCGAGTCGTCCGGGTGTAGGGTCGTCCCGATAATCGGCAACTCCGGGCATCCAGGGTTCCAGTTGCCAGAGTTGTCCGTTGTATTCGATCAGGCTGCTGCCGGTACGGGTGGTGAGCGGAACGGCCACGGGCACGCAGTCTGCGACGTGTTGCAGCAGCCGATGCAGTCCTTCGATCCGTTGTCTGGACAGCCCGGGGTTGGGCCAGCCGCGGAGAGCCAGTGGTCCTCGAGCAGTCTGGATCCGCACGACGTTGGCCTGGCTGAAGCCCGGCTCGGGAGGCAATTCGGGCGGTCCTTCGGGGCGGCACGAGTCGCCCCAGGGTTGGAGGAGTTCAGAGAGATTGGTGGTTTCGGGGCCGAGCATTTTGCGTTAAGTCATCCGGATCGAGCAGCCTGTTGACACTGCTCTTTGGGCACCGGTACAACAGAGAGGCATTTGGGAATGGTGCAGGATAGCGGTCTGGTCGTGTCGATGGGAACGGTTGCGATGCCTTCGAAGTGATCGGATCATCTTGTGTTGGGAAGAAGATGTCACACCCGAGGATGAAGCGACATGAAATCGAACAGTATGCTCTGTTGGACGCGGTTCACTCGACGGACGTTGCAGTTGGGCATTGTCCTGGTTGTGTCGGTATCGACATCGACGGCCGACGCCGGCGTCGTTCCCTGGCTGGTTGATTCGCTGTTCGGGAACTCGTGCCGTCCTTACCAGTCACCCTGCAGTGCCGGGTACCAGATTGGTTATCGGTCAGGTTATGGAACCCGATACGGGGGTTATTCTGCGGGTTACGGTGGTGCGTATGGTTGCCCACCGAGTGGATATAGCCAGGCCGTTCCTCAGCGGGTCTACTCGCAGCCGATGGCGGTGTCGTCCGGTTACGGATCGTCTTATGGCGGTCAGTGTCGGGTCCCGTGTGTGCCTCGATTGATCAACCCATTTTCCATTCTGAGTGGTTTGAGAGGTGTCTTTGGCTGTGGTCCGTACGGTTCGTCGTATGGTCGCGGCTATGCGGCTCCCTGGGGCTGTTCGCCGTGCGGGGTCGGTGGTTGTCCGATCAGTTTGCCATCGGGTTCTGCAGCTGCAGCTGCGGGTGCCACAGCTACTGGCGTCTGGAAGAAGTCGTCGCCTGCGGCTCGGACGTTTGTCGATGGTCCTCAGGCTTCGGGTGCCGCCGGGATCGACACGCGAGCCTTGCGTCCGGCGAGCGATCCGGACGAGGATCCAGGCACAGTGATTCCCAAGAAGTTTGTCGCACCCAAACCGAAGCAGCCGGTCGAAGATAAGAAGCCGGTGACGGAGCCGCCGACGGAAGAGGCACCGACCGCGTTGGATCTGTCGGCAATCGGCACGGTCGCTCAACACGTCGTCCCGTCTCGAGTTCGCCTGGCACGCCGAGTCGGTTCCGGTCGTTTTTTGCGGCTCCGATCGATCGTCGTGGCCCGTAGCGTGATCAGCGTGCAGCCGTCACTGCGTCCGCAACTGCCCGGCAGCTCGATCGCCGGTCGTTAGAGGTGTCGGAAGGGCAAGGGCAGGGACAGGGGCAAGGGCAAGGGCAGGGACAGGGGCAGGGGCAGGGACGGAGGCGGAGATGAGCAACGCGGATGTTGCCAGGGTACTGGTCGATCTGGCCGATTTGCTGGAGATTCAGGGAGCCAACCCGTTTCGGGTTCGGGCTCACCGCAACGGAGCCCGGACGGTCGAGACTCTGGCCGAACCGATCGCGGGGCTGGTCGAGGATCCCGAGCGATCTCCCGAGGAGCTTTCGGGGATCGGCAAGGACTTGTCCGAGAAGATCATTTCGATTGTCCTGACCGGGAAGCTGGACCAGTTGGATGAGCTTCGCGAACAGGTGCCTGCGGGCGTGGTGGCGATGCTGCGGATTCCCGGCATGGGTCCCAAGAAGGTTGGTGTGCTGTTCAATGATCTCGGGCTCGAGTCTCTCGACGCTTTGGAAGCGGCCGCATCCGAGGGTGCGATTGCCGAGTTGAAGGGGTTTGGAGCCAAGACGGAGCAGACGATTCTCGAGGGGATCGGGTTGGCTCGACACGGCAGCACTCGCACGTGGTTGTCGACGGCCCGGGTGGCGGTCGACCGGATTGTCGAGGATCTCTCGAAACTCGACTCGGTTACCCGGGTCAGCCTGGCCGGCAGCAGCCGTCGGTTGAAGGAGACGGTTGGCGATCTGGACGTGCTGGCGACGGTGTCCGAGGGGGTGTCTTCGTCGGACGTGATGGCGGCGTTGGCGGGTCACGAGTTGGTTGATGAGGTGTTGGCCCAGGGCGAGACGAAGCAGAGGGTGAGGTTATTGGAGCGTGAGGGGGGTGGGTTGGAGTTGGACTTGAGGGTGGTGCCCGAGGCGTCCTATGGGGCGGCGATGCAGTACTTCACCGGTTCGAAGGAGCACAACATCGTGGTCCGTCGTCGGGCTCAGGAGCGGGGTCTGAAGGTCAACGAATACGGAGTATTTTCCGAGACGGACGAGGATGGTCCGGCGGTGGCGGGTCGAACCGAGGAGGATGTTTACCAGGCGGTCGGGCTGCCGTGGATTCCTCCGGAGTTGCGAGAGGATCGTGGTGAATTCGAGATGGCCGAGTCGGGTCTGTTGCCCGAGTTGGTCACTTTGGAGGACATTCGTGGCGACCTGCACATGCACACCACGGCGACCGATGGGACGGCGTCGATCGAGGAGATGATTGCGGCGGCGAAGTCCAGGAAACGGAAGTACATTGCGATCACCGATCATTCGAAGCGTGTCACGATGGCTGGCGGGTTGGACGCGAAGCGTTTGAGGGCTCATTGGAAGGAGATCAACCGGATCCGTAGCAGTGTTTCGGGGATCGAGGTGTTGTGCGGGATCGAGTGCGACATTCTGGAGGATGCGACACTCGATTTGCCCGACGACGTGTTGGCCGAGGCCGACTGGGTGATTGCCGTGTTGCACTACGGGCTGAAGCAGCCGCGTGAGCAGATCGACGCCCGGTTGATGACCGCGGTCAAGAACAGGCATGTCGACGTGATTGGCCACCCCAGTGGTCGGTTGATCGGCAAGCGGCCGGGAGCCGAGATCAGCTTTCCCGACCTGTTCAAGGCAGCGGCCGACAACGGGGTGATGATGGAGATCAACGCTCATCCCAGTCGATTGGATCTTGACGACGTGCACGCCGCGGCGGCTCGGGACCACGGCATCCCGATCGTGATCAGCACCGATGCGCACAGCACCGGAGGCATGGACGTGATGCAGTGGGGTGTGTGCCAGGCTCGTCGAGCGGGTTTGGAGAAGAAGCACGTGGCCAACGCTCGTCCGTGGTCGGGGTTCAAGAAGCTGTTGCGAAACGGCTGACGAGTCCACCAACATTGCAAAGCCTCGATCGATGCTCAAGAATCAAGCGTCGCAACTCGGCCTCCAACTTGGACTGTTCACCTCAACCGGGAACCCAATCATGCTCCGTCATCTTGCAATCCCCCTGCTGGTTCTGGCCGTTTCACCTCTGTTGGCCGCCGACAAGTCCGAAAAGAAAGTCGCCAAGCCGGGCAAGGCAACTGTAGTCAAGGTGAAGGACATCACGCTGAGTGTCCCATCGACGTGGAAGCAGGAGAAATCGACCAGTCGATTGCGGGCTGGGCAGTTCAAGCTGCCGGCGGTCGCGGGTGACAAGGAGGGGGCCGAGTTGGTGATCTATTTCTTCGGTGGTGCTGGTGGCGGAGCGGACGCGAACATCCGTCGTTGGATTGGGCAGTTTCAGTCAGGGGGTCGCAAGATGAAGGTGTTGCGAGGCGAATCGGCCCAGGGTCCGTACCTGTTACTGGATCTCAGCGGCACATACAACAAGCCGATCGGTCCACCGATCCAGCGTCGCACCAAGCCGATGCCCGGAGCCAGGATGCTGGCGGTGATTCTCAGTATCAAGGGCAAGGGGAACTACTTCCTGAAGCTGACCGGTCCGAACAAGACTGTGACCGCGGCGGCATCTCAGTTGCGGGTTTCGTTCGGAGCCGATCCGAAGAAGGAAACGTCCTACGAGGCGAACTCGAAGAAGGGCGAGCAAGAGAAGTAGCGTGTTTCGGCGTCGAGTGAGGCGAATCGGAGAGGTGGCAGAGTGGCCGAATGCACCGGTCTTGAAAACCGGCGTCGTGTCAAAGCGACCGGGGGTTCGAATCCCCCCCTCTCCGCTAGCCTGCTTGCCCGTGAGTCATAACTTGTTGACTCACGGGCATTTTTCCGTTCTGAGGAGCCCTCAGAGATTCCCTTTTGTGGCGTCGTTTGTGGCGTTTTGTAGCGGGGGAGTTCTCTGAGCGAGCAATAGCGTTCGTTTCGCATTGGTCGTGTCCGTGCGGACCTTCGGGGGAAGGCCTGGTACCTCACCTATCACGAAAACGGCTCCCGGCACCGACCGCGTGTCGGACCTCACCGGGAGACCGCCCGGCAACTTGCATCCCAGATCAATCCCCAGCTGGAAGTCGGCGCCCCCTCTGCCCTGGGCTTCGAGCCGCTGGGAATTGCCGAATTGCAGGAGCGTTGGCTGAGCCATCACGAGCAAGTGCTGCGGTCTTCGGTGCAGACGATCAATCGCTACCGGACGGCGACGAATCACCTGTTGACCTTCATCCGGACGTCGCGCGTTCCAGACAAGACGTCGTCCTTTCGCGTCCAGGATGCCAGAGGATTCATCCGGCATCTCCGGACAATTCAGGTGGCATCCAACGGTCACGCGAACGCCCGTAAGCGTCCTCTGCGTGACAAGGGGATCAAGTACATCCTGTGCTGTTGTCGCACGATGTTCGCCTTCGCGATGAAGCGGAGGCATCTCTCTCCGTATGCCGAGAATCCGTTTTCGGAACTGGACATCGATCGGATTCCCGTCGAGAACGCGAAGCCCGTAAGCATCTTCTCGGCGGACCAGGAACGGGAATTCCTGAAGGCCTGCGACGATTGGCAGTTTCCCGTGTTCCTGACATTGATCCTGACCGGCCTGCGATCCGGCGAGTTGTGCCATCTGCTCTTGCCCGAGGATCTCGACCTTGATGGCGGCGTGATGTACATCCGAAACAAGCGAGAACTCGGCTGGCAGGTGAAGACAAGAAACGAACGCGAGATCCCACTGGTTGATCCACTTGTGGATGTGTTGCGACTCACTATCGACGATCGGACCACTGGTCCCGTGTTTCTGCGGCGACGATTCGGAAATGCCGATCGTCCAGCCTTGGCGGGGTATACGAAAGGCGATCTCGAGAGGGAAGTCCAGCGCCGGGCGGTCGCAGGGGAACGAGCTTCGGGTAGCGACCTGTCGCGTAGCCAACGGTTGCAGATCGCACGGTCCGTCTGGCGTGACGCAGGCAGCATCAAGACCGATCACATCCGCAAGGAATTCATGCAGCTGACTAAGGCGATCAAAACGGCGCACGTGACAGCACCGAAAACGCTGCGACACCTCTTTGCCACGACTCTGCAGGATTCAAACGTCGATCCGCTCATCCGCTGCGAACTGATGGGACACGCGATCGGAAGTTCGCGAAACA
The DNA here is from genome assembly GCA_963694825.1 of Planctomycetota bacterium. GTDB lineage: Bacteria > Planctomycetota > Planctomycetia > Planctomycetales > Planctomycetaceae > UBA8437. The sequence continues at coordinate 8,162 of CAVOEV010000146.1, forward strand.
GCCAGCACGGCTTGGGAATGACGGCGAATTACACCCATACGCGACCGGAGACCAAACGTCGCCAACTGAAGGCCGCGCTCGAATGCCGACCGTCATTCGTCTGCGCCACCGAGTGGTGCGAAGCACGGGAGGTCCGAATGTCCAACAGCGGTTGACCGAACGCAACTCGCGTTGGCGTTTCGCATCTCGAGTGTGAAAGCCGAAACAATCGCCACAAGCATGGCACACCACCCCCAACGGGGATCGGCCACGGAGTGGCTGCCTACACCCGTGCTATTCGCACGAGGGCACTCCCTCAAACGCCCAAGATTGCATTCAACACAATCGCAGACCGAGCCGTCAAATCGCGAATACGGTGGTTTGTTTTGGTGTCCGCGATTCGACGAGTTTCGCGAAATCAGAATCGGATCGAAGCGCTTGTGCCAGGTCGGCCGAGATCACGGCTGCTCAGGTCGATCTGTGCCTTCGGCAGCTGCCGCCGTAGCGTCGTTTGAGTTTCTTTGACCCTACGCGATTAGCTGAGGGCCAAGATAGCACAGTTGGTCGACATTCGGCGTTCGGCAAACGTTCGTTTGAATTGACATACCGACGGCCGTCCAGGCCGGTGTTACCGGATCGAGCCCGATTCCGCGAAAAGATATGGGTTCCGCTGGCGCGTGCGGAGTCTGCGGTGTGGTGGTCTTCTCGGAACGCCGAAATTCGGATGGGTTGATTTGTCTGCAGTTCTTGGACGAAAGTTGAAAACGTTTGACCTCACCGAGCTGGTGAACGTTGGAAAACTGATAAACGTGAACGAAGCAAACCACGTTGACCGATCAGTCGAAGTAGCTCGGATCCCCTGCACGGCGACTGTCAAACGGCGTCCACAGTCGGAACGACGAATCCGTCCCGGTTCGGGTCTTTCAACAGGGCGTTCGCTTCACTGGCAAAGGCACCCGTGTGCGTTTCGGTTTTCGGATCGAAAGTCAGCCATGGACCGACGACGTATTCGTTTCCGTCGGCCGGAACTCCAACGCCGTTCGACATGATGTCGTGCAACTTCATAAAGTGTTCGCTCGCGTCCTTATTGTCGCCGAATCGGCCCGCTTTGGCATTGAACGGGACTTTCTCCCCCAACCGATACGAGTTGTTCATCAAGTGGCCCAGGACGCACCCGTAGTGCGCGTCATGCACGTTGCCGTTGGCCATGCTTGGATCGTTCGCGCGGCAGGCGGCAATAAAGGCACCCCAGTTTCCACCCGGTGTGACCTTGCCGGCCGGCACGGAGATTCTCTCGCCTTGGCTGCTCCCTTTTGCGTAGTACTGGCCGCGAATGATCTTGCCGCCATCCTCGAAGTAGTACTCGTTTTCGACTTGGCGTTGGTAGCCTTTGTAATTGACGTTGCGAACGTTGAAGAAGACATACTGCCCGTTGGGGTATTCGGCGAGGCCGAACATGGTGTTGGGAGTTTCGCCCTGGTCATCCCACCCGAACCGTCCTCCAATCGCCATCGCGCGAATGGGGTGTGTCAGTTCGGTGTCGAGCGCCCAGCGCGCGATGTCGAGCTGATGAGTTCCTTGATTGTTCAAGTCGCCGTTGCCTGTCTTCCAGAACCAGTGCCAGTTGTAATGCGAGAAGTTACCGTGGAATTGATCGATCTTCGCTGGCCCGCGCCATAGGTTCCAATCGAGATTCGACGGTGGGGTCGACGGCGTCTTCGTACCAATGCTGCCGCGAGGTTTGCAGCAGTAGCCATACGAAATCTTCAACTTGCCAAACTTCCCGGCTTGAATTGCTTCGTGCAGGCCGGCGATGCTGGAACTGCTGCGAGATTGCGTGCCGTGCTGAATGACCACGCCGTATTTCTTTTGAGCTGCGACGGCGACCCGGCCCTCGCCCACGTCGTGGCTCATCGGTTTCTCGACGTAAACGTGCTTTCCGGCCTGTGCCGCCCAAATGGTGATGAGCGAATGCCAGTGATTCGGCGTCGCCACGGAGATCGCGTCCACGTTGCGATCGTCGAGCGCGCGGCGAATATCGTCGATACCTGCCGTGTTGTACTTGCCTCTGGTCTTGGCTTCAACGTTCTTCATCGTCCGGGCAAGCACGTTTTGATCGGGATCGGCGAGATAGGCCAACTCGACGTTCTTCTGTCCCATCCAGCCGCCGATATGACTCTTGCCGCGTCCGTTGAGCCCGGCGACGGCGATCCGAACGCGATCGTTGGCCCCCAACACATTTCCCGATGCCCGCGTCCCCGCCAAGATCAGCGAAGTGCCCGCGACAGCCGATGACTGAAGAAAGTGACGACGATTCAAGCGGGACATGGGAATCTCCTTGGGTCGCGTGAGTAAATCGACGAGCTTCATTGTATCAAACATGATCGCCCACTGAAGCACTGTCTTGCAAGTGGGCCGTTTGACTCAACGCCCCTCCAGACCGGAGTCAACGGGCCGACCCCATGCCGAAAAAGGTATGAGCTCTTCGGGCGGTTACGACGTCCGTGTTAAGCTTCGTTTGATCTTGCACGCTGAGGGCCGTCCAAGCCGGTGTTACCGGATCGAGTCCGATTCCGCGAAAAGATATGAGTTCCGCTGGCGCGTACGGAGTCCGCGATTACGGTGGTTTGATTTGGTGTCCGCGATTTGAACGTATTTCCGGACTGTTTCTGATCCACAATTGCCCGCCAGCGATTGAGCGATGGCCAGCGGAAGAAATACCCCGACGGTAGTTCCGAAAAAGGGTGAGGCGTGACACGCGCCGTAAAACGACCGTCTGTGACACAGGCAGCGTGTCACGGATACTCATGCGGTTTCTGACCCGCCGAATCAGTGCCGGAAAGTCGTATGTTATCTCGGAATCCTGATGTTCCGACTGCGGAAGCGTAAACTCGCGGTCAGCGCGCCGCATCAAAGCAACGTATTACGACATGGTTCCCGTCGCCCCGACGTGAAATCAGAACAGCTTGCCACATCGATGTCGCTTGCTCTGGTGTGCGTTTCCGGCAGCATGTTTTCGCAATTCAGAATGCCGAGGTCATTCCTCTGTCCGGCATGGTCTGATCGCCCTTGTCGCTACATCGAGTTGCCGGCAATCCACGCTGTTGTCCACGCGTTCTGAAAATTAAAGCCGCCCGTAATCCCGTCGACGTCCAGCACTTCGCCCGCGAAATAGAGGCCCGAGCAAACTCGACTTTCCATCGTTCGAAAATCGACTTCTTTCAGGACTACGCCACCACAAGTCACGAATTCTTCTTTGAAGACGCCCTTTCCTGCCACTTGGAATTCGCCGGCAGATAATTCTGCCACGAGCGCCTGCGTTGCCTTTTTTGAAAGTTCAGCCCATCGAATGGGTTGCTGGCCGACGGCGTGATCGACAAGCGATTTCCATAACCGTTTTGGGAACTGCCAGGGGCACGAAGCATCGACTGTCTTCCTGGAATGACATGCTTTGAATGAATCAAGTTGCTCGCGAATTTGGTAGGCACTGGATCCCGACAGCCAGTTGATTCGCAGTTTGGCGTTGTAATTCGAATCGTGCAGTTCCCGTGCAGCCCACGCGGACAGTTTCAAAACCGCAGGACCACTCAGTCCCCAATGCGTCACGAGT
>CAVOEV010000147.1:0-11679 GCA_963694825.1 Planctomycetota bacterium
GGCTGTCGGACCTGCAATCGGGCCGCATCGTAATCCCGTTTGGAGATTCGGACGAATTTCAGCGGGTGGTGCGTGTGCTGGAACGTCGAGCGGTCTGAGGCGTTTCACGTGAAACGCGGGCGGGGGGTTTCCAGCGGTAGAGGTGAAAGGTCATGGGCCCGTCGCGTCGAGCGGGAGGTTGGTTGCGTCGGACTTGCAGGCCGGGTTTGGCTTCGAAGATTCGCAGCGGCTGGTAGTCGATCATCGCGTCGGGCTTGGGGTTTTGTCCGTCGGTGGCATGCGGACCGATGACCAGGAAGACGGGGAGATCGGGTGGTGGTTCACCGGGTCGGACCACTTCAAGTCCTCCGGCCGGCTGTATCAGCAATCGGCGAGGTGATCGGTTGCTGAGCTGAAAGAAGAGAGCGGGTTCGCCCCAGACACGGATCACGGAATGGCCCTTGGGTACGTGTTCCGAAACGGTGGCGACGACTTGATCGGCGAGATGGGCGATGGCGGTCCGGGGTTCCATGGCGGGGATGCCACGTGACGCGAAGCGGATCGGGATGGCGGCAAGAAGCAGAGCGGTTCCGATGGCGGCGGCCACGGCCAGTCGTCGGCCGATTCGGGGTGGCTGGTCCGGGGCTGGTTCGTGGTAGATCAGTCGTGCGATTTGTTGTGCGACGATCAGCCAGCCGGCGACGAGCCAGGGGAGTGCGAGTCGAGGGTAGGGGTGATAGAGCGGCGTTGTGACGGACATGGCGACCCACCAGGCGGCGAGCATGGCCCAGGCGAGCGTGTGGTGTGTGTTTTCTTGTTGTTGGTGTTGGTGTTGTCGAAGATGTGCCCAGCCGTCTCGGAGAGTTTGTGCGGCTGCGATCAGGACGAGGGTGGGGAACGAGACGGCAGCAGTGAGTCCGGCGAGCAGGGTTGCGAGTGCGAGTCGGCGTCGTATCGCGTTCCACGTGAAACGCCCAGGGTGTTTTGCAGCGAAGCAGCAGGCGAGAGCGACTCCGAAAGCAGTCAGCGGGCTTTCGAAGAGCCAAAGGTGTTCGGCGTGTGCTCGGGCTGAATCGAGCCAACCGGAGAGTCCGACGAGGTATCGGGCGTGATTGGTGGCGACGGCGGCGTAGCCACCGGTGTCCTTGAGCATGACGAACAGGGGTGTGATGGCCAGGGCGGTGACGGTAGAGATCAGGGCCAGTCGCTTGATCCACGTGGTGAGGGCGGGGCTGGCGGGGCTATGGTTTGCTTTTTTGACTTGGCCGGAAAATCGGGTGGCAAGGACCCCTGTGGCGGCGATGGCGAGCGGCAACCAGCCGGAGTACTTGGTCCACCATCCGGCGGCGACGGCCAGTCCGGCGAGTGCGAGTGTACCGAGTCGTCCGCTGATCAGGGCTTTATGAGTGAGCCAGATGGCGAGCACGAGCCAGGTGATCCAGGGGACGTCGGTCAGGGCAGTGCGACTGAAGAGGATGTGTGGATCGCTTGTGACGGCCAGCAGCACGGCGGCTCGAGCGGCCGGTTCGCTGAACCAGTCTCGGGTCATGAGTCCCAGCAGGGGGATCAGCAGGATTCCGGCCAGCAGTGAGGGCGCGATGCTCGAGAGGTCCGAGGGGCCCAGCCAGAGGTGGGTTTCCTGGATCAGTCGTGGCAGTCCTGGTGGCGCGTAGAGGTGACGATCGGGGTAGGTGTCGGCCAGGTCGGGGCACCAGGTGTTGGATGCGTAGACGCCTTCATCGAAGTGTTCGACGGCCAGGCCCGAGGGGGCTGCGGTTCGCAACAGGGCTGCGGCCAGCGTAGCGACGGCCAGGAAGATCCACCAAGGCCTGGAGGAGCCGATGGGCGGGGTGTTGAGTGGTTCGGTGGTTGGGAGCGGCGAGTTGTTCAACCGGCTATTCGGATCGAGGAGCAGGAAAACGGGCGAGTGGCGTTTCACGTGAAACGTCCAGACGGCATCATAGCGTGAGTGAGGCTCGTGACGGAGCCGGGTTGCTTTTGAAAAACGTGACGGGAGGTTGAGTGTGACGTCTGAGATGATTGAGCGGTACGACCGGGCGATGGCGCACAAGGACGCCGGGGATTTTGAAGCGGCGGTTTTGGAGTTGGCCGAGATTGTGGCGATGGACGACAACCATGTCCTGTCGCATTCGGCTTTGGCCGTCTACCTGCAGAAGTTGGGTCGAGGTGACCAGGCGGTGACTCATGCCCGTCGCGTGACGGAGTTGGATCCCAACGATGCGTTTGCCTGGACTCAGCTGGCTGTGATTTGTCAGCGGTGTGGTCTGAGTGACCAGGGCGACCAGGCGATGGCTCGAGCCCGGAGCCTGGCGGGGGGAGCGGGGGGGCCGGGGGGGCCGGGAGGCTCGGACTTGGATCAGCGGCCGTCGGGCGACGCGTTTGAGGTGTGAGCGGGCGGAACGAGCGGTTTGCGATCGGAAGGACCGGATGGTTGAATGTGGATCAGCAGATCGGCGTCAAAGCGTCGTCCATCGGTGGTGTCGAAGCGCGAGTGGAGCAGGAGTCGGTTTCGGGTGGGTGGCGATTGCCAGGGGAGTTTGAAGAGGAAGCCTCGGGAGAGCATGCTGCCGAGCCAGTGAGTGCGGCATTGTTCGGGAGTGAATGTCCAGGCACCGATTTGTCGCGAGCCTTTTGGGGCAGCGGGGTCGGTGAGTTGGAGTCTGAGTGTGCCGGGGAGTTTGACTGGTTCGTTGTCCCGGTCACGTGGTTGGATCATGACGACGAGTTCATCGTCGCCGGGTTGTCCATCGGTGTTTCGGCCGCCGGTGAGCCACGAGTTGATTGCGAGGTGATCGATTCGGACCAGCAGTTCGGCCGCTTCGGGTCGGACGAGCGAATCGGATCGGGCCAGCAGCAGGTCTCGCTGGTGTCTGAGAGCGTCTCGTTCGGATTCGAGTGATTCGAGCGAGTTGGCCTGGTCGGCGAGTTGGTCTTGCTGGTCGCGGAGTCGGGCTTCGAGTTGTTCGACTCGAGCGGGCGTGGTGCAGCCGAGGAGCGTGATGACCAGCAGCAGCGGCCACCAGAGCGATTGCTGGCCGGTTTGCCAACGGGCTGTCCAGCGGGTGTTCCCGATGTGCCTGTTGGTCCGTCGTGTCGGGATCCCATCCATGGGTGGTCCGACCGTGAGTGGATTGGGGAGTTGTCAGTCGTCGCTGTCGCTGTCGGTGTCGCTGTCGTCGCTGTCGTCGCTGTCGTCGCTGTCGTCGCTGTCGTCGCTGTCGGGGACTTGATGGTCGATGGATTCGAGCACGTTGTCGATCAGGCCGTAGGACTGAGCTTCTTCGGCGGTCATGAAGTTGTCTCGGTCGGTATCCTGTTCGATTTGTTGAAGTGTTTGTCCGGTGTGTTTGAGCAGGATCTCGTTCATGCGTTGTTTGATCTTGAGAACTTCCCGGGCGTGGATGTCGAGATCGGTGGCTGTACCTTCCATGCCGGCAAGCGGTTGGTGGATCATGATGCGGCTATTGGGCAGAGCGTTTCGTTTTCCGGGTGCTCCGGCGGCCAGCAGGATGGCACCCATGCTGGAGGCCTGGCCGATGCAGTAGGTCGACACGTCGCAGCTGATGTACTGCATGGTGTCGTAGATGGCCATACCCGAGGTGATTGAGCCGCCGGGCGAGTTGACGTACATGTGGATGTCCGACTCGCCGTCGTCGAACTGCAGGAACAGCAGTTGAGCGACGATGCTATTCGAGACGGTGTCATTGATGCCGCTGCCGAGCATGATGATGCGGTCTTTGAGCAGTCGGCTGTAGATGTCCATGGCCCGTTCTTCACGGCCATGTCGTTCGATGACGTAGGGGATCGGGATAGTCATGGTGCCGTCTGTGAATGTGGGTCGTATGGACAGTTTGGGCGATGTGCGTTGAGTTTGCAGGTTTGGTGTTGGTTCACTTGTCGGAGGTGTCCTTGTCCTTGTCCTTGTCCTTGTCCTTGTCGGAGTCTGGGTCGTCGGGTTTTTCTTTGGTGAGCACTTCATCGACGAGGCCGTAATCCTTGGCTTCGACGGCGCTCATGTAGAAGTCTCGATCGGTATCGGTTGCGATGGTTTCGAGCGGTTGTCCGGTGTGTTGTGCGAGGACCTGGTTGAGTTGTTCTCGAGTTTCGAGAATTTCTCGGGCTTGGATTTCGATATCGCTGACTTGTCCGCCGACTTCGCCGTAGGGTTGGTGGATCATCATTTTGGCATGTGGCAGCGCGTGTCGTTTTCCTTTTTTTCCTCCGGCGACGAGTATGGCACCTCCGCTGGCTGCGAGTCCGACGCAGTAGGTGGCGATATTGCAGTCGAGGTACTGCATGGTGTCGTAGATGGCCATGGTGGCAGTGACGGAGCCTCCGGGCGAGTTGACATACAGGTGGATGTCCTGGTGTCGATTTTCGCTTTGGAGGTAGAGCAATTTCATGACGATCATGTTGGCGCTGCCGTCGTGGATGACTCCATCGAGGAAGACAATCCGGTTCTCCAGCAGCAGATCCCCGACGGTCATCTGCCGTTGCCGCGTGTAGTCGGCGCTCTGGTTGTACCCGGAGCCTGCCGCGGCCTGAAGAGAATGATCAAAAGCCGAGTTCCGCAAAGACACCCCGGGCTCCTCCCGTGTCAGTTTCATCAAGAGAGCGTGACGGATGGGAACGTGTTACCGATCCCTAAGTCACGCGTGAATATGCCAAGTTGAGGGGGCAGGTCAAGGTGCGATACCTGTCCCCGAATTGTGTCGGTTCATTCGCTTGCATCGGAGTCGTCGTCCGCACCGTCGTCTGCACCGTCGTCTGCACCGTCGTCTGCACCGTCGTCTGTTGCCGCTTCGTTTGTCTGGTCAGTCGTCTCGCCGGCGTCACCGGTTTCTTCGTCTGCTGGGGCGTCTGTTGCTGAGTCTGTTACGGTGTCTGAGGGTGACCGGCAGACGGATTGATCGAGTGTAGCGACGGGTTCTTTGACGAGCGGTTGTCCGGGGACGTCATTGAACTGAGCGTGTTCGAGGATGACTTCGATGGCCAGCCGTTCTCGGACTTGTGCTTCGAGGTTTTCGATCATGCCGCTTTTGATGAGTCGTGCTCTGAGTCGTCGGGGGTTGTCTCCGGCCTGCATGGCCATCATTTGGATTTCACGATCGAGGTCATCGGGTCCGACTTCGATGTCTTCTTCTTCGGCGATCCGATCCAGGACGAAGTGTTCCTTGATGGCTTGTCTGGTGGTGGAGATGGCGTGTTGTCGGATCTCGTTTTCACGGGCTTGGATTTCCTGCGGTGTGAACCCGGCCTGTTGCATTTCGAGGATTTCTCGTCTCAGCGCATTGTCGGTTTGTTTGGAGACGAGTTCTTCGGGCAGTTCCCAATCGGCGCTTTCGGTAATTCGTTCGAGGACCTGGGCCCGAGTGTCCTGTCGTTGTCCGAATTCGGCTTGTCGTTGGAGTGTATCTCGGAGTGCATCCTTGAGTGCGTCCTCGTCTTCGACATCGAGCCGATCGAAGAATTCCTGATCGAGGTCGGGAAGGTGAGTTTTCTTGACGGTTTTGACCGAGAGAGTCAGGCCAAGCGTTTCGCCTCTCATGGCGACGTTTTCGGCTTCGGCGGCGACGGTAATTTCGGTGGTCCGTTGATCACCGGCGGCGACACCGTCCATGAGTTGATCGAAGCCTTCGAGTTGTGCGTCCTGGAACCGCAGGACGGTGCGGAGGTCGAGCATGGCGTCGTTGATGGTCCGCAGGGATTCGTCGCCGTGGTGGAATTCGAGGTCGGCGACGATGGAGTCGCCGGTTGTGGCGGGACCATCGTGATCGTGGAAGTGTGAGTATTGCAGCAGAAACTGTTGCAGGTAGTTGTCGACATCTTCGTCGGAGACGTCTCGAACGGGCCGATCGATGGTGAGTCCCTTGTAGTCGGGCAGGTCGAATTCGGGCCGAACCTCGACATCGAATTCGTATTCGAAGTCCCCGTCCTCGGGGATTTCGATCATATCGACATCGAGGTTGGGTTCGTTGATCGGTTCGAGGTCGTGTTCTTCGGCGAGTTGTTCGAGGCTTCCGACGAGCACTTTCTGTTTGACTTCATCGGCGAGTTCTTGCCGAAATCTCTTGGCGACCAACCCGGTCGGCACGTGTCCCTTACGGAATCCAGGGACTTCGGCGGATCCGGTTAGTTCTCCGACGGCGAAGTCGTGCATCGCATCGATATCCCGGCGTGGGACTCGAACGACAACATGTCTGAGGCAGGGGCCGGATGAGGTGATTTCGACATCGAGCGACATCTGCACCGATCCGTCGTCGCGCCATTGAATGTCGTCGCTGTCGGAAGGCTCGTCGACGGCGGAAGGCTCGTCGACGGCGGAAGGCTCGTCGACGGCGGAAGGCTCGTCGACGGCGATTTCGTTGTCCGCCGGTTCGTCGGCGGGCGGAGTCGACTTGTCCAGTTCACCGGTGCCATCACTGATGTCAGGGTTGTTTGCGTCGTCGTTTTGTTCGGTGGTGTCGTCGTCGAAGATCATCGGGTTGAGTCCATCGGGGAAGAGCTAAGAGCGGGAGACGGGATTCGAACCCGCGACATCCACGTTGGCAACGTGGTGCTCTACCACTGAGCTACTCCCGCTGGCAGGCCACCATGGGCGGGAGTCGATTATAGCGCGGCGGGGGGGGCTTGCAAGGCAAGCCTCATGGGGTCGGGGACCGCGTGGAGGAAATTCTGGAGCCGGACCTTGTCCGGTGGAGTTGGCCGAGGCTGTCACTGTGCGATGCCATTTCGAGCTGCGAGAGCGTCTTTGATTTCGTCACGGAGTTCACCGAGAACGATCGGATGCCCGAGCACACGAGCGGTCTCGGTGGCGCTATTTTTCATACGACCCAGCCAGTGGTTTTGTTCTTTGGAGAGCACTGCGATCTGGGCGATGGGTCGTCCTTGTGAGAGGCGAATCGATTCGGTGAACCCATTGAGAATTCCGGGTCCGACGGATCCTCCCATCATGACCAGGCAGTCTGGAGGCGAGGATTCGAGGCGATTGAGTGCCCGTTGCAGGTCTCCGAGCAGCAGCACTCGAAAGCCCTTGGCGGTAAAGAAATCGCGGAGCAGCTGTTGTTGTTTGGGCCGCTGTTCGACGAACATCAGCGTGGGTTCGGTGTCTTCGAGGATGACCGAGGGCGAGTCGTCCGAGAGTTGTTCGTGTTGTTGAGTTGTGGCTTGGCCGGCCTGTGTGGTTTCGAGATGTTCGATCAGTTGTTTGAGTTCATTGGTGGCGTCTTCGGGTCTTTGGTGTCTGGATCCGGGGCTGAGGTGCATGAGTCGATTGACCACTTCGACGACACTGGGCGGCAGTTCGGGCCGGACGGTGTTGATGGGTTTGGCGTTCCAGTGCCGGCTGAACTGAGTCCGTTCTTCTCGTGTCTTGGCCCTGGGGTAGGGAGGGACACCGGTGAGCAGTTCGTAGTAGATGGTGCCGAGAAAGTAGAGGTCGCTGCGAGGGTCGTTGGGTGGTGCGCCGGTGTTGTCTTCGAGTGTCGCGTAGTCCAGGGATCGTTGGGCTCGTTTCTTCTTGCCGCCGGGTTGCAGTGCTTCGTCGGCGGCGAGTCCGAAGTCGACGAGTTTGGCTTGTCCTTCGGTCGTCAGCAGCACATTAGATTTCTTGAGATCCCGGTGCGAGATGCCCTTGGCCAGTGCGTACCTGAGTCCATCGGCGAGATCCAGGGCGATGCGGGTCGCATCGAGCGGCTCGAGGTGGCCTCGGATCTTGATCATATCAGCGAGGTTACCGCCGACGATGAACTCCATGGTGAAGAAGTGAAAGTCGCCTTCGGCTCCGATCTCGAAGATAGTTGCGATGTTGGGGTGTTTGAGCGGTTTGAGCAGTTCGGCTTCTCGGTGGAACTGTGCGAGAGCCTGTCGATCGTCGACCCAGCGTTGTCTGAGTACTTTGACGCCGATCATTTCCCGGGTATCGAGTGTCACCGCCCGGAAGACTCGAGCAAAGCTCCCCGATCCATTCCGGTACAGCAGTCGTGCGTTGCCCAGCACCAGCCCGCTGGTATCGCCTTGGCGGATCTTGTTGATCTGGTAGCTGGTCAGCAGGCTGCGACGTTCGAGCGCATCGAGCAATCCGTCGTTCGTCTTCAGTGCCTGGGGCAGTCCCGAGAGGCACTGTTGGACGTCGTCGGCATCGGCGAGGCGAAGGCGAACGAGTTCCTTGGCGAACTCGTTGAAACTCAAGTCAGCCATGTCGCGGGTCGGGTCGCTTCAGAGAGAAAACAGATGTGATGGCGGTCGCGACGCCCGAACTTGGGGGCCGACGGCCAGACGAGTCCAGATGGCGTTGGCCCGCCTTGCTCACAGGTTTTGATCTTATCAGATTCCAGAAAGCTGGCAAGAAGCGGCAGGGGAGGAAGGGAGAGAGGGAAGACGGGAGGGGTCAGTTGTCGAGGGTACCGAACTTGAGTTGTCCTTGTGCGAGTGTGGCGGTGACATTCAGTGGGTGTCCTGGTCCGCGGTATTGGAAGAGGACGAGATCGGCTCGGGAACCGGTTTCGAGTTCGATGTTTTCGAAGCCGAGCAGTTGAGCGGGATATTTCCCGGCCATGTCGACGGCATCCTTTATGGAGAGTTTTGCGGCGTCGATCGCGTGAGCGACACAGGAATCGGTTTGCAGGCTGCTTCCGGCGAGCAGTTGATCCTGTCCGGCGATCACGATACGTCCATCTTCGAGCAGATCGACTTCGAGTGATCCTTCGGAGTAGGAGCCTGGCGGGCAGCCGGCGAGTCCGGCTGCGTCGCAGGTAATGATGGTGTGTTGCGGTGTCTTGGTAGCGATGATGGTCCGGATGACGCTATCGGGCAGGTGATGACCGTCGGTGATGATGCTGGCCCACAGTCTTGGTTCGCCGAGTTGTTCCCAGATGTAGTTGGGGTGTCGTCTGAGTTGCCCATGGGCCCCGTTTCCGAGGTGAGTGCTGAGTCGTGCTCCGGCATCGACGGCGTCGATGATCTGTTGGGGTTCCGCGGCGGTGTGTCCGATGGCGACGACGACACCGTCGCGGGTGACCTGTCTGATGAAATCGGCAGCACCGTCAGCTTCGGCGGCGAGTGTGACGAGTCGGATGCGTTGACCGGCGGCGTCCTGCAATCGGCAGAACTCGTCGTAGTCGGCTGCTCGGACGTGTTCCAGCGGGTGGGCTCCTCGGGGCCCGTCTTCGGCCGAGATGTAGGGACCTTCGAGATGGCAACCGGGGACCATGGCCTGGACCCAATCGTGTTTCCGGCAGGCCTGATCGATGGCCTGGAAGCCTGCGGCGAGCGCATCGAAGGAGTTGGTGATCAGGGTGGGGCAGAGTCTTGTGATGCCCGCGGCGAAGTGAGGTTCGAGGATTTCGACGACCTGTTCGGCTGTCAGCGTGTCGCTGGAGAACCATGTTCCTCCGTGTCCATTGATCTGGAGGTCGAAGAAGGCGGGTGCGACGAGTGGCCAGGACTGGTGATCGGTGTTGGACGGTGCCGGGTCGATTTGTTGGATGTGTCCGTCAGCGATTTTGATCGAGACGGGTTCGAACGTGTCGTAGCGGCGTGCCTGGAGAGTCAGGTTCATCGAGTGGTCCGGTCGCGAGTGAACAGAGAGTGGCAGTCGACGAGCCTGCTGCCGTTTTGGTCGGTGACGGCGTAGGGTGTTGGTCCCCAGAGGCTGGCTCCGGCGTGTCGTCCATCGGCAGCGAGGGCATAGAAGGTGAGGTTGTAGGTGGGGCGTTGTTGTTCGTCGAGCAGTCGTTGGGGTGTGTGCGAGACGACTTGTTCGAGGGCAAGTCGTGCGGCGTCTGTCGGGTCGAGTCCATTCTTCATGGACTCGACGACTGCGTAGCTGCCCAGATCGATGAGATTGGCTTCACCGCGTCCGGTGCTTCCGCACGATCCGGCCAACTGGTCGACGTAGAGTCCGGCTCCGATGATCGGCGAATCTCCGACTCGGCCGGGTCGTTTGAAGGCGAGTCCGCTGGTCGAGGTGGTGCACGAGATGTCTCCGGCGGCGTTTTTGGCCGAGCAGTGAATGGTCCCGGTTGGGCGGTGATAGTCGGGTCCGAACCGACCGGCTTGTGCAGTCGATTCGGCGGTGGCGGTGAGGTCGTTTGGTGCGTTGCTGTCGGGGTCGGGTTGGCCTTTGGTTGCCGCGAGGTCGATCTTGAAGAACTCGATCACATCGGGGTGCAGAGTTTCGGTCGGTGGTGCCAGCCAATCCTGTCGATCCGAGAGGGTTTCTTTCCAGTGCAGCCAGATGCGTCGGGCTTTATCGGTGAGCAAGTTTTCGGTTTTGAACCCGTGCGACCGAGCGAACCGGTTGGCTCCATCTCCGGCGAGCAGCACGTGGTCTGATCGATTGAGCACGTGGAGTGCAACTCGAGCGGCGTGGCGGATTCCCTTGAGTGCGGCGACGGCTCCGGCAGCGTGAGTGGGTCCGTGCATGACGGCTGCATCGAGTTCGACGTCCCCGTCTTCGTTGGGCAGGCCCCCGTAGCCGACGGACGTTTCTTCCGGGTCGTCTTCAACGAGTTCGACTCCGGCGACGACGGCATCGAGCGTGTCGATGCCCTGGGAGATCTGTTCGAAGGCCAGGCGAGTGGCTTCGAGCCCGTTCTTCGAAGCGATGGCGACCGGATGCGAGTTCATCGGAGTGAGTCTCAAGTGTGTGAGTGCGTTCTGGCGGTCTGATGCGGTGGTCGGGCCTGTTGGGGATCCTGACTGGGGGATGGTGTTTCAGACGTCGGGGTGTTTCTTGTGCCAGTCGGTCAGGTCCTGGTATTTGGCAGCGATGGCCAGGAGTGTGATTTCGTTCCAGGCCTGTCCGACGAGTTGGAGTCCTGTGGGCAGGTGTTTTTCTCCGAAGCCATTGGGGACGGTGATTCCGGGAATCCCTGCGGCGTTGGCGGCTCCACCGATGCGGCTGGAGTGGTGTCCTTTGCGGTATTCGGAGAACGACTGATCGTTGGGATAGGCGACGGTGGCGAGAGTGGGTGTGACGAGGGCATCAACATCCTGGAAGAGTCGGTCGATGGCCGCCTGGATTTTCGGCCGGATTCTCATGGCATTGATGTAGTCCTTGGCGGGTATCATCAAGGAGGCGTGTGCCCCGTAGCGGTCTTCGGGTGCGGTCATTTGCCAGACGTCTCCGCTGGTGACCAGTCCTTCGAAGGCCGCGGCCATTTCACAGGCGATGAGTGTTCCGGCGACGTCTTCGTAGGGCAGGTCGGGCAGTTCGACTTCGCTGATCTGGCAGAATGTTTCGAGTTGTTTGAGCGACTTGCGGAAGTTCTTGCGGACATCTTTTTGCACGTGTTTGTCACAATCGGTGACGATGGCGAGTCGTGGTTTGTGTTCGAAGCGAGTTGGTGTTTTCCACTGGAATATTTTGTCGGAGCTGGTGGGGTCGGCGTCGTCGAATCCGGCGATGGATTCGAGAACCAGTCCGCAGTCGTCGGCGGTGCGGGCCATGGGTCCGAGTTTGTCCATGGTCCACGAGAGGGCCATGGCGCCGTGCCGGCTGACTCGGCCGTAGGTCGGCCTGAGTCCTGTGATTCCGCAGAACCCGGCGGGAGTCATGATCGAGCCCCAGGTTTCGCTGCCGATAGCAAAGGGGACCAATCCGGCCGAAACGGCAGATCCCGGACCGCTCGAGGATCCTCCAGCCCAACGCCGCGTGTCCCAGGGGTTCAGTCCCGG
>CAVOEV010000148.1:0-11652 GCA_963694825.1 Planctomycetota bacterium
GCCCCGGTTTCCACGGCTGCTGAGTCAAACCGGGTTGTTTGAAGCGGTGAAAGGGCACCGGACGCATGCGGCGTTGATCCCTTACAGCGTCATCGCTCCGCTGTGGTCTGACGGAGCCCACAAGCGGCGGTTGATCGCGATGCCCGTGACGACCGATTCGCAAGGGCAGAGGACGGTGGGGACGATCAACACGAGCAAGACGACTCGAGGCTGGTCGTTTCCTGACGGCACGGTGCTGGTCAAGTCGTTCGGCCTGAAGTTGGCGGTGGGCCATTCGGGCGGAGGGCCGGACGAAGGGCGGGCCGCTCGGGTTTTGGGCGAGCGTTGGGTCGAGACGCGTTTGTTGCATCGCGACCAGGGCGAGTGGGTCGGGTACTCGTACAGCTGGAATGACGCTCAGACCGAAGCGGAACTGGTGGTCCGGTCGGGCCAGGATCGTGTATTCGAAGTCGTTCGGGATGACGGCGGTGTCCGCAAGTTGGCCTGGCACTATCCGTCTCGAGCCGAGTGCATGGTGTGTCACAGTCGGGCGGCGGAATACGTGTTGGGACTGACGACTGTGCAGATGAATCGCGACCATGTTCACGGTGGCGTTCTGGTGAACCAATTGAGTCTGCTTGCAGAACTCGGGCTGGCACCCATCCAGTCGGTCGAGGAACTGCGAGCGAGGCGTCGACAGGAGTTGGAAGACGACACAGCGGATGATGAACCGACCAGACGGTCATCGGTTGACGACAAGCCCGAATTGACTGCGGGGCACATGTTCTCGGGCCGCCTGTTGACCCGTCCCTTCCTGGTCGATCCCTACTCGGACGGTTCGAGTCTTGAGTTGCGTGTTCGCTCGTACCTGCATGTCAATTGTGCGCAATGCCATGTGAGTGCAGGAGGCGGCAATTCGCAGATCGAGCTCAATTTTTCGACTCCGATCGCCAAGGCGAAGTTGTTGGGCGTGAAGCCGGTGCACGACACGTTTGGGTTGCCCGACGCGAGGCTGGTGGTGCCGGGGCATCCCGAGCGATCGGTGTTGTTGAAGCGACTGAAGATGCGAGGCCGGGGCCAGATGCCACAATTGGCCACCAGACTGTCTGACACGCGAGCGGTGTCTTTGTTCCGCGAGTGGATCCAAGGTCTTGGCGTGGTTGAGGCAGAAAGTTCGAAATGAGCAGTCTGTGCTGATCTGTGCTGATCTGTGCTGACCGGTAGCGGCCGAGTTCAGGGCGTCTTGGGACTCAGGCAGATCACCCGTCCATCGGTTGTCGAGAGGTACAGCCGTCCTTGGGCAGCGATCAGGCCGTCCCAGGTGGGGAGTGCATCGAGGGGTATGCGTGCCAGGGTGCGGCCATCCGTGGCCGAGACGGCCAGCAGGATGCCTCCTTCGGCGCCTCGCAGTGCGGCATCCTGTCGGGCGAGGTTTTTCTGGATGGTCTTGGCGTTCCCGACCAGCAGTCGAAACGATTCTTCTTCGTCGACCAGGTCGGGAGGTCCCATCACGAACAGGTTCGAGCCGGCCTTGGCCATGGCTCGCACAATCACCGGAACATCAGTCTTCCAGACGGGTTTGACAAACGAACCGGTCTGTCGTGTTGCTCGTCCGACGAACTTGACGGCAAGTCCACGTCGTGCCTTCACCGTTTGGGCACCCGACAGTTGGCCGTCGTGTTGGTGTGAGGACTTGTCGCGAGCCCGTCCCTGATCGAAGTCGTAATCGAGCACCAGTTTGGCCTTGGCTGCCGTGGTGTTGGACGGCTGGGCATGGTGCATGGCGATTTCGGCATCGGTGACGGGTCCGAAGTACAATCGCACGTCGTCGACCTGTCCGGTCAACGAATAGGGACTCTTGTAGGCTCCGACCGCCGTCTGATCGTCTCCGCCGATCTCCATCGACTGAACCGGATCGACGGTCAGCAGCCCATCGGCCTTGGCTCGGGCGGTTGGTTTTCCGTCGAGGAACAGTTGCAATGTTCCGTCCTGAGCGAGTCGACCGGCAAGGTGTACCCATCGACCGGTGATTCTGGTCTCTGCGGCGGCAATGGTCAATTTCGTGGCATTGCGGACCAGGAAGCGAGGTTTTCCGTTTGCGACAATCAGGGCAAAGCCTGCGGCCGGCCCGCCTCGAGCGACGACAACGCCACTGTTGCGTTCGGTACGCACCCAGGCTTCTATGGTCAGCGTTTTGTCTTTGGGGTTGAGTGCCGCGGTCTTGGGGACATGCACCATCGAGGTATTGCCGCGTCGTGCGTTTTGTCGGGCGGTGTTTTCGTCGACTTTTGAGAGGGCCTGTTCGGGAGGGGTTGTTGGTGCGGCGAAGAGTTGGTGTTCGATGGTGGTGGTCCAGCGGTAGTACTGGGGTTTGCGTCCGAAGCCGAAGATGGTCTGACCGTCTGTGACGAGTAGTCGTCCCGAGGGAGTGAATTTTCCAGCCTGAAAGTATCCGGCGTGTCCTCCGGCGAAGCTGCGTCCGAAGACCCAGTAGGCACGATGAAAGTAGGTTCCATCGAGAAAGCCCATGGGTGCAAAGAGGTGTGCGGTTTTGCCTTTCTGGACGGATCCCTGGACGGCGGGGTTTCCGGAATGTGGTCCCATGGCGAGTCGTTCGCCATCGAGCGAGAATTCCTGGCTGCGCATGAAGACTCGATCGTCGGAGGCCGAGAGGATATCGGGGAGTCCGACGGGCATCTGCAGTGTCTGGAGTGTCGTTTGCAGGTTCTTGCCGGTCTTGGGGTCCTTGTCGTCCATGAGTGTTTCGGAGAGTTTGTAGCCAGTACGAGCGTCGAGCCGCAGCAGTCTCAGGCCGCCATCCAGATACGTGGATCGTCCCGAGACTGAGTAGACAATTCCGTCTCGGACCAGCGGGCTGCCATGGACAGGCCATGCGGATTCGAGTTGTTCGAAGGCCATCAGTCGGCGGTCGGCTGGTGCTGCCTGGAAGCTCCAGCCCAGCGCCCCGTCATTGGCTCTCAGGCAGTGAATCTGTCCGTCGGCCGAGCCGAAGAGGACTCGTGGTCCGTGGATTGTTGGTGGCGAGTCGATGCGTCCGCCGACGGTGTGTGACCAGAGTGTTTTGCCCGAGTCGGCATCGAGGGCGTAGAGGGTGTGTCGGTCGATTTCGGCAACGAACAGTCGGCCATCGGCAACGACCACGCTGGTGAGTCGTCCCTGGAGCTGGGATTGCCAGGCGGGACCGAGTTGGGCCGGCACGGTTTGGGGACTCGAACCACTGCGTCCTCGGTCGTGGCGATAGGTGGGCCAATCGCCCGGATCGGCTTGTGTGGCCTGAGCCTTCTGCAGTTGTTCGAACGCGGGGCCTCGCCTGAGTCGTTGTTGATCCGAGAGAGGTTTGGGAGTCCGGCGGGTGGCCGAGGTGGGGGCGAGGACATTGAGACCGTAGAGCTTGGCTTCGGGGTAGCAGGCACAGTTGTGTGGTGGTGCGTAGACCAACCCGTTACAGGGCATGATGCCGTACAGGCATCCGCCTCGGACCCAGTGATGAATGTCCCAGGACTGCTGTTTCGGATCGACAAACTCGATTCCCGTTCGCGAAGGCAGCAGGAAGCGGTCGGTGGCCTTGGCGATGTAGCAGCGGTGGTGGAACCAGTAGGTTTGGACATTCGGTGAAAACGTCTTGGCGATCTTCCCGGTTCGCGGGTTGCGGCCCGTGTAGACTCCGGAGTCTTTCGTGCGAGTGGTGGGGGCCGACCAGACCAGGTCCTGCATCACCAGCAGGTCTTCGGGGGATTGGTAGCCGGACTGATCGTGGGGTGCGATCCAGAGCAGTTTTCCGGTCGCGGCATCGAGCGATCGCATGGTGCGATCGCCTCCAGCGAACAACAGGACATCCTTGTAGAGGACCAGTTTGGGGCCGAAGTTGAAGTTGATCCGGGTCTTGATCGGTCCATCTGCCGTCCAGGCCGAACGGCCAGTCTTGCGGTCGCGGGCGATGATCTTGTTGCCATCGTGGTAGTAGACTCGCTTGGGCCCGGCGACCAGAGTCAGCGGGGCGATGGGGGACGAGATCTGCCACGACTTCCGGCCGGTTTCGACATCCCAGGCCACGAGTCGTCGAGGCTTACGATTCCATTGGAACTCGCGAGCGACTCGGGCCTGGTCCCCGAGGTTGAGTTGCACGTTGTATTTCAGCAGTGCCGAGTCGCCATCGTTGACCATGGCGAAGACCGAGCCATCATGGACGACGAGTTCTTCGGTGCCGGCACTGTCGGGCAGGTCGTGCAGCCGATCTCCGGTTGCCGCGTCGAGGACACTCAGGGGCGCTTTGAGCCCCATTGTGACAAACACGCGTTGTCCGTCGGTGACGAGTCGCCTGGCCAGTTGAGTGGGTCCACTCTTGAGTGGCCAGAGATGGCTGTGCCAGTCGGAGAGGGGGAGTTTCCAGAGTACGGTGCCATTGAAGGCGTCGCGGGCGATCAGTTTCCAATCGGCGGGGAGCTGGATCGAGACGCGGGATCCTTCGTCCATGATGTAGAACAGCCGTCCGTTGCCCGAGACCATGGCGCTGAGGCTGGCCATTCGGTCGTGATGCCTCGACCAGCGTGGGCTGCCGATCCATTGCATGTGGCGTGGTGGTCCGACTTGAGCGTCGTGAGCGACGGCGTTGCCGCTGGAATCGTGCAGGTAGTGGGTCCAGTCATCGATGTCAGCAGGACGTGGCTTCTGAAAGCGTTTCCAACCCGAGTCGACTCGTGTCATCAGCACGCCCCCGGGTGCCAAGACGCGGATCATTTCGTTTTGAGCGATCCCAAGCGGTGTGTCGACGACTAGCAGGTTGACAAGTCCGTCGACGAGTGGCAGTTCGTTGCCGGCCAGGCGGCTGGCGGTGACCTGTCCATAGACACCCGCCGCCAGCAGCATCCGCCGTGAGGCGTCGATTGCCTTGGCGTCTCGGTCGAGTCCATGGACCTGGTAGCGGTTGTTGATCCGCAGCGTGCGTGTCAATTCGCCACTCCCACAGCCCAGGTGGATCACCAATCCCCCCTTGACCCGTGACTGTTCGATCAGCTTTACGGCCGTGTGGTCGTCGGCTGCGTGGAGTGTTGTGAGGTGGATTCCGAGCAGGCAGAGCCCGGTGGCCAGCGAAACCTTGATACGGTTCGATGGCGACTGGAACGACATCGCAGGTGTCTCGTGAAGGGAAGCTCGTGGACGTGATCAGGCAAGAACGCCGGTGTGGACGTGGCCGTGAACGTTGGTCAGGCGTCGCTGGATGCCGTTGTGGTAGTAGGTCAACCGGGTGTGGTCGATCCCCAGCAGGTGCAGCAGCGTGGCATGGAAGTCGTGCCAGGGCATCGGGTGCTCGGCGGCCTTCCAGCCGATGTCGTCGGTGGACCCGTAGGAAGCGCCCCGTCGGACACCGCCTCCGGCGAGCCAGCCGGAGAACCCGTAGCGATTGTGGTCACGGCCGGGTCCCACCGCGTTGGCACCCGATTGTGCAAACGGCGTGCGGCCAAACTCGGTGGTGAACAGCACCAGCGTGTCGTCGAGCATTCCTCGCTGACGAAGGTCCCTCAGTAATGCCGCCACCGGCCGGTCGATGCGAGACGCCTCGAGTCCGTGGTTCTGCCGCACACTTTCGTGGGCGTCCCAACTGGCCCGCGGGCTTCCGGCGATCGGACCACCGGAGTAGACCTGCACGAAGCGGACGCCTCGTTCGAGCAGCCGGCGACCGAGCAGGCAACGGCGTCCGCAATCGGCGGTTAGCTTGTCGTTGAGGCCGTACAGGTCGTGGATGTGGCGGGGTTCGCCTGAGAGGTCGCTGACTTCGGGAACCGAAGCCTGCATGCGGGCAGCGAGTTCGTAGCTGCGGATGCGTGCGTTTACGAGGCTGCTGGATGAGCGGGTTTCGTGGTTGCGGTTTAGATCGGTGAGGAACTGCCTGACTGCCGCGTCGCGTCCTGGTGGCTGCCTGGTGGCCGGGAACAGGTCTCGGACCGGCCGCTCGCCTCCCCGGAAGACGATTCCCTGATGCTGGGCCGGCAGGAAGCCGTTGCTCCAGTTACTGGCACCACCATTGGGGCCTCCTCTTCCGTCGGGTAGCACGACGAAGGTCGGCAGCGACTGGGACTCGTTGCCAAGTCCGTAGGAGAGCCAGCTACCGGTGGATGGGAAGCCGTTGGCTCCGAAACCGCTGTTGAGAAAGAACAGGGCGGGGGTGTGGTTGGCCGATTCGGAGACCATCGACCGCAGCAGGGTCAGCTCGTCGGCCATCCCGGCGATGAGAGGAAACATCTCGGAAATCCACAGGCCGCTTTCGCCTCGCTGTTTGAAGGCCCAATCGCTACGTCTCAGCAGTCCGACCTGTCCGAAGAAGATGTCGGGTGTTTCGTCGGTCTTGAGGGACTGGCCGTGGTGCCGGTCAAGCTCGGGCTTGTGGTCAAACGAGTCGACATGACTCATGCCTCCGACGAGCGAAATCTGGATGGCACGTTTGGCCCGCGGGGCAAATGGCGGGTTGTTGAAATCGGCGTGGGCGGCGCCATCGCTGCCAAGCAGGTGCGCTACCGCGGTGGCGGCCAGGCCATGACTGCCCCAGCTCAAGAGCTGTCGTCGATCGAAATTTTCGGGAGAGGGTGTCACTGAGATTACTCGATGATCACGAAGTCGTTGATGTTGAACAGCGCGCGACACAGAGCGGCCAGGCCGTGGCGGCGTGCGAGGTCGACTGAGAGCTTGAGCTCACGGGTGTCGGGGTCGCGTTGGATGGCCAATTGCCAGGCCCTGGTGACCTGACGAGGAAGATCGTCACCGGCCTGCTGAGTCACACGGGCGGCCATACGGTCAGCCATGCGGAGCACAAAGGCGTTATTGAGCAGGCTGAGTGCCTGCAGTGGGGTGGTGGTGACGTTACGGGTGGGGGCCGCAGTTGATGGGTCGGGGCAATCGAAGGTGTCGAGGAGCGCCGTGCGGCCTCCACGGGGCGTGAACCGGTAGATGGTGCGACGATGCAGGGCCGGGTCGTCACGGTCGTGTGGCTCGTAATAGTTCGTGCCGTTGTTGGGGATAATCGAGACATCCTCGAACCCCGGTCCGCCTCGCTGGGGGTTGAGTTGACCGGAGACGGCGAGGATCGTGTCTCGGAGAACCTCGGCCTCGACACGCCGCGGTGTCACTCGCCACAGCAGCCGGTTACCCGCATCGGCTGCCAGGCCGGCGCGGCTGGGGCGGGAACCCTGGCGGTAGGTGGAGGACAACACGATTCGGCGGTGTAGTGCCTTGAGACGGTACTTGTCCTCAACAAACCTCGAGACCAGCCACTCGAGGAGTTGCGGGTGGCTGGGTTGGCCGCCGTTGAATCCGAAGTCGCTGGGAGTGGTGATGAAACCCTGGCCAAAGTGGTAGTGCCAGACTCGATTGACGATCACTCGAGCGAAAAGGGCGTTCTTGGGTGAGGTGATCCAGGCGGCCAGTTTGCGGCGGCGGTCCTTGTCGGAGGCGTTCGCGGCGAGCTGGAAGTCGGCAGGCAGTCCCGGCACAGCTGCGACACCTCCGGGAGCGACGACCGGTCCGTAGTTGGTGACTCCTCCACGGATGTGGACTCTCATTTGCGTGGGTTGTCGAGCGGTGACGGTGTAGATCTTGGAGCGTGTGTTTTGATCGAGACCTCTCTGAATGGCGAGCAGTGAGTCGAGCTGTTTTGCCAGGTCTTCGCGTCGAGATCGCTGCGCGGCGTTCATGGATGCCAGCAGCTTTTTGAGCGGAACAAAGGTACTCGGTTGGCCAGCCGCGGCGGCGATGGCCTGCGGCGGCAGGACTCGATCGTAGAGTCGTGCCTCAAGGATCCGGCCGGCCAGCATCTTGTTGCCGCCGGCCGGGGCATGACGCATCCCGAAGACGATCTCGGCCTGTCGAGCGTCGTAACGCTGGAAGCCGGTTTTGTAGGCCTTGCCGTAGAGCTGGCCGTTGCGGTAGCCGGTGATGGTGCCGTCGCTGCTGTAGGTGATCGCGAAATGCACCGGCTGGCGGCTGGCCTGGATGTCGGGCGGGCCCGAGAATGAGCGGGTGCGAACGAATCCGTTGCTCCCGGCCATCCAGCGGCCCGTTTCATTTTCGCCGAAGACGATCGCGTCGAAGATCGGGCCGCCGGTGGTTTGGACGCTGAGGACCCCGCCACCACGTTGGGTGAGGTTGTCGAGCTGAACCCAGGCGGCGAGAGTTTTTTCGGCCAGTGGCTTAGCCAGGCTGGCCGTCTGCACGAAGGCACCCTTGCCATCGAGGACAAGTGCTCCGTTTTCGAGGCGAGCTCCACCGATGGCTCGGCCATGCAGGCTGCCGACGCTGTCGCGAAAATCGTCGTCGAATCTCCATTCGGAAGACGGACGCGGCCGATTCGCTTCGGATTTTGGTGTCGACGACTCCTTTCGTGTCTTGAGCACGTTCTGGCGGGCCTTGCGGTGGAGTACTTCGAGTTGACTCGAGAGGTCCTTGATGCGGGGCTTGAGCTTGGCCAATTGGGCCGTGGCGGCCGAGTCTGGCAGTTCGCGTTCGCCGTGGGCGACCCCGTCCAGCGCCGAGATGACCTGGTAGTACTCGGTGGTACGGATCGGATCGAACTTGTGGTCGTGGCAACGGGCACAATTGATCGTGAGGCCCAGGAATGTCTGTCCGATACTGGCGGCGAGATCTTCGAGTTCGTCCTGCCTGGCGAGCAGTTTCATCCGCTTGCTGCCACCAACCACCGTGTTGTGCACTCCGGCGACAAGGAACCCGGCTGCTGCTGCGCCTTCGCGTCCGGGTAGTAACTGATCGCCGAAGATCTGCAGGCGAACGAACTGGTCGTAGGGCATGTCACTGTTCAGCGCGTTGATGACCCAGTCACGGTAGGGCCAGAACGTCTTGCGCGGCGCGTTGCGTTCGAAGCCATTGCTTTCCCCGAAGCGGACAACGTCGAGCCAGTGCCGGCCCCAGCGTTCGCCGTAGTCGGTTGAGTCGAGTAGCCGATCGACGAGGCGTGAATAGGCGTGGTCGCTGGGGTCAGCCACGAAGTTCGCGACGACCTGGGGACCGGGTGGCAGGCCGACGAGGTCGATGTGCAGTCGTCGCACCAGTTGACGGGGATTGGCGGCTGGGGTGGGTAAGAGCCGGTTGCTCTTGAGACGGGCCAAGACAAAGCGATCGAGTTGGGTACGTGGCCAGGTGTGGTCGCCGGTGTCAGGTGGCAGGGGATCGGCAAGAGGTTTCAGCGACCACCAGTCGGTACCGGCGCGGGCCGAGGTGGTGTAGCGGAGTTGGTCGATCGGGTCTGTGCCCCAGCGTCCCCCTTCCTCGATCCATCGCTTCAGTAACTGGCGTTCTGCTGTAGCGAGGGGTGTCTTGGGAGGCATTTCACCGTCGACGACACGTTTCCAGGCGAGGCTCGCTTCGAGTTGTCCGGGCACGACGGCCGGACCCGTCTCGCCGCCCTTTCGGGTCCTGTTCCGGCTCGAGAGGTCGAGTTTGCCTTCTGGTTCGGTGCCGCTGTGGCAGGCCAGGCAGCGGGCGGCCAGCAGTGGCGCAATCTGGCGGTCGAAGTCGAGACGGGCTTCTGGCGGAGCCGCTTGTGCGATCGTGTGGTGAGCCAGCGTCAACAGACAGGCGAGAGTCAGTAGGGAACAGGTCGAACGGTGCATCCCGCGGCGAAGTCCCGATGGGGCCAGTTGGTTAACTTCGGTCCCAGTCTGACGGATCGCTCCGTCGAGTGCGAGGAAGCCGGTCAGCGTCATTGGCGAAGCAGCGTGCGGACGTGGCGGGTGATCACCTTCTGGCCTCCGGCACCTTTCCAGTTCAGTTCGCCGGCCCAGAAGTACCTCATGTATCCCTCGCGGTCGATCAGGTAGACCGTTGGCCACCAGTTGTTACCCCAGGCGTTCCAGGTCTTTTTGTCGTTGTCGATTGCGACCGGGAATGTCAGTTTCGCCTCGGTCGTCTTGCTCTGCACCCGGCCGGCATTCCGCTCGGCGTTGGTCTCGGGAGTGTGCACACCGATGATCTTGACATCGTTTTGCGAGAACTGTTCGGCCCACTCCCTGTACCAGGGATAGTTTCGGACGCAGTTGATTCAGCCGAAGGCGTAAAAGTGCAGGATCACGACCTTGCCGCGGAGTGATTTCATGGTGACGGGCGAGGAGTTGATCCAGGTCATGCCTTCGGCAAATTCGGGAGCCTTGTACTTGAGTCCCTGTCCAAACGCGGAGAGGGCTGCCGGTCGGCCGATCAGAGATTTCCATCGCGACCGTTGGTTTCCGTTGAGATGTCGCAGGATCTTTCGACTTTCGGCAGACCGGATGCCGTCGATGTGTTTCTGAACTGCCGCTCGTGGTCGCCCTTTCTCCTGGACTTGCTTCCAGGCGTCTCGGACTGCGTTGCCGGTCGAGGTGACCTCGGCGGCGATTGCTTCTACTTGCGGCTTGGCGAGTAGCATCCGGGACTGAACGTCGGGTCGCAGCAGTGCCCGGGGTCCCTGGCATTGAAGTTCGATCTGCTTGAGCCGTTTGAGTTGTGCGGTGTTCAGAATCGGCTTCAGTCGCGGGCGGACGCGAATGACAAGATCGTGGACCTGTTTGCGGCGTTCATCTTCGCGTCGGTTGCGAGTGAGGAACAGTTGTGGATCGAATTGGTCGGTGATCTTGCGGAGCGAGTCGACCTGTGTTCTGGCCAGGCCGAGGTCACGATGCACGACACTGTCGCGGATCAACTCCATGAACGGAGTGTCGATCAGTTGCTGGGTTTCGGCCGCCGGCGCGGTGGCAACCAGCGATACGGTCAGCGAGCAGAGCGTGCTGATCCAGCGGTACGGGGCAATATGTGCCATCGGGATGGAACCGTGTCAATTCACCTTGGCGAGGGCGGGCAGCACGTAAGGTTCTCGGTACGACTTGCCCAACAGTTTGTCGGCGGCGAGGTTACCGATGAATCGGCCGGCCTTGGCGTCGAAGTTCAGCGTGCTGTTGGTGTCGTAGGAGATATTGCCGAAGTGGACCAGGGCGCAGGAGAGATGGGCTGTGCGGGCGTTGGCCCGGGTGGTGGAACGCCGGGTACGGACGGCCGTCAGGAAGTCGTCCATGTGTTCGGCGTAGCCTCGCTGGCCACGGATATCTCGGCCCTCGGTCGGGCCCGGCTTCCCTTTGGGGCCCAGAAACGTGCTGAAGGCTCCTCGCCTGGAGAAGATCATGTAGCCCTTGGTGCCGTAGAACACGTTCCCATTGTCGAAGCCGTGCATGCCGTAGGCGGTGAACGGATAGTTTTCGTAGACCATCACCTTGCCGTCGGGGAACTCGTAGCGGACGACCATGTTGTCGGGGTAGTCGGAACTGTGTCCATGCAGGAGCATCCGTCCACCTCCGGCGGAGACCTTGTTGGGCAGCAGGTCGTTGCCCAGGCCCCAACGAGCCATGTCGATGTCGTGGATTCCGTCGTCGCCAATTTCTCCGTTGGCGTAGTCCTTGAATCGACGCCAGGAGACGTGGAAGCGGTGCGGATTGAACGCTCGCGATGGTGCCGGGCCGAGCCAGCGTTCGTAGTCGACGCCTGCCGGAGGCCGGCTGTCGGGGACCGGCTTGACGACTTCGCGGGTTTCCGCGGTCCAGGCCCGTGAGACCATTACCTCACCGATCATCCCGTCCTTGATGATCCGTTCAGCCTTGGCAGTGACCGCGCAGCTGCGCA
>CAVOEV010000149.1:0-11602 GCA_963694825.1 Planctomycetota bacterium
AGATCTGCTCGAGGAAGTACTTGCGGGGAAACAGCTGCTGCTCCTTCTCGTTCCAGGCGTAGTCGCCGTGTTCACCGATCAGCAGCACGCCGTCGACGGCCAGGCTGTCACCGCCGAGCGTCAGCGCCCCGGCGATACTCGTGTAGATCGGGATGCCGTGCTCGGTGGCCATGGCCACGCCGATATCCTGTTCGGAGACCTGGTCGATGTAGATCGAGGCCACGTCGACCCGCGGGGCCTGGAATCCGTCATCGGTGGGAAAGCCCTTGAGGAACTTGGTGATGATCACGTCGGCGTGTGAACCGGCGAAATACTCGGTCACGATCGCGGCGATCCGCTTGCGGTCTGGCATGTCCTGTTCCGGGAAAAAGAGTCAGTCGGCCTCGTCCAACGACATGGCCAGCGTCTTCAGATGACATTCACCGAAGGCTCCGCCGACGACCGCACGTACCGGTTTACCGGTCTGCATCTTCAAATCTCGGCGAAGACTTCCAGGACGTTGCCTTCGGGGTCTGAGAAGTAGACCGTGCGATGGCCACGGGGTTGGTCGGTCGGCGGCTCGAGGATCTCGACACCCCCCTCGACCAGTTGCTGATGGCACACGTCGACCTCGGCCGGCGAAACGAGAAAAGCCAGTTGTACGCCGGGCGAGGCGGAACCGCCGCCGCGACCGTCGTAGTCCCGATCGCGGAGTCTCAGGCCCAGCAGCACGCCACCGGTGTCCAACGACATGCTGGTTGCCGTTTCGGTGACGACCGGAAACGGAAGCAGGTCGCGGTAGAACGCCTTCATCAGGTCCATGTCCTCACAAAGGACGATCGCGTAAGTCAGTTCACTGACAGATTCCAGCATCGAGCGAACTCCTGTTATCTTGCCTGTTGTCATGCCTGTTGTCTTGCCCGTGTGGGCCTGTGCCTGTTCGGCCATGTGACCGGAGATTCGGGGGCGTGATTGAATGTCAGCTCCGTCTCTGGTACTGCTCAAAGGCGAATGAAAATCTCAAAGTCCTCTCTGCAACACGACCACGACCCGTCGAACCGGTGGTGGATCCTGTCACTGGTGGCCCTGGCCTACTTCGTGCTGATCCAGCATCGCTCGTTGCTGTTCTACGTGCAGGAACCGCTCAGCAAGGAGCTGTCGCTGACGAAGACGCAACTGGGCACGCTCGACATGTCGTTCCTGATACCTTACTCGATCGCCCAGTTATTTGTGGCCTACTTGAGCGATCGACTGCAGAGACGGCGGGTGCTGGCGTTCAGCCTGCTGGCGAGTTCGGTGGCACTGGCCGCGATGGGATTTTCCAGCGGTTTCTACACCCTGATGGGCTGGAGAATCGTACTGGGCTTCACGCAGTCGGCCAGTGTTCCGGCGATTGCCGGGGTGATGGCTGACTGTTTCTCGTCCAGGAACCGCTCGACGGCGATCGGGATCTACAACCTGTCGTTGAACCTGGCCTTCATCACGGTCGGGAAATACGGCGGCCTGTTCGCCGATTTGCCGAGCATGGCGGTGCCGTTCCAGGACTGGGGGGTGGGGCCTGCCGAGCTGTCCGGCTGGCGACTGGCGATGCTCTGTTTCGGGTTGCTGGGTGCAACTGCAGCGGTGGGCATCTTCACTGTCATGCCGGAGCCCGAGCGGACCGATCGCAGGGACCAGAGCGGTCTGGGGACGGAGGGAGCAGCCCTACACGTGACGGTCGGTTCGGTGCTGAAGATCCGTTCGTTCTGGATGCTGGCGACCGGCTTCGTGCTCTTCTGCGTGGTGGCCAACGCTTACGACCTCTGGCTGCCGCGGTATTATATCGAGGAACTAGGGATGTCCAACGAAGCCTCCGGTCAGTTTGCCACGATCTGGAACCGTCCGGCAACGATCGTGGGCCTGCTGGTGGGCGGCTTCCTGGCCGACAGGTTGGCCCGCCGCTGGCGATCGGGACGGGCCCTGATCCAGGTGCTGGGGATAGCGATCTGGGTGCCGGCGCTGTACCTGCTCGGCAACACGGAATCTCAGAAACTGCTGGCGGGAGTGATGGTTGCCTACGGGCTGGGTTTTGGTTTCTACGTGGCCAACCTGTGGACGACGACCTTTGAAGTCATCGATCCGGCGGCCCGTTCGACCGCCATCGGATACCTGAACGTGATCGGCATCGCAGCGGCACCGACCACGACGGTGATCGGCTACCTGGTTGACGAGCAGATCCTGAGCCTTGGCCAGGCGATCTCCGGGCTGTCCCTGGTGGCTGTCGTGATCGTCATCGTGCTGGCCATCAATGCGGTGACATTTCTCCGCCACGATTATCACGGTCCGCTGGCCGCCGATTCGTCCCTCGCCCACCAGCGTTGACACCCCGGAAGGGCAGGAGCCGATGGACTACTCATCGTTGACACGAGGCGACAACCCATGAAACCCACCACGACCGTTCTTTCCGTTCTGCTGCTCGTCTGGGCAACAGCGGCATTGATTGCCGAGGACAACGAAAAGGAGATCCTCGGACGATACCGGGCGGCTGCGCTCATGGGCGGCGATGCCGGGCGAGGAAAGGTCGTGTTCGAATCGAAACAGGCCGCCTGTGCAAAGTGTCACGTTCTCTCGGGGAAGGAAAAGAAAGCCGGTCCGAAACTGGGGACGATTGGCGACAAGTTCACTCGCGACCAGTTGATCCAGTCGGTGCTGGAACCCAGCGCCCAGATTCATCCCGACCATGCCACGACGACGGTTGTGACAACGGCTGGCAAGACCATCAACGGCGTGTTGCAGTCAAGAACCGGAAAGGAAATCCAGTTGCTCGATGGGGAAGGAAAGCTCGTCCGCATCCCGACCGGGATGATCGAGCTCGAGAAGCCGAGCAAGACGTCACTGATGCCCAGCGGACTCAACAAGACGGTCAAGGCCGACCAGTTCGCCGACCTGGTCGCCTACATGGGGACCTTACGGCAGAAGGTCGACACGGCGCGGTGGCCGGGCATGCCCGATCGGATGCCGATGGTCAAGAAACCGGCCCGGCTGCAGCGGCTGCATTCGGTGGCGATGAAATTCGACCACCCGGTCTGCATCATTGCCAGTCCGACCGCGGATCGGGAGTACTTTGTCGTCGAACAGAAAACGCGGCGGATCTTTCGGCTCAGCAAGGGTGAGGGTGATTTCAGCACCGACCGCAAGGAACTGTTTGTTGACCTCAGCGACGAGGCTTCGACCGGCCAGTTTGAAGGTGTGGTGTGCCTGGCGTTTCATCCCCGCTACAGGGAGAACCGCAAGTACTACGTCAATTACCACGTTCGAAACCAGGGCAGCCACTTTTCGCCGATCATTGCCGAGCGGAAGGTCACAGCCGATTTCCGCAGGGATGCCGGCGGCAGGTCGCGGCGGCTGCTGCAGATTCCCCAGGACACCGACCTGCACTGGGGAGGCATGCTGGCATTCGGTCCGGACGGTTTCCTTTACATCGGGGCCGGCGATGCCGGGCCACAGGAAGACCCGCAAGGCAACGGTCAAAACCTCGGCCTGCTGACCGGTTCGATCCTGAGGATCGACGTCGACCGGACACAGGGCAAGCTGGCCTACGCGATCCCGCCGGACAATCCGTTTCGCCACAAGGCCGGGACGAAGCGGCCGGCGGGGCAGGCAGGGGCTCGCGAGGAAATCTGGGCCTACGGGCTGCGAATGCCCTGGCGGTTCAGCTGGGACAGCAAGACCGGCGACCTCTGGGTCGGCGACATCGGCCAGAACCTCTTCGAGAACGTGCGGATTGTGCGCAACGGCGAGAACCACGGCTGGAACGTCTACGAGGGATTTGCGGAGTTCTCTGACCGCTACCGCCGCAAGGGCGAGAAGTACATTCCGCCGGTTCTCTCGTACCGCCGCAGAGACGGCGTCTCGGTGACTGCCGGTTACGTCTATCGCGGGAAGAGGAACTCGTCCTACTACGGGGCGTTCATCTTCGCCGACTTCGAGTCGAAGCGGATCTGGGCGATGACGCAGAAGGACCGCAAGCTCGTCAAGGTTCGACAGATCGGCTCGTGCCCCGAGAAACCCTGCTCGTTCGGCATCGACAACAACGGCGAACTCCTGGTGATCGGCTACGAGGGAACCATCTATCGTCTCGTGCTGGACGATTCGGTTTTCGAGTAGAGACTCGGTAGCAGCCAGAACAGCTGCTTACGTCACCGGGCGATGCACCGGAACCATGTGTGGAGCCGCCGCCTTTGCGGCCGGCAGAGTGTCTTTCGATTATCGATATGGATGGTGGGTTCCTCACCTTAGTACCTCAGTCATTGGCCCGGTACTATCGGCGAACTTCTTGACGGGAACATCTATGGCATTGAGCATCGAGACAAACAGGTTGGTCAGCGGGACTTTTTTGGCGCCGACAAACTCGTGCAGATACCCGTGCTCGAGTCCGAGGTGGCTGCCGCCGGCGAGTTGGATCGGGTAGTTCTTGGTGCTGTGGGACGCGTGCGGGTGGGCGCCGGGGCGAAGCTGGTCGGACTGGATCACTCACGGGTACGGTTTCGTTTCTCCCTGAAAAACGCGAAGCTGTTTTCGTTCTGGGTCGATTGACGGCGAAGGCGAAAACAAGGCCACCAAGCGACATCCGGTCGACTGGCAGAGTGGCAGGGCACCGATTCACGGGAAATCAGGATGAACAGGCAAGTTTGCTGCTTCCTCGTATTACTGGCTGGTAGCCAGCTGGCTCACGCCGGCGAGTTTTCCGGTAAGAAGTCCGATTGGAAGGGATTCGAGCGTTACCAGTTTTCCGTTGAGGGTCGGCAGTGCTGGGTCGTCACGCCGAAGGCCGCCGCCGAGGGGCGGCCCTGGATCTGGCGGGCACGCTTCTTCGGTCACCAACCGCAAGCCGACATCGCGTTGCTCAAGGAAGGATTCCACCTGGCGTACTGCGACGTCGGGGGGCTGTTCGGCAGCCCGCAGGCGGTCAGGTACTGGAACGCGTTCTACCGGTTCGTGACCGAAAAACACGGCCTGGCCCGGCGGCCGGCACTCGAGGGCATGAGCCGTGGTGGACTGATCATCTACAACTGGGCGTCGGCAAACCCGGGGAAAGTCGCCTGCATCTACGGTGATGCGCCGGTGTGCGACTTCAAGAGCTGGCCCGGCGGTAAGGGAAAAGGCAAGGGCGGTGGTGCCGCGTGGCCGGCGTGCCTGAAGGCCTACGGACTGACCGAGGCCGAAGCGCTGGCGTACCGACACAATCCGATCGACAACCTCAAGCCGCTGGCTCGTGCCGGGGTGGCGTTGCTGCATGTCGTGGGCGACGCCGATGTGGTGGTGCCGGTCGAGGAAAACACGGCGATCATCGAATCCCGCTACAAGAAGCTGGGGGGTGCGATCCAGGTCATCCACAAGCCGGGCGTGGGCCATCATCCCCATTCGCTGAAAGACCCCGGGCCGATCGTGGCATTCGTCCTCAAGCACACCCGGCCCAACGTGCGGGCACGCGGCAGGCTGGGCAACTCGCGGATTCGGTTCGAGAAGGACAAGCGGGGCCACGTGGCGTTCATCGGTGGTTCGATCACCGAGATGAACGGATACCGGCCGATGATCTGCCAGGGCCTGGAGAAACGATTTCCCGGAACGAAGTTCACCTTCACCGCCGCGGGCATTTCCTCGACGTGTTCGACGACCGGGGCCTTCCGCCTGAGTACGGACGTGTTGGCCCACGGACCGGTGGACCTGTTCTTCATCGAATTTGCCGTCAACGATGACAGCGACGCCGGCCACGCGCGGCGGGAATGCCTGCGAGGCATGGAGGGGATCGTCCGCCAGGTCCGTCGACACAACCCGAATGCCGACATGGTGATCACGCACTTCGTCAGCCCGCGGTTGCTGGCGCAACTGCAGGCCGGCAGGACGCCGGTGTCGATCCGGGCCCACGACGATCTGGCGAGTCACTACCAGATTTCGACGATTCATCTGGCCAAGGAAATCGCCGAGCAGATCACCGCCGGGAAGATCACCTGGCGACAATTCGGAGGCACTCACCCCAGCCCGTTCGGCAACCGGATCTGTGCGGACATGATCGAGCGGCTGCTCGGGAAGGCTTGGAGTGAACCGCTGGAGAAAGCGGCTCCGCTGCTCGCGCATGCCATGCCGGATCGGCTGCTGGTCGCAGGGCATTACGGCAACGGCCGATTTGTTGATCCCGGGCAGGCCACGCTGAAATCCGGCTGGGAGATCAGGACGCCGGACTGGAAGACGATCGCCGGTGGCAAGCGTTCCCGCTTCACGCGGATCCCGATGCTGTGCGGTCATCAGCCCGGATCCGGGTTAACGCTGAAGTTCAGCGGAACGGCCGTGGGGGCTTACGTGGTGGCCGGACCTGATGCGGGCGTCCTGGAAGCCCGCGTGGACGGGGGCGAGTTTCGACCGGTCAATCTCTACCACCGCTACAGCAAGGGGCTGCATTATCCTCGCACGGTGATGTTCGCAACGGACCTGTCGACCGGTGACCACGTGCTGACGCTGCGGATCGCCGAGGAAACCAGCAGTGGTGACCATGCCGTTCGAATCATGAAGTTCGTGGCGAACTAGAGCCACGCGGCTCACTCGGCGGCACGCCCCCCCGGGGCCTCGCCGGGACGGATCCGGGTTTCCCCAAGAATCTCTGAAAGGTTCCTGATGGTCACCGGTAGAGACAGTGTAGCGCAGAACGAACTGAAATCGGGATGCGCAGGACATTCGTCATCCGGACAGATCTTGAAAAGGACCCTGCAATGACCATTCAAACAACAATCCGACGATGCTGGCTCATGGCGGCAGTGATCACTCTACTCACCACCGGACAGGCCAGTGCCCAAGGCGAGAAAATCGGGAATAATGCCAACTTCGAGAAGAGCACTGTTGGCATCCAGCACAAGAAACAACTGCACCGGGCCGGTCGGCCGATCAGCTTCAGCCCCTCGACCAGTTCCTACACCGAGGTGGAGTGGACACTGAGAACTGGGAGAATCCAGGACATCCCGGGGAACTGCGGTGATGTTGGATTCCGTCAGCAGGATTCGGAAGAGCGTATTCGTGACGCGGACGCCGAACATAAGGACTGGTTGTTGCCCGAGGGCATCCCGAGAGAACTGTTCGACGAGTTCGTATACCAATGGTTGGTCTCCGACATGAACAGTGAACCACTCTTGGAAGGTGACCTCGACATGCTGATGAGTTTGGAGATCGAGGGATGGATGACAGAGTATTGAGTCGATCGATTCGAGTTGAACTCGACGGTGGAAACAGTGGCCGGGAGGTGTCCGTCGGACATCTCCCGGCTCGTGCTGGATGACATGGTCTTCGAGTAGACGGAGAACCCGGCTGTTTTGGTTGCCCGCCGCGAGAGCGTCCTCCTGGACCATTCCTCGACAGCGACGGGAGGATCAAGTTGAAACGGCTTCGCTGATCACTCAGACGCCGTCGACCCACTCGGCAAAGAAGCCAAACGATTCGTCGATCTCGGACACGTCATCCAGGATGGTGTCACTGCCGTCACCGCCACGGACGGTATCGGCACCGCTGCCGCCGTCGAGGCGGTCGTTGTCGACGGTCAGCACGGTCTCGTCGTCGACATCGTCACCCAGCACGATGTCGTCGCCGGCACCGCCGTACAGGCTGTCGTTGCCTTCCCCACCGACCAGCGTATCGTTCTCGCTGCGGCCAAACAGCTGGTCATCGCCCTCCCAGCCACTGATGGCATCATCCTGCGTACCGCCATCGAGCACGTCGTTTCCGGAACCACCGAAGAGCGTGTCCGCACCCCGCAGGCCGAACAGCGTGTCATCACCGTCGCCACCATCCAGCACGTCGTCGCCGGAGCGTCCATTGAGGATGTCGTTTCCTGTTCCGCCCCGCAGCGTGTCATCACCACCCAGTCCGATCAGCGTGACATCACCGGTGAAGTCCGAGGCATCCAGCGAGTTGTTGCCGTTGCCGCCCTTGAGAAAGGCAGTCTCGATTCCGCTGAGTTGATCGGTCCCCAGGCCACCGGTCAGGCTGCCATCGGACAGCGTCATGTCGACGTTGGCCCGCTCGAGCAACCTGTCAGTCCCCGCACCGCCATCGAGCATGTCGTTACCACTCTCGCCCGTGAGCACATCGTCGCCGTCGCCGCCGACCAAGCTGTCGCGGCCGGCTCCGCCATTGAGCTTGTCGTTGCCGTCTCCACCGATCAGCGTGTCGTCGTTGCCACCCTGTCCCCGCAGCACGTCGTAGGTCGGTAACCCCGTAGCGGAATCGACCACCGAGGCACCCCCGGTGATCAAGTCACGTCCCGAGCCACCGAAGATCCGGTCGTACCAGCCGCCGCCGGTCAACGTGTCGTGGCCACCGGAACCGTTGAGGAAAGCCCGGCCGGTGAACGCCGACGCGTCGATCGTGTTGTCACTGGAACCACCAAAGAGCTGCACCAACTGGATGTTGATCAGTGTGTCGCCGCCCAGGCCGGTCAGTGAACTGTCGGTTGCGGTGAAGTCGACATCCGCCGATTCGGAGATCCGGTCGTAGCCGTCGCCACCGTCGAGCGTATCGTCGCCGGGACCACCGCTGAGCGTGTCGTAACTGGTCCCCTGCCCGCGAACCAGATCGTCGCCGTTGCCTCCGGCCAGGCTGTCCGCGCCGCTGCCGCCGTTGAGCCGATCGTTGCCATCGCCACCGTCGAGCGTATCGTTGCCAGCGCTGCCATTGAGCGTGTCGGCCAGTGAAGAGCCGAGTACCGAATCGTCACCGGCACCGGCGTGCACCTTCGAGGAGGTCAGCAGGCTGAAGTCGGCCGGCCCGATCGCCGAGATGTCGACCGAGTCGTTTCCGGAGCTGCCGTTGATCACCAGGCCGCCCAGCAGGCTCGGGTCGATCGCCAACGCGCCCGGATCGCTGGTCCCGTTGTAGGTCACTTGCACGCCGCCGTCGGCTGAACCGACCACGACGGTCGATTCGACTCCGAACGAGAGCGTGAGTTCGCCGTCGAGCAGGGACCGGGTGTAGCCGAGGTTCTGGTAGTCGAAGGTGGTGTCGGTTTCGGATGCCACGGCAACCACGTCGATGTCCCCGTCGCCATCGAGATCCCCGACATCGACGCCGTAGGCGCCGTCTGCCGAAACTGAAATCGTCCTCGACGTGAAGGACTGGTTGCCATCGTTCTCGTACCACGCGATCGTGTCGTCGAAGAAGGACGCCGAGAGCACATCGAGATCGCCGTCGGAGTCCAGGTCGACGACCACCACCTCACTGGCACCATCGGCGGTGGTGGTGATGTCGTGGCGGCTGAATGCCTGGCTGCCGTCGTTCTCGAACCACGCGATCGTGTCGTCCCAGGCCGAGGCCGAGAGTACGTCCAGGTCACCGTCGGCATCCAGGTCGGCCGTTGTCACCGAAAAGGCGCCGCTGGCCGTCGAACTGATCACCCGCTCGGTGAACCCCTCGCTGCCATCATTCTCGTACCAGGACACCCTGTTGAGTCCCATCACCGCGGCCACGACGTCGATGTCGCCATCGGAATCGACGTCGGCGGCCGTCACGTGCCAGGCGTCGAGAGCGGTCGCGGTGATCACGTTCTCGGTGAAGACGCCCGACCCGTCGTTCTCGAACCACAGCAGCGAATCATCCCAGGCTGCGGCGGCCAGGACGTCGAGATCACCGTCGTCGTCCAGGTCCACCACGTCGACCGACACGGCGTAATCGGCCGTCTGAGTGATCAGATGCTGCTCGAAGACCAGGTCACCATCGTGGCGATACCAGGCGATCGTCTTGTCGTCGGATGACGCCACCACCACGTCGGGAAACGTGTCACCGTCGAGGTCACCCACGGCCACCGCCTTGGCACCGTTTGCCACCGTCGTCACCGTCCGAATCGTGAAACCGCCGCTGCCGTCGTTTTCGAACCAGCGGACCGTCGAGTCATCAGCGGAGGCCACCAGCAGGTCGAGGTCGCCATCGCCGTCGAGATCGCCGGTCTGCACGTCGTGGGCCCCGTCGGTCTGGCTCGACAGGACGCCAGAGGACCATGGCAGGGCCGACAACATTGTCCGGAGTTCCAGCGGTTCGGCCGCCAATGGCGGAAGAACTCGCCGTGACCGATCGAGCCGGCGGGAAGGACTGCCAGGGGCCAGGGCCCGGAAAAAACGAATCAGGAGCATGGGTTGCCGTCAGGTGTTCTCGATGACAGGGGAACCAGGGATGAGGAGGAAAGTCAGAGAGCGGGAAGATCGAGGTCAAGCAGGTAGCTGCTGACGACACTCTGCGAGAGACCCCACGTGGTCGAAAACAACAGCCGATCACCTTGGGGAGATGCCGCGAGGTGGGCCTGGCAACTGTAACACTCCTCCAGCGCGTTGGTCCGATGATGGGCCAGCCGTGTGACGGCATCGCCACTCGAGGGGTCATCGAGCTTGATCGCGATGATCTCGCCCCGGTACTTCGAACCGACGCTCAACTTGGCTTCATACGACACGAAGATGTAGCCGGGATTGGCGTAGTTGGTGGCGTTGACGTGACTGACGGTCGCCTCGTCGGTCGGTGTGGTCAACGACGTGAAGACATTCGTCTGCGAGTTGAAGCTCAACACGCCCCCGACACGCCCGCCGGGATCATGTGTCGTCACCTCCGGGATCACCGATCCCCGCCAGTTGCCGCTGGAACCGATCACGTGCACGTCGACTCCATTGGAACCCAGTGCAAAAACGGGGTGACCCCAGCGAACCGGGAAGTGGCCCAGTAGAGGATTCCCGAACTGAGCCTCTGCGGCTGTCGGCAGGACGTGCGAGGAAATCGTACCGGCTGCGAGATCGACATCAAGCAGTCGCCAGGTGGGTGACTGCAGCGTGGCGCCGTAGTACTGCACCAAAACACGTGAACCGTCCGGCGCGAACCTCATCGAGTTGATATTGAGGCTGTCGCAGAGGATGTCGTCGTAGTGGCCACATCCGGTCCCGGTCAGCACCAGCGACGCCACCACGGGTGATTCGGTCGCGGCGTCGTAATCCAGATCGACAACGTGGATAGAGATGTCTGTGGCCGTCTCGGTGTCGATGGGATTACGGGGGACGCCGAGCATGGCCACGTAATTCCGCCCGCCCACAAAGGCGACGGTTTCCTTTCCCGACACCAGCTTGTTGAACGGCAATTCGATCTGGCGAGCCACCACGCCGGTTGTCAGTTCGTATTCGACCACCAGGTGGTCGTCGACTCCATTCTGGATCAACCCGTACTGGGTGGTGGGTCGAGCCGGATCCTGGCTCCAGCGAAAGCTCGTCGTCGGGATGTTGGCAATGAATTCCGGCGCGAGCGTGCTGTTGTTGAGCACCAACTGGTAGGGCAGCGACGGGGCAAAGCTGCGAAGTTGAATCAGGCTACCATCACGACTCCAGGGTGTCTCGGTCACGTAACGGTTCTTGATCAACTCGCTCCACTCACGAGTCGTAGTGCCACCGGTGTTCTCGACGGTCTCGAACGTCACCGACACATCCGCGGTGATCCGGGTGATCATCGACCCGTAGGTGGGGTCGGTGAACGGCACAAGATAGTCGGGTTTCGCGAGGGCATCGGGCAGGAACAGGTCGTCGAATCCGCTGCTGTCGCCGCCGGCATTGTTCGTCTGTTCGGGACTGGTTCC
>CAVOEV010000150.1:0-11593 GCA_963694825.1 Planctomycetota bacterium
AGACCAGGCGGTTGGCTCGAGCCTCCAGATCCTGCACCACCGAACCGACTCGGACCGGAGCACCTAATGCCTCGAATTGAACGAAATGCAACACGCTGTTAGCCTGCCGGACCCGGGCCGGGTTCTGGGCCGGGTTCTGTGCCGGGCCCGTGCCTTGCCCGGACGTCGAGGCATCGTGACGGCGAAACCGCAAGGACAGACGCTGGCAGTCCAGACTGTCCCACTGCCCCGAATCGGTCGGTCGCTGCACTCGGACCGTATCCACAAATGTCGCCAGCAAACTCACCGGGTCGACAACCATCGGCCCGTCACACGAGATCTTCCATGGCCGGGATCGGCCAGCCACTTTGGCCGAGACGTCCCGATTCTCCAGAGCCATCTCCAGTTCCACGTCCCTCAACAACCGCACCGACTCGATCGGACCCGCCGGCAATCCGACTCCGCGCGATACGGGCAACCAAGCCCCCGAGTCTTCTGGTCGACCGCCCACAGAATTACCCAACTGCACTTCGACTCCATCAGCACGCCCAGTGTGCCCCGACCACGCCAGCCGGACCGGGTCGTTGCTGACGACCATCATCGCTTCGCGATCGAACAGGAAATTCCCACCCCGAATCTTCAGGCCATCCGCTCCAGTCACCTCGACCGCACCGTCCAGCCGACAGCCAATCGCCAACCGCGGGTCCGGATCGTCCAGGTCCACGGAATCGGGAAATCGAACCACGGCCGAATCGGCCAGGATCACCACCGGCTCGGCTTCGCCAGCCCGCGGACCTGTCGTGGAGGCATCCGTGACAGGGACATGAATGAGTGCAAACGGAGCAAACCGCACGACTCGGGCCTCATCGATCGCCTCCTGTCGCCCGGCAAAGAAATACGTCTGCCCCCATCGTCCCTGCCAGCGAGCTGTCACCGCCCATTCCGGCAGGTGGCGACGTGCCCATTCGGCGTTGTCCCGAGGCGGACCGGACGGAAAGTCGTCCGATCCCGCAGCCAACGGCTCGGCCCGACGTGGTACAGCCAGCCGCGGTGACACCAAGCCGACGTAGACACCGAACAGACTGCTCAACAGCAACCCACTCAACAAGGTCCAAGCTAGCCGACCGGTCACACTCACCGCCGCCTCGCCTCCGTTCTTGACTTCCCAACTGCTCCAACCACTCAGCCACTCAGCCAGCAGCCGCATCCGACGGGACCATCCCGATCACGTCGGTGATGTCGATCAACCCGATCGGTTCACCATCCGGATCCACCACCGGCAATTCGCTGATCTTGTGTCGCGTCAGCAGTTCCAGGGCTTGACCCAGCGATTCGTCACGATCGACTCGCAACGGATCGGCCGTCATCACCTCGGAAATCGGCCGATCCAGTTGTCGGTCCTGATGCCGTTCGAGCAGTCGGGCCAGGTCGCTGTCGGTGAAGATGCCGACCAGCACACCGGCCCGATCCACCACCAGAACCGCGCCGGTCCGCCGACCCGGCCGCGCCGCCGTCGCCAGTACCTCGCGGACACTCGATCGCCCGTCGACCACACGCAACTGATCCGCCGTTCTCATCACGTCGACAATCGAAGCCAGCTGTCGGCCAAGACTTCCGGCAGGATGGCAACGAGCGAACTCGGTCCGAGTGAACTGGCGGTCGCGACTGGCTACCAACGCCAACGCGTCCCCGACAGCCATCATCACCGTCGTACTTGTCGTCGGTGCCAACCCCTCACCGCCTGCCTCGCGATGCGAACCGGTCGCCACCACCACGTCGGCCGCTCGACCCAATGTGCTCGTCGCAATCGACGTGATTGCCACGATCGGGATCCCACGCTCCGACAACAATGGCAACACCGCTATCACCTCGGCCGATTCCCCACTGTTGGACAACAACAACGCCACGTCCGTCTCGGCAATGCAACCAATGTCCCCGTGCAATGCCTCGACCGGGTGCAGGAATCCGGCTCGAGTGCCCGTCGACGACAGCGTCGCGGCCAGCTTCCGACCGATCCGACCCGCTTTGCCAACTCCACACACGATCACCTGTCCCTTGCACTCGGCCAACAACAACACCGCGTCACTGAATCCCGACTCCAATCGCTCGGATGTCGCGTCCAATGCCACCGACGCCGCCCGCAGGATCTCGCGACCCGCACGGATCCGGTCGACTTCCGAGTACGGAATCGTCTTGCGTATGACTTCAGAACTCATCTCAATCGCGCGAAATCCCGCCGCGCCCTCGCCACGAGCCAGAATGCGGCGGGAGTATAGTGCCGATCTGCGGAATGGGTCAACGCGAGCAATCCGAAGCGACCGGGGCAACCGGAGCTTGGAGATTCTGCCGGGTGGCGGGCGATCAGCGAATCGCTTTCTTCGCCTGGATCGCTTCAAACCGAGCAATCCACTTCGCAGGCTCCTCCTCGAACGCCGCCTTGCAGCCGCTGCAACACACCCAGTAGGTCTTGCCCTGGAAACTGACCGCAGTTGTACCCAGGCCCTGAGAAATCACGCAGGTCTTCTCGCCGTAATCGCTGTCACTCAACGCAAACGACGTCCCCTTCCGCTGACAACCAATCGTGTCCTGCAACCGGAATGCACCCGTGCCTCGCCTGCGAGACAACTCGACCAGCATCCGGTTGTTCTCCTGCTGATTGAACACCAACTTCCAACCACCCGACGCCCCGTCCGCTGGCGTCTCGACCAACGACAGCTTGAAGGTCATCTGAGGATTGTCATCGGCATCGCCGGCGACCTGTCGAGGTACCTGCGAGAAGGTGCCACGCATTACCCGCTGCTGGCCCTCGCTGTTGGTCCCGCGGAATTCGAAGACCTGCTCGCGAGCCAACCAGGTCAAACGACCGTCGCGAAAATATGGACTCTCACCAGATGCCATCACCAGAGCCGGCCGAGTCGGATCGGTCGTCAAGTCCCAGACAAAGCCCATCGGGACCAGCGACTGCTCCTTCCGAGTGATCCCGCGCCACTCGCCCAGCAGGATCTGCAACGGCTGCATGCGTTCCATCACCGCATCCAGTCCCAACTCGACAGCCGTAGCGGAACCCGAAGTCCCGCCAGCACCCAACCCCGAACCACTCAGCTGAACAGGTCCGCGACGCCGCTTCGGCAGAGGACTCGCAACCGAACCTCCGCTGTCACGGCCTACGGCTCCAACCGACGTCGCTGCACCAGCATCATCAACCGCCGGCGTGCCGTCACCGCATCCCCCAATCGCCACCACCAGAGTGCACACGATCAGCAATAACCACCTCTGCCGATTCTTCAACACAACAAACTCTCCGACTCGGGATCCAATACCACATTCGCACCCCGATCATAACGCATCCCACACTGTGCTGGCTCCCCCCGAGACCACCAACCCATCCCCAACCCACGCCACCTCGATCAGCGCAATTCCGAGACTTCCGCTTGCTTCGATTTCCAAATCGACTCGATCAACCGCTTCGTCCGTAACGAAGCATCCGCCTCGCGACTCTCCCTATCCCGAACACTCGGCTTCGCACTCCGCACCTTCTCGACCAACTCGCGATACGTCGCAGCCACCCGCGAATTCTTCAACCGAGGCTCCGCGAATGCCGCCTCGCCGTCGACCGACCCTCGCTGGCGCGAAACTTGCTCCTTGAGATTCTGGGTCCCCTGCCGAAAACGATCGGCCAGACCATGAAACGCCGCTGGCACAACCGACCGACTCGAGACAACCTCAGACGACTCCTCAGATGACTCCTCAGATGACATCGGCTGATCATCGACCGGACCAGGCTCGGCAAACGGCAATGGCCTCGCCTCAAGCAACCCGTCGATCTCCAACCCGTGACTGCGCTGCCAGGCCCGACGCAAAGCATCGCGGTACGCTTCGGGCGTCCACTCGCTCTCGGCCAACTGCACATTGTTGATCGACAGCAACCGACCGGTTCGGTAATGCAGGTTCGCCAACGACTGGTTGTAAGCCACCAGGCTGGTGTAGTACGCCACCTCGGCATCGCCTCGACTGACCTGAGCTCGCAGCAGATCGTCAAGTGTCTTGGTGCCCGCGTTGAAGACCTCGATCTCGAACTGCCGCACGCGCTCCTGGGCGGCGGCACGTCGGTTCAGGTTCGAACGGGTGGCGGCGTCATGAGCAGCCAGTTGCTGTACCGCGTCGGCCAGCTCGTGGCTGATCTCGGATTCCTGTGCATCCAGCACCGCTCGAGCCTTCGACACCCGCAACTCGAGATTCCTGACCTGAGCGTTCGCCGAGCGCATTCCGATCGGAAGAGTGAACTCGAATCCGAGAGTCCAGCCGGTGTAATCCGCATGAGAAAGACCGCGATACCCACTCGAAAACGGAGAACTGCGGTCATTCGAGAACAAGTCGTCACCTAACGAGTTGACCTGGTAGCCGCCCACCATGTCCAGCCGAGGCCTCAGTAGACTGCGAGCCGCTTTCAACTGCAGCTGCAGACTCCGCAACGACCACCGCTGTCGCCTCAGTTCCACGCGAAGTGTCAGAGCACTCAACAGGTTCGATTCCCAGTCGGGCTCGAATCGAGCGGTCACCGGTTCGTCGGATGGCCTGAGTACCGTGCCGTCGGTGACCGGTAGACCCAACAATCGCCTCAAAGCCGTCTCGGTGCGGTACAGATCCGACAACGCCGTCTCGGCTCCAGCCCGCGTCTGGTAATAGCGATCCCTGGCCAGGGGTTCGTCCGAGTTGGTGAAGCCCTGCTTGCCGCCGCCGTCGAGAATCACTCTCGTGTCCCGCCATGACTTCTGGGCACTGTTGCGCGACGTCACCGCCGCGTCCCACTTGCGATAGGCCAGGTACAGGTCCCAGTACAGGTCCTCGACATCCTTGACCAGGTTGATCGCCGACTGCTCGAACTGAGTCAACGTCAGGTCGTTGTTGATTCGAGCAATCAACACGCCCTGGCTCACTCCGCTTAAACCTCGAAACTGCTGAGCGACCGGGCCGGCGATCCGAGTGAACTCGGTGCCCGAACCGGCCAACAGAGGCTGGCGGTACCTGAGATTCACGTTGCCGGTGTAAGTCGAATTGTACAGGTTGAAGCTGCTGGGAATGTTGCTGCCAAAGTACGACCAGTCGTGACCCACCGACAGGCTGGCCCCGTAGGCCAACTGCTTACTCAGGCTCGAAGTGAAATCGCCCATCTCGCCAACCAACGCCTGACCACTGCCGATACCGCCGGACATGAAGGAGTTGTTCTGAGGCGTCTCGTTGCGACGCCAGGTCATCGTTGTGGTGAACTCGGGGTCGAACGCAGCCAAAGCCGCCGTCACACCCCGGCCGCCAAACAATACGCCCGTCTCCTGGATTGAAGGATCCCAGATCGACGCCACGCGGTCCGGTGACGACAGAATCGCATTGCCCGGCGACAGGAACCCGCCACGCGTGCGGATTACCGAATTGTTCTCCAAGGCCAGCTTCAACGCGGCCGATAAACTCAGGTCGCGAATCACGTCGTCTGTCGGAGCGACGACCGTCCGAGGCGGACGCTGCCAGTTCTCACGCTGGACCGGGTGAGGATCCTCGCTCGGACTCGAAATGTGTAACTTGTGGTCGCGGTAATGCTCAAGATCCGCGTCACTCAACCACGTCACATCTCGACCCGGACCCGTGCAACCACCCGCCAACAACGACAAACAAACCACCAGACCGGCAGCCAGCCGCAGCGACATCGAGACAGAACAACAGAATGTCGGCATAAGAGAGCAAACGCAAATGGGGCGACGCGATAACCGTTACAAACGGTATCGACGGAATAACCCGCAAACCTTAACGCCAAAAACGCCAAACCCAACTCGCCCCAGAGACTGACTCTCGGCCGCCGCAGGCGGATGGTGCCTGTCCCGAACCCCCCACGCGCAACCCAGCCCCCCCCCCGATCACGTCGTGCCAGAACCCGGATCACGACCCGGTGCGAATTCGCGGTACGGACGTCCCAACCACTTCTTGATCACAACCACCTCGCCCGCGTCGTTGCCTTCGATCGCATGACCGACAAACTGCAACACATAACCGCCAACAAAACTCGCCAACACCCACCACCACGGCTGGTCCCGAAGAGCCAACACAACGGGGACAACAAATGTCAAAGGCACACCCGCAAGATGCAGCAGACGGTTCAGAGGATGAGTGTGCCGCTGGATGTAGTTGAGGAGAAATCGCACGAGTGCCGGCCCTGAGGTCGTCCAAAACGACATTGTGACGGACGCGACCCCCCTTTTCCAGCCGTCACATTCACTCCCGACACGACACCATTCCCGCTGGCCGACCACGCCCGATTCTGGTATTCCCCTCACCGTGGACGAAACCGACTTCCGTGCACTGGTCTCCGGAAAACGCCGTGGCCCGATTGCCACTGGGCTCAGAGCCCTGCTGTGGCTCGCCAAATGGCCCTACCACGCCGCCATCTCGGCCAGAAACTTCGCCTACAACACCA
The DNA here is from genome assembly GCA_963694825.1 of Planctomycetota bacterium. GTDB lineage: Bacteria > Planctomycetota > Planctomycetia > Planctomycetales > Planctomycetaceae > UBA8437. The sequence continues at coordinate 6,443 of CAVOEV010000150.1, forward strand.
ATGCACTCGCAACACACCCTGCCAATGTTCCGGTCCTGAGCATCGGCAACCTGACCACCGGTGGCACCGGCAAGACTCCACTGGTCGCCTGGCTGGCCAACCACCTGGCCGACTCCGGACATCAGGTCGGACTGCTTAGTCGTGGCTACCGACGGCCAAACAATGACACGAATCGCGAGACCGGTTCTGGCAACGACGAAAAACGACTGCTAGAAACACTCTGCCCCGGAACACCTCATGTCCAAGACCCCGACCGAGTGGCCGGTGCCCGACAGGCCGTCGCCCAACACGACTGCGATGTGCTGGTCCTCGACGACGGTTTCCAGCACCGACGCCTCAGACGAATCCTCGACATCGTCCTGATCGACGCCACCTGCCCGCTCGGATACGGACACCTGCTGCCGCGAGGACTGCTCCGAGAACCACTCGCGGCACTCCGACGTGCCTCGCTCGTCATCCTCACACGAATCGATCAAGTCCATCCCGATCGCCTCCAACAACTCAAAGACCGGTTGTCGACATGGATCGACGACAAACGAATTGCCGAAGTCACCTTCCAGCCCACCGGGCTGGTCAACAGCGATGGCGCCACACTCGGGTTGGATGCACTGAATGAATCGCGAGTGTTGACCTTCTGCGGGATCGGAAACCCCGAAGCCTTCCACGCCAGCCTCGATCCGGTCGACTTGCGGAACTTCCCCGATCATCACCACTACGGCAACGACGAACTGGACGAACTGGCCAGCTGGGCCGATCGACACCAAGCCGAACTACTGCTGACCACCTGCAAGGACCTGGTAAAAATTCCTCGAACACAACTCGGACACACGCCACTCTGGGCACTGCAGATCGGTGTCCAATGGGTGTCCGGACGGGCCATGGTCGAGACCGCCGTCGCCGATGTCCTCGATGCCAACAACTAGTTGCTGGCCGGCAGACGATCAATCGAATCCTGCAACTCGTCGTGTTGGGCAAGCATGATGGCCGAAAGAGTCAGCGAGGTGACCGAGGTGGCCAACAGGGCCAATTCGAAGGAATCCAGGCCGCCTTCTCCATCAATACCAAAACGGTGCGCCGGATCCAAACCGTCATCACCCTGGCCGCGAACTGCAAGTTCCGCCGGCAGTTTCGCGTCGAGATCCAGTTGCTTGTCAGCCTGAGGCGGTGCCGACTCATACGCCCACACTCGAACGATCGCCTCGGTCGTCGCAACCTCGACACGATAAACTCCCGACAACAGACCCGTGATCCGGTAGTCGCCATGCTCGTCAGACCGGGTCGACGCAATCGTGAGGCGACCCCGCGATACAACCACCCGGGCATCAGGCAACGGGCGACCCAGCTCGTCTCGCAACCGACCAGTCAACGCACCGTCGGATCCCAGCCGAATGTCCTGGATTCGAGGCCCGCTCGGCACCTTGCCAACGACTGACTTCTGCCTCTGGTGCGCCGACGAAGCCTCCTCGGCCACACCCCAGGCCGGACTCGGCACCAACATCGCGGCCAGTGCCAGCCAGGACAGAAATCTCGAACTTCGTTCATGTTGTCGAACAATTGGCATATTCAAACCGGGCTGAAGGGACGTTCTGACAGACCTCAGGGACAGGCACACGAAACTTCTCTTTCACACTACGGACTGGCCGGAGGAGAATCGTCGTCGTCGTCATCGAGTTCATCGATGATCAGGATGGCACCGATCACTCCACCAACGATCAACGCTGCACCCAACGTCGTCGACATGCCTGCGCCACCAAACAGACCGCCGTCAGATGCGACGTCGGTCGGAGGAGCGTCCTTGTCCTGGCCTCGTACGATCAGCGAGTCGGCCACAACCTGCAGTTGCCCAGCGACACTCGGAGGAGCTGTTCCGACAGCCCACGCCCGAATCAGTGTCTCGGTCCCGTCCACACGCACCTGGTACAGGCCGCCGGGGAGATTGTTGATCGAGTAACGACCCGACTGGTCGGTCAGCGTCCGAGCCACCACAATGCGACCGCGACGAACCTCGACGAGCGTCTTGGCACGAACCTGCCCCTTGCTGTCGATCACGGTTCCGGACAACGAGCCCGAGTCGGTCAACGAAACATCGATGACGCGCGGGGAAGACGCGATCTGAGCGGCCGGTAATAGGACCTGAGATCCCAGTAGACAGGTGACCGTCATGGCGACGGCAAGACAACGAGTGATCTGAGAGCGAATGTTCATGGTCGAAATCCTTTTCGGCGAGAACGAGTAAGTTCGAGGTTGGGTGGCAAGGTCAGTTGATCCGAATAGTTTCAGGGGCTGAACGGTGAAGTGGCCGGGGGATCGTCATCGTCATCGTCATCGTCATCGTCATCGACGGTCACCACGATCACACCCACGACTCCGGTGACAACCGCAGCCGTCAGCAACGGGTTGTAGAAAACAGCTCCGGGCGAAGTGTACGTCCCAGGCCACATCATGCCGCCTCCCGGGACCTGGTACGGCTGAAACGGATAGGCAGGCATCGGCTGAACCGAGGGAACAGCTGGTGCCGGAGCCTGACCGCGGATGGTGGTCGTCTTGGACTCGAGTACAAGATGGCTGCCCGTGTGGGGAGGTGCCGTGCCCTGGGCCCAGGCTCGCACCGCACGACCCGTACCCGGTGCACTCAACCAGTAGACGCCTCCCGAAAGACCGTCGATCCGAAAACTGCCATCGCCGGTCACCACAGCTTCGGCCATCAACTGCCGGCCATGGTAGACGAGCACTCGGGTGATATCTGTTGACTGGCAGTCGGCGATGCCGATTTCACCGTGCAGGCTGCCGTGCCGATCGAGTTCGATGTCGATCGGTCGATTGGCTCGAACGACCGCAGCATTGGCGTTGGCCGAAACGAATGGCAGCAACGCCAGCACGAGACTCACGAGCAGTCCGGGTGTCGAGATGGTTTGAGTATTGAGTGTCACGGTGATCACGATGTTCGCCGAGGCGGCCGACTTGCGCCGGTTGGTGTGAGAGACAAGCAGCAACGAAGAGAGCCGGGTCTATATGACACAAGAACCGTGTCAGACGACGGGGCCGATCTGGTCAGTCGAATGGTTGGGGAATATGAGTGGAGTGGAGATGAGAGAGGCCGGGATTCTATTGATCGAACGAAACGGGTCAAGAGGATTTTTGGCGGCGAGTGGCTGGCTGGGCCCGCCTTGCCACAAACCGGGACCAACGCTAGGTTAAAACCGCTTCAGCCGCTGTAGCTCAGTTGGTAGAGCGAGGCATTCGTAATGCCTAGGTCGGGAGTTCGAGTCTCCCCGGCGGCTCTCACGGAAGTTGTTCAATGGGAACGACTTCCGCTCTTTTCGAGCGATCCGTGTTCGAGCGGAATCGGCTCAGTGTTACCTGAAGCCTCCCACAAGACCTCCGCAGCAGCCTCGGCGTTCCGGCCGACGTAGAACTCCATCGTCGTCGAAATCGACGCGTGCCGCATCAGCTGCTGGAGGATCACGGGCATCACGCGATTCGCCCAACGGGAACCAAACGCCCGGCGAAAGTCATGGGCTGATGCGTACTTCACCTTCACGCCGCTCCTTCCGCTTCGCTCGGCCACCTTGATCCCGGCAGCTTTCCCGATCCGGCAGATCACACTGGTGGGGACGCGGGTCGCCATCTCTCACGCGTCCTTCGGCTTCAGCTCCAGACCCAAGGCCCGGCAGAGCCGATCGATCGACCGGAGGGACAGCCCGACCTTGTCGTGCGTGAAGCGGCTCAGCTGATTTTCGGAGATGGCGCTCAGACGCGAAAAAACGGAGCCCACGTGAGCTACGGTTCCGCATCAATCTATTATACTAGGTTTTTGGCCGTTATTTAGGTGGTGGGCTTCTTGGGACAGCGGCCGATTGGGCTGCATTGGGAAGTCAGTCGCAACCACCGTAGATTGGGGCCCGTTCTTCTGTCTTACCGACAGAAAACAGTAGAATCTGCCCATGGTCGACAGAATCGAGGCGGACTTGTAATGATGCCCCGGTTGTGTGGTCAAGACGAGAAACGGTGATCCTCCGATGAACAGCTTCCACCCCCACTCATCTGCGACACTCCTCGCCGCACTTACGCTGCTCTGGCAGACCGTCGCACTCGGAGCCGACTTCCAGATCGGCCTGGAAGTCACCTCCCGGCTGACCCATCCCAACACGCCGATGTCGGTCACGATCGACTTCGCCGACCAGATCCGCCATTTCCGCCAGAAGCGGATCCCCGGCGTGCTCGATGCCAACTCGATCCGAGTCATCAACGCGACGACCGGCCAACGGGTCGCTTCGGCCCGCACCGAGGACTTTGCCTATTCGGACCGAGGTCGCATCGAGTGGGTGATCTCAGATCCCGGGCACACCTCCTGGCGGATCCAGTTCCGCACCACAAAGACCCGCGTCCGCATCCGGCCCCAGGGCCACGTGCCGGCCATCGGGGTGGGTGACCTGCTGAGGTACAACGCCGGCCCGCATCGCCCGATCACGTCGTTTTTCCAGGCCGAGTTGCATGACCTGACCGGCGACGGCCGGCCCGATTTGGTCGGCAGCTGGAACTACTCCTACCGCGACGGCGACCCCTGGGCGGCTCCGATCCTCTACCCGTCGATCGACCCGCTTCGTCCGACGCAATTCGGAAACCTGCAGAGACTGCGGTACTTCGAACCGAAGTCACCCGGGAAGATCAAGGACCTGCACACCGACTACAGTGCCCTCGACTGTGCCGACTTCGACTCCGACGGCCGCACCGACCTGCTGTACCTCAATGGCAACACCCACCGGGCCCGCATCCTGCTGGGCACCTCCGATCGCCAACCCGGTGGCGCCCCGATCTTCCGAGGCGACCTCGAGTTCACGGTCCCCCACGGTTACACCTGCCAGGCCGTCGACCTCGATGGCGACCGCGACCTCGACCTCGTGTTCGGTCGTCAGTGGCTCGAAAACATCTCGGCCACCGGCTGGCCCCTGAAACTCTCACCCGCCAAGCCCCTCGGCCTGCCCGCAGGCAGTGCCTTTGCCGATCTCGATTCCGATGGACTTCTCGACGTCATCCACCGCACCGGCTCCTCAGGTGACACACTCGGCGGACACCTCGTCTGGAGAAAACGACTCAAGAGCAAGACCGCTGTGCTGAAGTTTGCAGATCCCAAGCGGCTGGCCGGAATCT
>CAVOEV010000151.1:0-11531 GCA_963694825.1 Planctomycetota bacterium
AAAGATATCTCAGAGCGACGTCTTGAAAAACGACTCGCTTTGCTCAAACAGGTGAATCGCCGCGCGGTTCGCGTCGCCGACTCTTCCGCCGTGATCCGTTTGAATCGTCAGATAAAGCAGGCGGTTGGGTTGTTGCGCCGCTCAAAATCCGGGTCGGTGTTTGATCTGTCGCAGGAGTCGGATGCGACTCGCGATCGTTACGGTCGGACCCGTTGGGCACAAAGCGTCCTGCTGGCGCGGCGGTTGGTAGAGGCCGGTGTGTCGCTCGTGCAGATCAACTGGGCCAAGGTCGACAAAGAACCGAATGGAGGAAGCTGGGACACTCACGACAGACACAACGATCTGCTGAAGCGTTTTTTGATGCCTTGGATGGACCAGGCCTACTCGGCCTTGCTGACCGATCTGTCCGACCGCGGGCTGCTGGACGAGACACTCGTCTTGTGGGTTGGCGAATTTGGGCACACGCCCAAGTTCAACGCTCGCGCCGGACGGGACCATTGGGGCCATTGTTTCTCGATCGCACTGGCTGGGGGTGGTGTGCAGGGCGGCGTTGTTCACGGCGAGTCTGATAACAGTGCCGCCTATCCGATTTCTGGAAGGGTGGAGCCTCGAGACTTGATGGCGACGGTCTTTCATTGTTTGGGCTATTCGCCGGACACGGAAGTGCACGACACGAGCGGCCGTCCGCTGCCCATCAGCCGTGGTCGGGTGATCGAGCAGGTTCTCTAACCCCCTGGACCTCTGAGCCGTCCTGGGGCCTGCCGTGCATCAACCGGACGCGAGAGCTGAATAATTACATCTGGTGGCTCTTTTCCGATCCGGAATCTCGAAGTGACCGCCATCACATCTGTCACCGCGACAGCTCACTCGTGCGTATTTGCACGTGATCTAAACCCCTGTCACGGCAAGGGTGTTCGTCGTTAGCGGTGGGCAGTAAAAGCGGCGATTCGAGCCTCTTCCCGTTCAACACGTTTCCGTTCGCGTTCTTCTTCCTCCGCCAGTATTCTCTGGGCATGTCCGAAATTACTTGTGCTTGGGATCCGATCGGAAACGGCAACCTTATCTACCGCCATACCACTTGCGTCTCCGATCTCTCGTGACGATTGTGGGTGGGTGAGCACAATGTGTTACTTTCCGCGAATGAATCGACGTATCTCACTACCGGAGAATATGGTGCGTGGCGTCCTTTGTTACTTGGCTCTTCTGCTTCTGCTAGATTCTCGCTCTGCCAGAAGCGAGTCACCGCTGTGGCGAAAACACGTAATTGTGTCGGTAAAGAAATGCTACAACGTGGTAGTCGCCGACTTCACCGGCGACGGCAAACCGGATGTCATCGCGAACCGGTTCAATACCACCATGCTGTTGATCGCGCCCGATTGGAAGTTGGTCGAGATCGAACAAAAACGTCGAATTCACGTCTATGCGAGCGGCGTCATGGATGTTGATGGCGATGGCGATCTCGACTATGTGGCGGCAAAATACAGCCCAGGGCTCCTCTTTTGGCTTGAATGCCCGGACAAGCCGGATTCGGGAAACTGGTCCCTTCACGTCATTGATGACAAGCCGGACGGCGTGCATGGCATCTTGCTGCGTGACTTGGACGGCGACGGACGAATCGACTTGGTAACCAATAGTGCCCACAGTCAAGGGCCACTACCCCAGTCGCTGCTCTGGTATAAAGTGCCGGACAATCCACGTACGCGTTGGACTCGTCACCTACTCGGCAACCGCGACGCTCCCGGAAGACCCCACTATTTCACATCGGGTGATTTCAACGGCGATGGACGCCTCGATATAGCTGTCGCTTCCAGTGGCGTTTCGCTCGTCGGAGGCGATTGGCTTGCTTGGTGGGAAGCACCTCGCAAGCGGACAGATCTTTGGAAAAAGCATCTCATCGCTGATCGACAAGTCGGAGCCACCCACGTGCTTGCTGGCGACTTTAATGGCGACAAAAAACTCGACTTCATCGCCGCATTGGGCCACGGGCGCGGCGTCGTATGGTTTGAAGCGACACGCTGGCAACCACACACAATTCAGGCCAGCATACGCGAGCCCCATTGTCTTGTGACCGCTGATCTGGACGGGGACGGCGATCTCGATGCCGCGACCATTTCACGTAAGGATTTCCTCGCCGTCTGGTTCAAAAACGATGGCCGTGGAAAGTTCACCGTTCACGAAATTTCCCGCAACCAATCCGCCTACGACTTATGCGTTGCGGACATGGACGGTGATGGTGATCTCGATTTGATTGCCGCCGGTGCCGAAAGCGATAACGTTGTCTGGCTAGAAAACCCAAGTCGTTGACTGGAATAAAACTTCGTCAGAAGGTCCGACAACACGCTCCATTCTCACCGAAAGTGCGATCTCGATGTTTCACTAAACTGCTACGCGATTGCCGCCTGCTGAACACCCCTTCATGGGATGAAGATGGGGCCGGATGGTGGTCTGTATCTCGCATTTGGCGATCCACAGCCTGCACTCGGTCGGACGACTGACTCACGTGATGGAAGGATCGCATGATCAGTGGTCGCGTGGGTGGCTACAGGCAAAAGAGCCGTACCGCAACGATCTGATCAAGACAATCGATCCCGCTCTGGGACGAGTCGTCCGGTTTGTCACGTGTTACTACAACGAAGATCACCTGGTCGACAAGTATCAACGGTCGCTTGTTGTTGGGCGATGGGGCAGTCGAGAGTTGGCGCAGTTCCCTCTGACACCTCGAGGTGCGTCGTTCGCGAACAGCCAGAAACCGCTGATTGTGGGGAAAGGAACGGCACGGCCGGTGGCGGGTTTCACGGGCAACGATGGCTCGGAAGGAACACGATCTGGCTCGAACTCAAACAACAATTCTATGACGGCGACCTGCCGGTGCGCCGAGTCACACTGGCAGCAGCGATTTGGAAATGGACCGACACGGTTGAGAATGGGTCGATTCCCGAAGGCGTCAAACCTGGTGCGGCCGCACAGCAGCATCTTAGTGGTTTCCACTATTGGGATCATCCGCAGTCGAACCTCAAGACAGAATCCGAAAAGCACGGATTCCAGATCGGGGGCTTTCCCATTATGGACTGGTGGAGACAGACGGCGGCGGCGAACCCCGAAGCCCCGGAATTCAAGGTGATCTGTCATAGTCGAGGCCGCGCAGTTATCAGTAGGTGTTGAGCAGATCGTCAATCGGGCTACGATACGATTCAATCCTGCCCTCCGTTGCCTGTTCCTTCCTTCGACATCGAGTTTCCAATGTTGCCTCTCCGTATTGTCCGCTGCGTAATTCTTTGCCTGTTGTTGTGCTGCCTGGGCGGCTCGGTATCGGCGGCCAACTGGCCGGACTTTCGAGGTCCCAATGGCGATGGCCGGGCCACCACGGCCCGGTTGCCGCTGAGCTGGAGTGAAACGGAGAACGTCAAATGGAAGGTCGATCTTCCCGGCCGGGGCTGGTCGACCCCCGTGGCGTGGAACGGTCAGCTGTGGATGACGTCGGCCGAAGAGGACGGCAAGTCACTGTTGGTGTTGTGCGTGGGAAACGACGGTAAGCTGAAGCACAGGGTGAAGGTATTTGGCGTCGAAAAGCCGGCTCCGATCAACCGGCTCAACAGTCACGCCAGCCCATCACCGGTGATCGAGGCCGGTCGCGTGTACGTCCACTTTGGAACCAGTGGCACCGCCTGCCTGGACACCACCACCGCAAAAATTCTCTGGACCCGCCGCGACGTGAATCTCGATCACCAGGAAGGTGCTGGTTCGTCTCCGGTTCTGTTCGGCGACTTGCTGATCTTTCATTGTGACGGACGGGATCGGCAGTACATCGCCGCGCTGGATAAGAAGACCGGCAAGACCGCCTGGCAGGTCGAGCGGTCGATAGATCTCTCGAAGACGCCATCCCATGCCCGCAAGGCGTTCAGCACTCCACTGGTGGTGGGTGGCGACAAGGCGCCGGTGCTGATCAGCCCGGCGGCACAGGGGTGCTACGCCTACGATCCGCGGTCCGGCCGCGAGTTGTGGCACCTGAAGTACAAGGGGTTTTCGGCGGTGCCCAGGCCGGTGGCGTCCGGTGGACTGGTTTATGTCGTCACCGACTTCGCTCGTCCGCACCTGATGGCCGTGCGCCCCGACGGTCGCGGTGACGTGACCGAAACGCACGTCAGCTGGTCCGTCTCGGCCCAGATGCCCTCGACTCCCTCCCCGGCGATTGCCGACGGGTTGATCTACACGGTCACCGACAAGGGGGGCGTGGCCTGTTGCCTGGACGCGAAGACCGGCAAGCTGCAGTGGCGGCACCGGCTGGGAGGCAACTTCAGTGCGTCGCCTATTGTTGCTGGTGACCGGGTGTACTTTTTTGACCGCGAGGGAAATACGACCGTGATGCAGCGAGGGCGCCAGGCCAAGGTTCTCGGTGTGAATCGTTTGGCCACCGGGCTGATGGCTTCACCGGCAGTCGTTGGTGACGGCCTGTATCTCAGGACCCGCACGGGGCTGTACCGGATCGAGGCCAGCGGTCGCTAGCCGATCCAGCGCCGAGGGCCGTCCTTAGGGTGAATGAAGTGCACAATGCGTTGTTCACGGTAGCCAGTGATATCGCCTGAAGATGTTCTGCAACGGACGTCAGGACACGACGTTCACGTCAACTACCGGCACTCCTCAGGTGCAGGAAACTTACGGATGCTACTGTAGCGTCGATAGGTCTCGAAGATGTCTCCGCCGTCGATCACTCGGGGATCGCCCGTCTTGGTTAGATAGGCCTTCAATTGGTCTTGCAGTATCGACTGGACGTCGGCGGCCTCGCGCGAGTTGATCAGGTTTTTGAGGCAGCCGGGGTCCTGGCGGATATCGAACAGTTCCCAGGCAGGGCGTTTGCCGACTGCCATTTGGAAAAAGCGTCCAAGCGTCGGTGAGTCTCTAGTCTCGATGAGAAACTTCAGGGACGGGCAAGCGTCAATGTCGTGGTAGCCGCCGTGCATTGGGCCCAGCGACCCGTCGCGGTTGAACTTCTGAGGAGCTCCTGCAGGCCAGCGCCGAGGTCGGAAGTTGCGTATCAACAGATATTGCTCAGTCCGCATCGCCCGCTGTGGATAGGTCCAGTTGTTGTAACGGGACGAGGAGTGACGCTCGCGAGCACTGAAGACCGGGCGGCTGGCAAAGCCCGATGCTGTGGACTTGGCGTCCTGCCACAGTGGTTTCAAACTGCGGCCGGTCATGTCGGCAGGAACCGACAGCCCGGCAACGCTCAGGAGTGTTGGTGCAATATCAACAAAGCTGACCAGATTGTCGACGACCCGTCCGGCCGAGATCTGGTTGGGCCAGGAGATGGCCAGCGGGACATGGATTCCGTATTCGTAGCAATTGGCTTTGGCACGTGGAAATGCCATGCCATTGTCGCTGGTAACCAGCACCAGCGTATTGTCCAACACTCCATGCTGCTCCAACATTTTCAGCATCTTGCCCAGCTGCCGATCAAAGTGTTCGATTTCCAGGCAATAGTCCAAGATGTCGGATTGCGTGGTTCGGGTGGCGGGCAGGAAGGGGGGGACTTCAACGTCGGTCAGCTGTTTGCCGGCTGCCAGGCCGCTGCCGTTCTCGAAACCGCGATGCGGTTCGTGGCCTCCATACCAGAAACAAAAAGGCTGATCGTCTGGTCGGGCTTTCAGGAAGTCCTGAAAGTTGGCTGCGTAATCCCGGTTGCTGATTCCGCTGGTTGGTGATTTTTCGAGTCGACGACGGTTGAACGTCCGTCCTGCCGGATTGCGCTCGCGGCCACTGGCCTGCCAGTTTCCTGGTCCCCAGCCTTTGCCGGTGTATCCGACGAAATATCCGCCGGCTTCCAGCAGGTCGGTGTAGCAGGAATACTTGGCTGGAAACGAGCTGGCGTGGGTTCCGGCATTTTCGATTTGCCAGGGATAACGGCCTGTCAGCAGCGAAGCTCGCGAAGGGCTGCATCCGGGTGATCCACAGAAAGCGTTTCGGAAGTGGATGCCCTGGCGGGCGATTCGGTCGAAGTGTGGCGTATTGACCGCCTGGTAACCGTCGATGGATGTGTGACGAAAGGACTGATCATCTGAAATGGCCAGCAGGATGTTGGGGGCACGCGGTGCGGCATACAGGATCGCGTTGTCAGCCAATGGCAGAGTACACAGGAGTGAAATCAAGCAGACAAAAGGCGGCACGCGGGTCATGATACGTCAGTTCCCAAACCCTGGTTACTCGATGGTCTTAGCAGGCCGCGGCCGTCAAAACGGCCGGCGTCTGCGAGGCAGAATCACTATGCCGTCGGTCATGGTTGTCGTCAAGACGCCGGCGGCCGTAACGTGTAGCCTGCAGCAATCTGTTATTTTGTTGCGGGACAATTGCCTGAAGGAGTTTCAAGAAGGATGGCGATCAGAGATTCTTCGGCGTGGACGTTTCTGCATGTGAATGACAGCCATATGGGAACCGCTCGTTCGTATCGGTTTCGCCCGGCGGTTAACAAACGCTGGGCTGCGATCAAGGCTCAGATGGCGGCCGAGCCTGCCGACTTGTTGTTACACGGGGGCGATCTGACTCGGGATGGTGAGACGCACGAGTTTGAGTATCTGCAGGCTCGTGAGGATCTGGACACGCTGCCGTTTCCCAGCTTCATCATCCCCGGAAACATGGATGTGGGGAACAAGACGGCGACGGTCAACGGTGACAAGAGTCGCGGGCCCCAAGCCTGGGATTGGCATGATCCGGATCTGAACATGACGGCCGAACGATTGGATCTGTTTGCATCGTATTTCGGGCCGATTCACTGGAGTTTTTTGCATCGGGACGTCCGCTTCACCGGGTTCTATGCCGCGGTGGCAGGTTCGGGGCTTCCACAGGAAGATCGAATGTGGCGGATGCTGGAACGGTTGTCCGACTTACCCGCCGCGAGACATCACGTTGCCGTGATGCACTACTGGCCATTCATCGAACAGGTGGATGAGCCGGCCTGGGACCTGACCGTCGCCGACCAGTATTACGACTGGTACTTCTCGATTGATCCTCCTCACCGGCAACGCCTGTGGGGTTTGCTGGAGCAGGCCAAGGTCGAGGTTCTGTTTTGCGGACACGTGCATACCGGGCGGTCGGTCCAGGTGGCCGACGGGATCCGCGTCTATCGGACTCAGGCAGCAGGCAATACCGGCCAGTTGCTGGATCGCTGGGAGGATGCGGATACTCGCTTCGGCTATCACCGGTGCCAGGTGACCGAGCAGGGGATCGACGTGACGTTTGTGGTGGGGGATGAGCAGTGCGACGAGTTCGACAGCTTCGGCCCGTGGGGGCATCCGGCAGTGCCGGAGCGAGACTACAGTGTCGCTCGGGAGAATCCGCCGCTGGTGCCGGACACGTTGCGAGATCGTGAGTGACCGGGAAATCAGCGGCTTGAGGACGGAGACGGAGTCTCCTTGTGGATATCGTCTGACGTGGATCCCGGCGTCATCATCGATTTCCGTGAACTCACTCAGGTCCGGGTGATTCTCTCATTTCCACTGGTAGAAGGGGAGTGGATACGATCACCATCAGTCCTGCACGATCAGGCTCACACGCTCGATGTTGCTGTGCCCGCTCTTAAGAAACGGCCGAGGCAGTGGCTGGGCAATACCCCGGTTGTCGATGGCACGGCACCTCAGGTCGTAGCGGCCGGCCGGAGCTGCGGGCAACAGGCCCGCCCAGTGGGCCATGGCATACGCTTGAGGCCATGACGAGGGACGACCGGTCTTCTTGTCAAAACCATGGACCGGTACGTCGGGTTCCGGGCCGATCACCCCATCGGGCAATCCCCCACCGAAGGTCACCGGAGCCTCAAGCAACTTCATGTCGTGCCAGGGCGCCTTCTGGAAATACGGATCATCCTTGGGCAGCGGCTTGTCCTTGGGATGCAACCAGGCCTGGACTTTCGAAACGCCGTTGATCCCGGACTGGGCCAGGCCCGTCAACGGGATCGGTCGCCCCGACTTTCCCCGACGGGGTTTGCTGATGAAACGGGCCACCGACTTCATCCAACTGTCGATGTCGTTATTGCCCCCGGCGTAGGTGTCGTTGGCGTTGAAACGGTTGGTCAGGAAAACCTTGGTCAACCACTTGATGTTCTTGAACCCGTAACATTCGGGAATCACCACCCGCACCGGTCCCCCTCGCTTGCCCGAGATCCAGTCGCCGTTGAGCTTGTAGCAGAGGATCACAGGGGGGATGCCGGGGGGATCCTCGAGCACGCGACCGATCGGCAACGAGCCCCGGAATTCCTGCTTCGGATCCTCGTTGTGGTATCCATAAAACCACGTGCGGCGGATGTTGGAGACCGGCTTGGCTTTCCAGATCACCTCCCGCAACGGAACACCCTCCCAGAGACCCGTCCCCAGGGGAGAATCCTCGTTGTTGCAGGTCATCGTCTTCAGGTAACTGACCGAGTGCTTCTTGGACAGTTCCATAAGGGCTTCAAACGTCAATGCCGTCTCGTCGGCCAGGCTCAGAGGCTTCTCGATCTGCGCGTTCGAGTCTGGGTCCGCGATCACCTCCAGACGCCAACTCTCACGCGTCAGTCCCGCCGCCTTGAGCTTCTCGGGGGGCAGCTTGTAGGGCAGCGGATTGCCTCGTTCAACCGTGCGGAAGTCGGCTTGAGCCGTGAGGTATTCGAGATCCTTGACCAGCTCAGCCAAGGCCGCCTCAGCAGCTTTGTCCGCAGCCAATACCGGCTCACCACCCAGCCCCGCCGCGGCGACACAAGCTGCCCCGCCACCCAATTCCACGCTGCGACGCAGGAAATAACGACGGGTGACGTCCAGGTGCTCTTCGAAAAAACCACGTCGCATGGTCGTATCCTCCGTTGCTCTTCGACTCGCGATCCCAAGCGACCGGCAGCAGGTAGGCTAATCGGCCTCAGAAGTGCGTGCAATCGAAAAGTTCGTCGTTGGTGACCGGGGTGCCGGTGAGATCGATCTGGCACAGGCCTGCGAGTCAGTTTTCATCGTGCCACTCGCTTGGTCCGTGTTGCTTCCGGCGGTTTGAGGTGCGTATCGATCCAGCCGTAGATGAGTTGTCGGGATTCGTGAGCGACCGAGTGTCCTCGGCCGTGGATGTAGAATCCGAAGTTCTCTGGCTTCCCCTCGAACTCGTACACATCCATCACTCGCATCAGCATCAGCAGTCTTTGCCGCTGCGTGCCGGGGTTTCCGTCGTTGAGTGCCGAGATGTCGAGAAACGCGCGAGGTGCGATCAGGGCAATGATCTCGTGGAAATCGATCGGCGGCAACTGTCCCTTCAGCAGTCCGGGTCGGATCGGCTTGAAGTAGACGTACCAATGGTCTCGTGCCCAGGCTTCGACTCGAGCATTGTGCCGAAAGAACGACGCTCCGCAATTGCAGGCGGCCGCCTGGATCCGCTCGTCGTAGGCGGCCAGAAACAGTGTCCCGTGTCCACCGAGGGAATGGCCCAGCGCGCCGATGCGTTTCGGGTCGACCTGATCCATGCTTTGCAGCACGTCGATGGCGATCGAGTGCTCGTAGGTGAACTTTCCAACGGCCGTCCATTCGGGATGTTTCTTGTAGAACCGACCGGTTTCGTAGGAACCTTCGGGTGGGATCCGGTGTCCTGAGACAAAGTGTTCGGGAGCGATCACGACATACCCGCGGCGGCAGAGGTGATCGAGGTAGGCCTTGTCGGGGTTATCGACCAATCCGGCGACTCGTTGTTTCCCTTTGGCGAAGGTGCCGTGCAAGGCGACGATTCCCGGGGCTTTGGCCTTCAGGTCAAGCGGGATGCCCAGATACGCGTGGGCTCGTTCATCACTCTCGACGGCATAACTGATCAGCTGCCGCGTGTATTTGCCATCGACGATCACTGACTGGTGGACGCGTAGATCCAGTGGCGGCTTCTTCGGCTTGTGCTGATCGCGGATCAGTTCCAGGTAGCGTCGTTTCAGGACACTTCGCCGCGATCGCCATTGTGCCGTGTTTTGGATGCCGGCGGTCAGGTCGTCCCAGGACGACGTGATCACCGGCGGATTGGACGTCGTTCGTTTCGGTGGCGACTGGCCGAACGCGGAAGCTCCGCAGCAGGCCAGTGTAACGCTGACGATCAACAAAGAAGTCTGGTGTTTCATTTCATGCTTTCCAGGCGACCGCATTCATTGCCGAGGAGTTCGTGGTTGACGGTGGCCAGTTCCGTGGTCACCGTGCTGCCGGGCGGAGGCGTACGCGGGTATTGCCGTACCGGCGGAGCTATTGCTTCAATGGGCTGGTTCCATGCCACGCGGCTGATTCTGGCAGGTGGAACATCGCGAACGACGTTTGGATCGGGTAGTTGCACACACATCCTACGGAGAAGCAGGGTGCGTTGAGCAGTCCATCGGCGGCGACAAGACTGTTGCTGCAGCCGGAACGCAGATTGCGGATCGCGTATTCCTGTTTCGTATCGATGTCGACGTAGGTTGCACAATTGGAGCGCAGGAACAACAAGTTCTTGCCACCGACTGCGTAATTGCAGCCGCCGCGACGGAACAGGGCGGACCCGTTGAGCAGGTTTCCGGTGCCCACCTCGTAAGTGTGTCCGGACTGGTTGATGAATGTCTCGGGGCCCAGGATCAGCGGCTGTTGTCCTCGAATGGGTTTCTCCCAGACCGGCTTTCCGGTCGATCCGTTCAAGGCGAAGGTCCGATCCGATTTGCCGGCGATAATCAGGTTTTGTTCAGACGAATAGGACAACCAATCGTCCTGAGTTCTCAGGCCCATGAAGTGCAATGTCGTCAACTTTGCGGGTGGATCCTGGCGTACGGTCTTCCACAACTGGCGTCCGCTTCGAGAGTCAATCGCCAATATGGTGGAAGACAAAGCGGCCAGGCTCTGGCCTCGGCGGCGCATCAGTCCGATCTTTTCGGGCGAGTGTGAATCGATCAGGAAGACACGTTCGTTCGCGACGGCAATGGCGGCGGTGTTGTAGCGTTGTTTGGCCGAGCGGCTCCACAACTGTTTGCCGGTCGTGCGATCCAGCGCGACCAATAGTGTGCTGTTCCAACGTCCTTGACTGATGGCATTCACCGTGTTGAATCGCACGGCGATCAGGATAATCTGGCCATCGACTCGAAGATCCGACACGCTGACCGGGACATCCGATGCGCGATCGACATCGACGGGAAAAGTCTTCCGAGGCTTGCCGGTTGCCGGATCGAGAACCAGGCACGTTCGCTCGTCGGCGACGTAGATGCCATCGGGCATCGACGCGTACCGGGCAGACCCTCCCAGTTTCCGCGACCACAGCAAACGCCCCGTGTAGGCATCAACCGACTTGAGTGTATTGGTTGCGACCTGGAGAGCGATCAATCGCCCGCCGGCGACCTGAGGTTTCAGGCCGTGGCCGTAGTCTTTTCGTTTGAAGAACCCGTGATCTCGACCGTCGCCATACCACAGGACTGCGAGTGGAGCTTTGACGAGATTGTCGCGCGAATAGAACGAGCGTGCGGCGTCACCGGTTTCGTGCGACCAGATCGCGCTTCCGGGCAACGGCCCCAGACGGCGGTAAAACAGGCGATTGTTCGATGT
>CAVOEV010000152.1:0-11449 GCA_963694825.1 Planctomycetota bacterium
AGCAGGTCGGCGGTGGAGACTGAATCGGCAGGCATTACGCTGGCCATTCTCTCATGGATGGAATGACAGTCAAGACGATCAACCGCTCTGCCGGCCGCAGGTGGACGGCACCTTCTGTTTCCGGTGGCATGCATTCAAGTGCCGTAACCCATGTTGTCGCAACAACTTGCAACCCGTATTGCTGCTAGCTGCTTGACGTTGTTATTGAATCCGATATAAGAAGGAAGCGGGATTGGCGAATATTCCGTGTCGAGTCAATGGGATTCGTTGTCCGAAACAAAGGGAACTGCAACACGAAGGGGGGCGATTGGATTCGACTGGGTCACCATAAGTTCAGGTGGCGTGCCGTGGTTGATCAGCAGGCCACGTAAAAAGCTGATCGCATTTTAACTGCCAACAAGCAGTTTGCACTGGCTGCGTAAACGCAGCTCCGGCCGATGGATCCTTGCCCGAGGAGCCTGAAGGTCGGTCAAAAATCGGGCTGGTACCAGGTCAGCCGACCACTACGCCTGGTACGAGAATCCGTAGTGGACTAGCTGCCGAATGTGTCTTGTCCGTGGAACCGTCGGCAGTGAGACCAATCAACGGAATATGCACGTAGAGGCCTTTTCTGAGGGATCACAGGACGCGGGTTCGATTCCCGCCGCCTCCATTTTTCACCGTCTGTGCCATCGATTGCCACGGGCGGACAAACGGCGTCTAAACCCCTGTCACCGCAGGGGTTTTCGTCGTTAATGGTAGCTAGTTCCACGGTTACCGTGTTGCCAGCCGATGACGGCAAATGACAGGGTTCGCCGCAGGTTTTACTCCCAATACACTCCCAGAGTGGGGCGTCGTCCGACGCGTTTGCCCGCGGGATCCGCGAGTCCAGATAGTAGATTACGCTGCGGATTCCACCGTTCGGTGTTGGATCATCACAGGTTTCACTGGTGGCCAATTCAAGAAGCCCTCAAGAGTGTCAGGGTGTTTGTTTCTTCACGCATCAGGCCAGAAATAAGTAGTGGAGCCGGCCGGCAAGATCAGATTGTCGACACCACTCATCAGGTCTTTTGACCACCGGCCTGTCATCCCACTCCATGTTCCCCAGGCTGAGATGAGTGCATCCCACTCGTGATCGTTGGCCATCTCGACATCAATCTGGGGAGTGAACTGTCGGCACAGCCAAGTGGCAAACCCTGTCTCGAATTTGGGGTACCTGTTACCGGTCAAGGCGTAATACAGGAGTTTCGGATGAGTTTCATTCAACTGTATTCCCGGCCAACGTTCTCGGACCCTGATAGCCAACGCCATTCCTTGGACGGCCATCGCACCGTAGGCCGAGTTGCTGGACAGTACGCTGTTCTGGACCTCCGGGTAGGTCTGACGAAGGTGACGGTCCATCGATCGCCAACGTCGACCATGACAAGAGTGAGTCCACCCCGATTGCGGTTGGTGGTGGGCCGTCGTGAGCTTGAAACCACTCGACAGCTTCGTCCACGGAGTCACAAGTTGACGTTTGTACAATCGGGGGCGAAGACTGGAAGTCGACGACAGCGACGCCACCAGCACCCGCACCACCGGGATCATAGCCGAGGATCACCATGCTCGAATCCTGATCGCCAACGAATCAACGTCACCACTATGCCGTTTGACCCGCTGCCTGTCACCACTCCCGCCAGATCCGAACCACGCACCCCGGCGTCGGGCGGCCAGGGTTATCGCGTGGTCACGGAAACGCCGCATTCGGGCCTTGAGTTGCTCTTCAACTCGTACCTGCCACTTGTCGAACACTCTCGACTTGGGCATTCTGTCCGGAACGAGGCCTGCCGTGTCTGTCGGCACTCGTTTCCGACCTCGACGAGCGCGGACTTCTTGACGAGACACTCGTCATGGTGATGGGCGAAATGGGACGGACGCCGCGCATCAACGACGCAAAAGACGGCGGACGAGACCATTGGGGCAGGGCCTACAGTGCGCTGTTCGCAGGCGGCGGCATCCGGCCAGCTCAAATCCACGGCAGCACCGATCGCCACGCATCCGAAGTCAACAACCATCCCGTCAGACCAGACGACATTGCCGCAACTGTGTTCGAAGCACTCGGCATTCCTCACGAACTGACGTTGAACGATATGACCAATCGCCCGCGGCACATCACGGATGGAAAACCCATCACACAACTTCTCGGGTGATCGCGGGGCGACTCACAAACTGCAGGGATTGTCTACGCGTGGTGGTGGACTTTGCTGATCCCATAGACAGGAGTGGGAAGTCCTGCCTGTCTCGCCTTGAGCTGCAGCGATAAATACAGGGAGTAGTGACGCGACTGATGCAGATTGCCACCATGAAACCACAGCGCTGGATGCTGTGTCGGCTTCCACATGTTGCGCAATTCCCCTTCCCAGGGACCAGGATCTTTCGTGGTGTCGGAGCCTAAGCCCCAGCACTTGCCCACTCGGTCGGCGACTTCCTGCGAGATGAGCCGGGCCGCCCAACCGTTCATCGATCCATAGCCGGTCGCATAGACGATTAAGTCGGCCGGCAGGACGGTGCCGTCCGTCAGCACCACGGACTCTGCCTGGATTCGCTCGATGTTGACGCCGCTGTGCAGGTTGATTCGGCCGTCGGCAATCAGATCGGAAGCACCCACATCGATGTAATAGCCGGAACCTCGTCGCAGGTATTTCATGAACAGTCCCGAGCCATCGTCCCCGAAATCCAGCAGGAACCCCGCACGTTCAAGACGCTGATACAGGTCGGCGTCTCGTTTGGCGATCTCCTCATAAACGGGTCGATGGAAGTCGGGCATGATCCGATAGGGGATGGAGGCGAACAGCAGGTCGGCTGTGTCGGTCGTGATGCCCGCCTGGACGGCGGACTCCGAATACAGGCCGCCTAATGCCAGTTCCATCAGCGAGTCGGACCTGGCGACATGCGTCGAAGACCGTTGGATCATCGTGACGTCCGCATCCTGCTCCCACAACGCGGCACAGATGTCGTGAGCCGAATTGTTCGAGCCCAGGACGACGCACTTTTTGCCGCCGTAGTCGTCGGTGCCGCGGAACTGACTGGAATGATGGTGCGTTCCCTGAAACGTCTCGGCCCCGGGAATCTGCGGAACATTCGGCATGCCGGACATGCCCGTTGCCAGGACCAGTTGTTTGGGCCGCAGGATGACCGTCTCGCCTTCACGATCGACGGTCACCGTCCAGTCCTGTGTGTCTGCGTGATATTGAGCGCTGCGACATTCGGTGGAATGCCAATAGTTCAACTCCATGACTTTGGCATACATCTCCAGCCAGTCGCCGATCTTGTCCTTCGGCGAGAACACCGGCCAATGGTCGGGAAACGGCAGGTAGGGCAGGTGGTCGTACCACACGGGGTCGTGCAGACAGAGCGATTTGTAGCGCTGCCGCCACGAATCGCCGGGGCGATGATTCTTTTCAATGATGATCGTGGGTACTTCCAGGCGTTTCAGTCTGGCCGCCAGTCCGATGCCACCTTGTCCGCCGCCGATGATGACGCAGTAGGGTTGAGTGACATCACCCAGTTCCGCGTCTTCCTGAGCCTTTCGCTCCAGCCAGGTTTTCCGATTCCTGAAGACGCCGTGCTGCGTTCCGTGACTGCGAGTCGCTCCTCGTTTCTCTTCGAAACCCTTGAGTTCCGTCATCGTGGTGAGCAGCGTCCAGCATCTTCCAGCCCTCAAACGCATGTAGCCTTTCCCCCGCGCGACAGCAGTCTCAAAAGTAAACCAGCCTGATGTCACACCGTTCTCCTCGGTCGCATCTCCCTCGATCCGCCAGTCACCGGGCTGCACGTCAGAAATCGTCGCGGCCAGCATGGCCTGGATTTCGTCTTTCCCCTCCAGAGTCCTGATGTTCCAGGTGAAGGAGATCAAATCTCGCCAGTAGCACTCGTCGCCAAACAGATCCGCGGCAGCGGCCCAATCCTGCCGATCCAGCGCGGCAGCAAATCGCGACAGCCACTCGGAGACCTGCTGCGTCGGGGAACTCGAACGATCAGTCATAGTTATTTCCCTGGATCAACAGACGTGTGCAGCGATGAGCGAGCATGTCCGGGGGCAAGAAGCCTTCGCGGGAAGCCAGAGCACTGGCATCTGACAGAAGGCAGAAAGATGGAGGGCAGAAAGATTCGAGGCTGTCATTTTTGCCATCCATCTTTCTGCCTTTCCGTCAACGACGCGAATCACACGAATCGAATTCAACAGATCAAAGGGGTCAGGCCTCTTTGATGATTCTCGACCCCTTTGATTCTTGGTTCCTGACACCTGCTTCCACTACTGCTTGTCGCCCCAGACTTTGAATTTCCGGATGCATCCTGAAAACTTGTTGGGGTCGCAGGCAGGGTTTCGCTCAGGTCTCTTTTCTCGGCAACTCCACAGTGCGGCAACCGCGGTTATCAGTTGGATCTTCATTTTCCCGGTGCTCCCGACGTATCGTCCGTGTCCTGAAGTCGTGTCACGACCTGGTGAAGGCGCACTTTGTCCGTGACTGGCTTGCCCGTGCGAACGTCTTCTTCGCTAAACACGGCAATTTGTACGGAGCCAACTCCCCGCTTGCCGGCGCGGTTGAGTGTGTAACGCTGGTGGTCGTAGATGATGAACAGCGTGCCGTCTTCCGCCTGAATACCGTCGGAATACCGTCGGGATACGACGACTCTCGTTCATCCAATAGCAGCCCGCCTTTCCACGTCGCTCCGTCGTCGTCTGACACGAACGCTGTCATGTGAGAGCGTTTCCCGTCTGGTGAGTTGTTCCGCACCATCAGTAACGCTCCGGATTTCAGCTGACGAATGAAGAATCGTTTGTTGCGGAACATTCGGCCCGGCAGGTAGAGCGATCCGTCACTCCCCGGCTTCGTCTTTGACGCACCTGCCTCCGCGTTCTCGGCTTTCACTGGAGAAATCGTCGGCGAGGGCGGGACCGCTACATCGCCGGGTGAGGTTTCCTCGCCCCCACACCCCGCGATCCCAACCAACAACCCCGCCAGCAGAACTCGCATCACATTTCCCCAGGCTCGGACACGGAACCCCAGTCTCCCCACCCCAGCCCCGGCGTGCAACCCGCCAGATCCGAACCACGCACAGCGGCGGTGGGAATTGCCTCTCACTCAGTCGCGGCAAGCGAAGCTTCGGCCATCACGTCCGCCGAGTGAACAATCGCCAGGATGGCCTGTCTGAGATCGGCCGAGAGCAGCGGCCAGGCGGTGATCACCTCGGCCAGTTCTTCCGTCCCGAGTGCCATCGGTTGACGATTGGCGTCATCTTTCCACTCCCAGGACACTCCCACGTCCTGTAGCATGTGCCATAACCGCTTGGCTACTTGGGAGTTACGAGAATGGACCTGCGGGTTCGATTCCCGCCGCCTCCATTTTTCGTCCTTGCTGCGATCCAGTGCCACGGGCGGACAAACGGCGTCTAAACCCCTGTCACCGCAGGGGTTTTCGTCGTTAACGGTGGCCAGTTCCATGGTCACCCTGTTGCCAGCCGATGACGGCAAATGACAGGGTTTGCCGCACGGTTCACTAGAATGGACTCGTTTTAGCGGGGGCAATTTCAACTTTCAGATCAGGGATGTCTTGCTGTTATGTTTTTTCGGGCGGCTGCCGTGACCAACGAGAAGATTGCCATCTTGATTTCGGGGGTCAATTGCGATAAAAGGTGTCTGCCGGTTGGTTTACGTCGTCCGCCCTCCAGAGCTTGCCATCTCCATGCTTCGCTTTTCCCAATGCGTCCGTGCGGTGGTCGCTGCGATGAGCATCGGTGCGTCGACAGTCGACCTCGCTGCCGGGGAGCGACGCGTTACCTTTGAGCACGACATCCAACCGTTGCTGACCCGGTTCGGTTGCAACTCGGGAGCGTGCCACGGCAAGTCGCGTGGACAGAACGGTTTCGCCTTGTCGTTGCTAGGGTTTGATTCCGACTTCGATTACGCGTCGATCACACGAGAGGGCAGGGGGCGGAGAATCTCGTCGTCTGCTCCCGCATCGAGCCTGTTGTTGGATAAGGCCACCGGCCGCATGCCGCATGGGGGAGGGGTTCGTTTTACGGTGGACTCCAAGCAGTTTCAGTTGCTTGTCCGCTGGTTGGAAGGGGGCTATCCGCGAACGCCCGCCGACGCTCCCAAGTTGGTCCGAGTCGTGGTGGAACCGCCGACGAAAAGTCTTGTTGCGGGACAGTCCACGGATCTCCAGGTGTTCGCCGAATACTCGGATGGCAGTCGTCGGGACGTGACCGAAAGCGCTGCCTACCAGTCCAATGACCGCACGATTGCCAGCGTGACGGACGACGGGTTGGTCAGGGCTGGCCCGGTCGCAGGCGAAACCGCCGTGCTGGCGCGGTACATGAACAATATCGCCGTCTGCCACATCGCGCTGCCAATTCCGGGCGAAGTTGCAGACGACACTTACGCGAACCTGCCGACCAACAACGAGATTGATCGGTTGGTGTGGAAGAAACTCAAGGTCCTGGGCATGCTGCCGTCGGGCGTGGCCGGTGATTCGAAGTTCATCCGGCGAGCCTACCTGCGAGTGATTGGGCGACTTCCCAAACCGGTGGAGGTGCGAGCCTTTCTCGCGGACAGCAGTTCGGACAAACGCTCCAGGTTGGTTGACAAGCTCCTGCAGAGACCGGAATACGGCGATTTCTGGGCCAATAAGTGGGCCGACTTGCTCCGCCCCAACCCGTATCGCGTCGGCATCAAGGCGGTCTGGACGCTGGATGCCTACCTCCGCAAGTCGTTCCGGAAAAACGTTCCCTACGACCAGTTCGCTCGCGAACTGGTGACGGCCAAGGGAAGTACCTGGAAAAATGGTGCGACGGTTATCCATCGCGATCGGCCGCTCACCGTCGAGATCGGTTCCTCGGTGAGCCAGTTGTTCCTTGGCGTGCGGTTGGAATGTGCCAAATGCCACCACCATCCGTTTGAGGTGTGGAGCCAAGACGACTTCTTTGGATTTGCGGCATTCTTCGCCCGAGTGGGGCACAACGGTGGACTGTCGCCGCCCATCTCTGGCGGCGAGGAACTGATCTTCACCAAACCGTCGGGGTCGCTCCGACATGGCCGGACGGGGGCAAACGTGTTGCCCCAGGTCTTGCTGGGCGATCCGTTGACCATCGGTCCAGATAAGGACCCGCGAGAAGTTCTCGCCGACTGGATGACGTCGCCAGGGAACCCTTTTTTTGCCAAGGTCATGGCCAACCGCGTCTGGGCAGAGATCATGGGCCGCGGGTTGGTCGAGCCAGTCGACGACATTCGCGCGACCAACCCATCAACGAATGATGAGTTGCTCGAGTACCTGGCGGAGGAGTTTCGGTCGTACGACTACGATGTCAAACACCTGATCGCGACCATTATGAAGTCGCATGTGTTTGAGTTGAGTTCGACGCCGGTCTCGCGAAACGTGGGTGATCAGCGAAATTTCGCTCGGGCCTACCGGCATCGAATGAGAGCGGAGGTCTTGTTGGACGCCGTGAATGACGTGCTGGAAACCGAGGAGACGTTCGCCGCGATGCCGCCCGGATCCCGGGCGACTCAACTATGGACTTACCGTTCCTCGTCGCTGTTTCTAGACACGTTCGGGCGGCCGGACCCGAACCAGGACCCGCCGTGTGAACGGTCATCGGAGTCCACAACGCCTCAAATTCTGCACCTGATGAACTCGCCGGCGTTCAACAAGAAACTGGCGAGTGACAGCGGACGTGTTGCTCGCCTGGCGGCCGGTGACATGGCCAACGCGGAAATCATTGACGAAGCGTACTTGCTGATGTTCTCTCGGCGTCCAACAGTCGAAGAAGCAAAGAAGGCTGCCGCCAGTTTGCCCTCGAAAGATCGGCGACTGTCGGTGGAGGACTTGTTTTGGGCACTGTTGAACACGCCTGAATTTTCGTTTATTGACTGATTACCTACCGACAAAAACGATCATCCAAGGACCTGCCATGACACTCGACCGAAACTGCGAGGGTGTGCCGCGACGAGACTGTTTGAAACTGGGCTTGGGCGCCTTAATGGGAGGAAGCCTTGCCAGCGCGCTGGAGTTGCGGGCCGTGGCCGGCACTGGCCGGAAAAACCCCACCGGGTGCATCCTGATCTGGCTCAGTGGAGGCCCGAGCCATTTCGAGACGTTCGACCCCAAACCGAATGCTCCGGCGGAGATTCGCGGCGAGTTCCAGACCATCCAATCCAAGGTCCCCGGTACCGTGTTCTCGGAAAACATGGTGCGGCTGTCGGCCATCGCAGACAAGTTCGCGGTCGTCCGTTCGGTCAAGCACAACCAGAACAACCACGGTGCGGGCAACCACTACATGATGACCGGTTCCCCCACCCGCATCCCGGTCAGCTGCGGCGCGTTCGTCAGCTTCCATCCCAGCATGGGCTCGGTCGTTTCGTCCCAGCGAGGTGCAGAGAACGGTCTTCCGCCGTATTTCTCGTTTCCGTCGCAAACTCGTTCGGGAGGCCCCAACTTCCTGGGGGCTCGGCATGCACCGTTTGTTGTGGCCGATGACCCGAACTCCAAGACATTCCAGGTTCGTGACGTGACGATCCCGAACATCCTGACCGACGCACGAGTGGTACGCCGCCGCCGGATCCGGGACGACCTGGATTCGCTGCGTCGGTTCCAGGATCGCGCGACAGCAGATCCCGTTTTGGGCGCGGACGAGAACTATCAGCAAG
Source organism: Planctomycetota bacterium (assembly GCA_963694825.1). Taxonomy (GTDB): domain Bacteria; phylum Planctomycetota; class Planctomycetia; order Planctomycetales; family Planctomycetaceae; genus UBA8437. The sequence goes on from CAVOEV010000152.1 coordinate 8,669, forward strand.
CGTTGTCCCTGGTGACATCCGCCACGGCGCAAAAAGCCTTTGAGATCGGGCGTGAACCCGATGCGGTACGCGAACGATTCGGGCGCAACGCCCTGGGGCAACGAGCCCTGCTGGCTCGCCGACTCGTCGAGGCGGGTGTCCCGTTCGTGACGATCAACAACGGCGGTTGGGATCACCACTCCAACATCTTCCCGCAATTCAAAACCCAGGGACGCGAACTCGAATCGGTTGTTGCGACCCTGATCGAAGACCTGGATGAACGGGGGATGCTCGATACCACGTTGGTTGTGGTGATGGGCGAATTTGGACGGACACCGAAGATCTCGACTTTGCCCGGCTCGAAGACTCCAGGCCGCGACCACTGGTCAAGTGCCATGTCGATCCTTGTCGCCGGTTGTGGTACGCCTCCCGGCCAGATTGTCGGCGCGACGGACAAGAACGGCTATACGGCCGTCGAGAGCATTTACGGTCCGGAGAACCTGGTGTCGAGTATCTACCTGAAGTTGGGCATCGACCCCAACACGATCGTCTACAACCGAGTGGGACGCCCCATTCACCTGGTAAGCGACGATCGCCCGATCAAGGAGTTGATGGGTTAGTGGCCTGGCCGTTGCGTCGTGCTGCAAGAGACGTCCAGCTCTGACTTGATCCGAGAGACCAGCATCCGGTGACGACCACAGTTCCCGCAGCATGTGAAGACGAGAGCCCTGGTCAATGTTTCAGGGCGAAGGTTCGTCTCGGCGCGATCGCCAACGTCGTGCGTTGTCGTACGCTGCTGCCGCCCCTGTGGCTGATGCTCGTCGTTTTGATTTTGTGGCCGGCGAGCGGCCATGCCGCCGCCCCGACCCTGACACGCCTGTTTCCGGCGGGCGGGCAGCGGGGCACGACGGTGAAGGTCGAGTGCACGGGGAAGTTCAAGTGGCCCGTCAAGATCTGGTCGCCCGGTGTGAAAGTTGCCGCCCTGAAAGACTCGGGGCAGATTCAAGTGACCATTCCGGCGGACCTGGCGGCCGATCGGGTCTGGATTCGGTTGTACGATGCCGAGGGGGCGTCACCTGCGTTGCCGTTCCTGCTCAGCAACCTGGCCGAATTTCGAGAGAAGGAACCGAACAACCGACTCGGAAAGTTCCAGCCGCTGCCGGGAGCAACAAAGGGCGGCGATGCGCCGGACAAAAGTCAAAAAGGGAGTCGTCCCGGATCCCAGGGTGTGGCGAATGGCATCCTGCAGTCGGTAGGCGATGTTGACGGATTTGCCGTGTACGTCAAAGCCGGCTCGACGTTGGTGGCCGACATGGCGGCCAACACGAGGTTGAATTCGCCGGTCGACTCGGTCCTCCAGGTCGTTTCCCCGGATGGATTCGTCGTCGCCGAGAATCACGATGGAGTGGGGATCGATCCACGACTGGCCTTTACACCGACCAAAACGGGGATCTACCTCGTACGTGTGTTCGGTTTTCCGTCGAAGCCCAATTCCAGCATCACCTATTCGGGAGCGGCAACCTACGTTTATCGACTGACCATTACGACGGGCCCATTCATTACCAATGCCGCTCGGGTTTCCGTCGCAGTGGGGACCAAGAGCGTGCCCATTTTCGGCTGGAACATCCCGGAGGGGACCGAGGTCCCCGTGCGAGGCGAGGCGGAATCGCTGCGAGAAGTCGAGTCCGTGTTTTCCAAACAGATCCCGGCTGCCAGCGGGATCGGGTTTGTTCAGGGTCGCGAGTTCGCAGGACGAGCTCGAATCCGTACGGTCCCATTCAAAACGGTGGGTGTCGTACGTCCCGGCGGTGGTCCAGGGGTGGCATTGGCCCCTCCGGTTGCCGTGACCGGTTGTCTTGACACGCACAACCAAATCACGCGGCACGTGTTCCAGCTGAAGAAGGAGACTGCCTACTCGTTGTCTGCCGAATCCTCGACGTTCGAGTTGCCGGTGGTTCCGCTGATGCGAATCATGGCTCCGGACGGTTCCCGGGCAGCTCAAAGTTCGGATCCAGGAACAGGCAAGGAGACGCACCTGCGATTCTCTCCGAAAGTGGATGGACCCCACGAGGTCCAGGTCTTTGATCGCTACCGGCATTATGGACCCGGACACTTTTACCAGGTCACGATCGTTCCGGAAGAGACGGACTTTGAGTTGTCTATCAGTGCCGACATGCTGGTCGTCACGCCCCAAAAGCCTTTGGAGGTGGACGTCGTTGTCACGCGGCGCAATAGCTCCGGTGGAAAACTGGGGCCGATTACGATTGCCGTCGACGGGCTGCCGAAAGGAATGACGTCGGCGCCCGTCGTTTCAAAGCCGGACGGGGGCACGTCAAAGAAAGTCAAACTGTCCATCAAGACCGACGGCACAGCGTTCTCTGGTCCCATTCGCATCGTTGGCAAATGCACTGAGCCCGCCGAGTTTCAACGGTCCGCACGCACGCCGGTGAAGTTCGGGAACGCCTTCGAGACAATATGGCTGACCGGAACGGCGAAGAAGTGAGCAGTGTTTCGCGCGTGTTGCGAAACAGTTCCTCGACATCGCTCGTGTTCGGGCAGATGGTCACGCATCATGAGGCTGCCCGCATGGGCGCCCCGCACAGACGAAACACCGTCCAGAACAGTTCGGCAATCGTCGAACCCTCTGGCAGCAGATTGTACGGCCGCCCGTTGCGATCGAACGCGTCGAAGAAGCCTGCCGAGCCCTGGAGATCACCGTGCAGACCTACTACCGCTGGCGTCAGAAGTACGGCGGCATGCAGCCGGCGATGGCCAAGCAGTTGAAGGCGTTGCTGAAGGAGA
>CAVOEV010000153.1:0-11337 GCA_963694825.1 Planctomycetota bacterium
GGCCGCGACCATCTCCTGGTCCGTCGGCGGCGAGTTCTTCAGGACGATCCTTTCGAACGCCGCCGGGGTCTTGACCGGGTACCAGCGATCACGACGGTCCTGCCCCTTGAGCAATTCATCCTTGGCCCCGGTCTTGAGCCTGGCCGCGAAGATCTGCTTCTCCGCGATCCACTTTGCGTTGTCGACCATGACGAGGAGGTGGCCACCATCGAGGGTCGCGATGTCGTAGTCACGCACGCCGGAGTGGTCCGGCAGGATGAACGGGTTGGTGACCCCGGCAAAATTTCGGACCGCGTAGTTTCTGCGGACCCGGTCCTCCAGCCCGAACACATCCATCACCCGCTCGTGAAAGATCTGCGGACTTACCAGCCAGCGGCGAGCCGGCGTCCAGGACTTGTCGTCGATCTCACCGCTGAACAGCCGGGCGTGATCCACGTAGTTGCCGTATCTCGGATACCGCAGCTTTCCATCAAGGTCCGAAGCGTTGTGCTTGAGCAACTCGCTGCGAATCCATTCAGCAAGCGCCGTGCGTTCTGCCGGGGTCGGTTGCTTGGCGTCAACCGGTGGCATCAGCCCAAAGAAGAGTTGCGACTGGGCCTTGTTCAGTAGTTTCAACCGCGTCTCGTTGCCGATTTGTGCGAGATTGTCAAATCGCACGTTGCCTTCGGCATTGGCACCACTGTGGCAATCCAGGCAACGGCTTGTGAAGACAGACTGCGCGTTCTTCGGTACGACGAATTGCCCGGCGGCCGCGCTTGATGTCATTGTTATCGACAGCAAGAGAAGCAGGCTGACAGCGTTGCGCATCAACAGTCGTCCGTAGAGAGAGGTCGGGGCAGGCCCTGCCCACTGTAAATGAACCACCGGCGACGGCATAGTGCCCTCGGTTACCAGGCCCCAGCCGCGTTCGCGGCCACCAGAACACAGAACGACCACTGACCCGAAACTCGCTCGTTCGGAGCGGTACAAGATCTGGGGGTAAGGTCAGCTGCTCAACCAGGACAGCGATTTCTTGCTTCCAGCCGGATAGAATCATCTGCAGCAGGATTGGCGACACGATGCCTGCAGCGTGGCAAGTTCGATCGCTTGTCGACTGTCATCAGGGAAAGGCTGCTGTGTCGATTGCCTGAGACGCCTTGGCCGGTTGAGAATCATGAAGATGGAAGAAGATTTCGAATCGGCTGACAGGGAACCCGAGAGCAAGGAAACTCCTCGGGACTACATGGGCTTTCTGGTGCTCCCATGCTGTTTGCTCATGATTCCCTTGGCTTTTATGGCCTGGGGGATCCTCGGGGCCCAGTGGGTCGTCGTCGCCAGTTGCCTGGGCTGGTGGGGATATCGCCATATTCGAAATTCCGAAGCAATCGAGTCGGCCATCACTTCTGTACTCTTTTACCTGATGATGGTCGGGGTCTTGATTTTTGGGCACTTGTACGCGTTGTCCAAGTTGTCCCCGATGATTGGTGCCGGATGGGCTGCCGTCATTTGCGTGTTGTCGTTTTTGTTTCTGGTGGCCAATATGACTGGATCTCTCGTAAGCCATTTACGTAGAGGGCGTCGCCTGGTCGAGATCGACGGTAGGTACGTCGATCCGTTAGAAGATTGAGCAGCTGCATGGTGAAAAAGCAGAACGACCACTGACCCGAAACTCGCTCGTTCGGAGTGGTACAAGATCTGGGGGGGGCAGGTCAGCCTGCAACCGCGAGATCACATGTTGATCTCATACCCTTTGCGGTTTTCCCTTGATAGGAATGAGTTCGCTTCCGAATCACCCACGATCTCGCGAATGTCCGGATCCCAGATGAGATCGCGGTTCAGTCGCAGGAGAGGGTGCCGGAGGCAAAGGGCTGCAGCCAACTGGCGGGTGGCTCCATGACTAACCGAGACAGGGATCGCCATCCGGGGTCGAACGCGTCGGGCCGATCAGGTGTTGTGACCAGACCGTCAGCCACCGATGAGTTTCTTGATTGTCGGCTCCATCGCCTCGGCCCACATGCGGTATCCCTTTTCGTGGGGATGCAACAGGTCGGGCATAACGTCCTTGGACAGGTTACCGTCGTCATCCAGGAACGTCGGATTGATGTCCAGGAAAGAGACGTTCTTCCGCTTGGCAAATTTCTTGACAATCTTGTTGATCCCCGTGTTGATCTTTCGCAGCTTGTCATCCGTCGTGGCACCCCGTGGGAAGACGGCCAGCAATAGGACCTTGGTCTTGGGCAGCCTCTTTTTGAGTTCGCCCAGGATCTTCTTGATGCCCGCGGCGGTTTCCTCGGGAGGATCCTGTCGGTGACCGGTGTTGTTGGTCCCGATCATGATCACGGCCAGTTTCGGGGAAATTCCTTCGACCTCGCCGTGCTGTAATCTCCAGATCACGTGCTCGGTCCGATCGCCGCTGTAACCGATGTTGAAGGCATTTCGTTTTGCGTAGTATTCCGACCAGACCTTCTTGCCCTGGCCTTCCCAACCGTGAGTGATCGAATCACCGATCATTAACAGGTCCACGGTTTTCTTGCTCTCGAGTTCCTTGAGCTTCTCCGCGTGCCGCTTGCTCCACCACTCGGCCGGCCGACTTTCCGGTGTCACGGCCTTGGCGGGCCTCTTGCCGTCTGCGGCTGAAAGGACCGAGACGAGACAGACGGCCAGAACGGCCACACCGTAATTCGCGAGCTTGCGGTTCATCATCATTTCCCTGTTCACGGATGCATACCCGGCCATACTCGTTCGGTATCAACAACTGTGCAAGTCTTGGAGGATTGGCTCCGATCCATTCCGGGACAGGGTGACCATTGGGTTCCGTCGGCCGTGTCGGAATCCGGCAGGTTGATCGTCCAGGCCGTCGAGAAATGTACGCGTGCTGACACTGCAGGCAACCGGGTCGCAATGGTGCGATCACGCAGTGATGACCTACCTCCAGAGCTGAATCACGGCCGCCAACAGATTTTAAGAATCCGCGGCGTGACGTGGTGTGATTCATTTCCGGACATGTTGGGACGTGGGATTCTCGGAGACGCTCTACGCGATGATCTCTTCAATCGGGTGGCCATAGTCGACTTCCAGCCGCTTCCGGCCGGGGACTTCGAGACGGCGCGGATCGAGGCCGAGTTGCTTCATAACAGTCGCATGAATGTCGGTGACGTAGTGCCGATCCTCAACGGCGTGGAAGCCAAGTTCGTCGGTGGCTCCGTGGACTGTTCCGCCCTTGATTCCGCCTCCAGCCATCCAGACGGAAAAGCCGAAATTGTGGTGGCCTCGCCCGTTCGAACCCTGGCCGCCGGGAGTCCGTCCGAATTCTGAACCCCAGACCACAAGCGTTTCGTCGAGGAGACCGCGCTGCTTGAGATCCTTCAGGAGACCCGCGATGGGCTGGTCGATCTGCTGGCAATTCTTGGCGTGATTGGTTTGCAGGTTGCTGTGAGCATCCCAAGCTCCCGCCCCGCCACCGCCGTGATAAATCTGCACAAACCGCACGCCGCGTTCGACCAGTCGTCGCGCGGTTAGGCATAGCCGGCCAAACGACTGCGTCGGACCGCCGGTTGTCCCGTAAAGCTGGTGCGTTGCCGCCGTCTCGCCCGTCGAGTTCACGACATCCGGCACTGCCGTCTGCATTCGAAACGCCAGCTCGTACGACTTGATGCGAGCAGCCAATGCCGGATCGTCCGGGAACTTGTCCGCCGTCAGTCGATTGAGCCGACCGAGAAGTCGTTGCGCTTTCAAACGCTCAGCCGAGCCAGCACCTTCGGCAGGAATCGCAAAGGGCAACGGGTTCTTGGGGTCGACCGACAGCGTAACTCCGTCGTGTTCGGGCCCCAGATAATCGGCTCCTTCCGTCGCCTTTCCGCCGCAGCAGTCTCCGATCTTGTTCCCCATGACGATGAACTGCGGCAGGCTGTCGTTCAGTGAACCGAGCCCATAGTGCACCCAGGCTCCAATCGTGGGGAAGAATCCGTCGAAGCGGTTTCGGCCAGTATGAAACTGGAGCTGAGCGTCGTGGTTGCTCGCCGTCGTCCACATCGAGCGGACGATCGCCATGTCGTCAACACACTCGGACAGGTGCGGTAACCAGTCACTGACCTCGATGCCGCTTTCGCCGTGTTTTTGATAACCGACCTGCAGCGGATACAGCTTGTCGTAAATCTTCCCGTTGGCGTCGCCCTTCACCAGCTCGATGCGGTTTTTGATGTAGGGCGATTCCAGCACGCTGGCGAACGGCGTGTTGGGAATCGTCTTGCCGCCATATTTTGTCAGAACAGGCTTCGGATCAAACGTCTCGACCTGGCTAACGCCTCCAGCCATGAACAGCCAGATCACGCTTTTCGCCTGAGGAGCAAAATGGGCGAGGCCATTCGGCGGATCCCAATTGGTGTCGGATCCGAAGCCGTCGCGCTGGAGCATCGCTCCCAGGGCCAGCGAGGCGAAGCCGGTTCCCAGATCGGAGAGGAATTGTCGTCGAGGTTTCGGGAAGTTGTTCATTGGGTCTTCGTCATCGGATCGTCACGAAATCGTTGTGGTTCAGCAGCACCAGTGCGAGCTGACGTCGAGCCTTCGCGCTACCTTTGAACTCGGCGAGAAACTGGGTGCACTCGACCTGTTCTTTCGGAGCAGGCTCGCGGCCGAGTACGTGTTCGAACAACGCTTTTACGAACTCGCTGCCGTTAAGTGTGCGGTGAGTCTCCGCGATCTTCCGAGCCTGGTTGGCGGCAATCTGGCTATTGAACATCGCGAGGGCCTGTTGCGGAGCGACCGTCGCTTTTCGCTGGTAGCACTCGTTGACCTTTGCTCCGTCGAACAGATTGAGAAACGTCATTTGTCTCTCTTTGTCCTGGCGGAAGTACAGGCTGCGGCGAAGTACTGTCTGCCCCAGCGTGTGCTCGATGGGCGGGCCACCCATGGCCAGGTCAAGACTGCCGCCCAGCGACAGCACGCTGTCCCGGACGGCTTCGGCTTCCATTCGGCGAGCATTCATTCGCCACAGCGTATGGTTGTCGGGATCGGCCGCTCGCGTCGCGGCCGATGCTCCGTTCGATGAAGAACTCAGTCGATAGACGCCGGACATGACGATCTGCTTGTGAAGCTTCTTCAGGCTCCAGCCGTCTTCCATGAACTGCACTGCCAGCCAGTCGAGCAGCGCCGCGTGACGCGGTTTCTCGGATCGCAATCCGAAATCGAACGCGCGTTCCAGAAGTGGCGCGTCGAAGTGCCGCAGCCAGACATGATTGACGAGAACTCGTGCCGCCAGCGGATTCTTCCGGTCGGTGATCCACCTGGCAAAGGCCAGCCGCCGGCCGGAACTCGTTCTGGGATACTGCGGGCCGAGGGCCGCGTACTGGATTGAGCCGTTGTCGAGTTGTCCTTTCGCGGTCACCAACTTCTTCTGGAGACCAGCAAGCTGCTTTTCCGCGGCCTGTAATTCGCCAGCCGTCTTTGCGCGAGTAGCCTTTGCCGCGGTCTCCTGCTTCTGCCCAACCTGCTCGATCTTTAGCTGAGTCTGCGCGACCTGCTCGGAAAGTTGATCGACGGCGTGCTGACGAATCGCACGTCCAGCGGCCGCGGCCAACGTGTCGGCGTTGCCTTCGGCCAGTCCGAACTTCACGGTCTCTACCGCGATGCGTGCTTCGAGCGAAGCTGCTGCGGATTGCGTGACACGGCGATGCAAAACAGCAAGTTTCTCCGCGGCTTCGGAGACTTTCAAAGCCAGCTGCAGGTCCTTTCTCGTGAGCAACTTCGGCGGCGCTGCCGAGCCTCCCGCTGTAGGCTCAAGCTGCGTTTCCGGTGGCAGCGTCGTCACGTCGAGCTGATCGAATTCGGCGGTTGCAGAGAAAGCCCAAACCGACATCCGTCCGGCTTTGCGTTTCGGCAAGTTGTAAGCCACTTTCAATTCGCCATCGATCAGCACATTCAACAACTGGTCCTTTACGGCCAGTTCAAGCACGTAATCCTGCCCGACCTTGATCGGGTGCAGCGACATCCCGCCAGCCGGGTATTGCCAGCGGCCGTCGCTTCCCTGGTTGGTGAACTGCACCTTTGGCCCAGAAACGGAAAGATAAACGGCGTTCATCGCCTGCCCATCGACGTCGAAGCCAAGGCCGACGGACTTGTACGTCTCGCCGCCCGTGATTCGCAGCCGCAGCTTCGCCCGAAAATCGCGAGGATGATTGATCGACGAAACCAGACGGTGCTGCTTTGTCGCCCCGATTGACTGGACGACTCGCCCATTCTTCACCGACCACGTTCCGCTTTCGACTTTCCATTGATCGGGATTCAGTTTCGAGAAATCATCGCTCAGCACGGGAGTGCCAGGATCGGTGGACGTTGCAGGGGTTGTCTTTTTTGGAGAGTCATCGAGCCCGGGCCTTGGTTCCTGGAACTCCGCGAGCTTCTTTCGGGAGGCAGCAAGCGCCATCCTCGCGTTCTTGAGCCCGGTTTCGGCGGCCGCGATTGTCGCTCGTGCGGCCTCCATGGCTGCATCGCGATTCTCTCTTCGCAAGGCCGGATACCAAACGGTGACCGGAAGTGAGACAGGTTCGACCGACAGTTCGCCGAGTATCTTCGGCAGTCCGGGATGCAGCGGATCTTCGCTTGGACGATCCTCATTGCCTTGCAGAAACGTAAACGTCTTTCGATCCAGATGAGCATCGTAGACGCGAACGAGCATTCCATTTGCCGGGCCAGCCGATGCCAGTTGCAACCGATCGTCGCGAACGTCGTGCGTCTCAAAAATCGCCCGCATGCGGTAGTAGCCCGTCTGCTCGAACGGGTCGTACTTGTGGTCGTGGCAACGGGCACAGTTCACGGTGAGGCCGACAAACGCCTTCGAAGAATGCTCAACAATATTGTCGAGCCAGACGTTTCGGTTGAACTTGTACCAGTTCCTCGCGAGGAACCCGGTTGCTCGTAGGGACGGTTGATCCTCGGGTGAGGCTTCATCCGCCGCAAGCATCTCGACGATCATCCGGTCGTAACCTTTGTCGGCGTTGAGCGACTCGACGATCCAGTCCCGCCACCGCCAGATGTGCTCGCGTCCGTCACGGATTTCTTTGCCGTAGCCGGACGGATCGCTGTACCGCCAAATGTCCATAAATTGCCGGGCCCACCGCTCGCCGTACCGAGGACTCTTTAGCAAACGATCGACCGCAGTTTCGAATGCCGCTTCCGATTTGTCGTCGAGGAACGCTCGCCGTTCGGCTGGAGTTGGCGGGAGGCCGGTCAGTGCAAGAGAAGCTCGTCGGAGGAGCATCGATCGAGAAGTTTCGCCGACCGCGCTAACTCCGACCTGCTGGTGCTCGGCCGCGAGAAACCGGTCGATGTCACTGCGAATCCAGCCAGCCGAAGTGCTTGGCACGTCAGCTTTGACGGGCGGCAGAAAGGACCAGTGCCGGGACGGATCTTCGGGAATCGCTTCGTCCGGCGCTGCGGCTCCGGATTTGATCCAGGCGGTCAGCTTTGCGACCTCTTCCGCCGTCAGTCGCGAGCCGTCCTCCGCGGGTGGCATCCGGTTGTCGTCGTCCGCGGTGACTCGTTTCAGGATGAGGCTCTTGCTGGCCGATCGGATGACGTAACCAGGCCCGCTTTCACCGCCCTTCCGAATAAGACTCGCCGCATCCAGCCGCAGTCCGCCTTCCTGTTCGCGTGAGCTGTGGCACGAAAAGCACTTGTCGCGCAGCAGCGGCTTGATTTCCGTCAAGTAGTTGACGCTCTTTCCACTCGGCTCTTCCGTTTTCGATTCATCCTGAGCACGAGCCGTCTGCGCTGCAAACACGCCGGAAAGAACAAGCAGCAAACAGACAAGCAGTCGTTTCACGGCAGCACCTTCAGCAGTCAGGCAAGAGAATCCTCGTGGCTTGATTGTATCACTCTTCGCCGCTGCTGCCCGTTCCAGTCAAAACCCGCGATGAAAACAGGGGATGAAACCGCTTGACCTTACCCCTTCCCGTTGTACCAGTGGAAATGAGAGAATCACCCGGATCTGCGTGATCTGGAAAGGAGATTCTCGAGATGTCCAGTAAACGTCCCGAGTCACTCCAGTCTCTCGAGCATCACCGCCGCGTTCACGAGACCAGTTTCAGGTCAGGTCTCCCATTCCCTGCACAAGTCGAACAATCCCCATTGGAGGGAACCGTGATGGCGAATCAACGATCACGTCTGTAGATTCAGGCTCGCGCCGTCACCAACGGTGACTGTTGTTTAACACACGTCGACTTGTTTCCCTTCGGACAATTCATGGCACGCATCCTGATCTTCTCCTGCATGCAGGAAGTCTCTTCGTTCAATCCCGTGCCCAGCACGTTTGAGGATTTCAATATCGGTCGTGGCCAGCAGTGGTTTGATGACCGCCGGTCCATCAACGACGAAATCGGTGGTGCCCTCTCGGTCTTCGAATCGGAAGCCGATGTGGAAGTGGTCCCCACGATGGGTGCCAAGGCGATCACCTCCGGCGGCACTTTGAAACAATCGGACTGGGCAGCACTGCGAGCCGACCTGGTCCAGACCCTCGAAGACAACTCTCAAGTCGACGCGGCTTATTTTTGTCTGCACGGAGCCATGTCGGCAGAAGGAGAACCGGATCCGGAAGGCAATCTGCTCGAAGTCGCCCGTCGCATTCTTGGCCCACACATCCCGCTGGTGGTCTCGCTGGACCTGCATGGCATTCTTACCGATCGCATGCTCAGCAACAGCGATGCCATCGTGCTCTACCACACCTACCCACACATCGACATGGGTTCCACCGGGGAACGCGCGGCCCGGCTGTTGCTGCGAATTCTCCGCGGAGAAGTGAATCCTGTAATGGCTAGGGTCAAGATCCCGGCGCTGGTCCGTGGAGACGAATTGATCACCGAATCCGGCCTGTTCGGCGAGTGCATTCGTACCTGCCAGGACATCGAAGCGTCTTCCGTTGGACTGGCAGCCGGCATGATGATCGGCAACCCCTTCACCGACGTCCCGGACCTGAGAACAAACAGCCTGGTCGTGACCGACGGGGACGTGGAACTGGCCCGACAACTCTCGCTCGATTTGGCCCAACAGTTCTGGCAACACCACGACACGATGCAAGTGCCGCTGCTGTCCCTGGACGAAGCGGTCCGGCAGGCGGTCGCAGCGACTGATGGCACGGTCATCATGACTGATGCCGCCGATGCAACAAGTTCGGGGGCATCCGGAGACAGCAACAGTATCGCTGTCGCGTTGCTCGATGCCGGTTACACGGGCAGCATTTTGACACCCATCGTCGATCCGCCGGCTGTGCAGGCGGCCCGGTCTGCCGGAATCGGCGGCATCGTCGATATCACGCTCGGTGGAAGCGAGGACCCGGGCAGATTCACGCCCCTGTCGGTCAACGGAACCGTTCGAATACTCTCCGACGGCCACTTCCGCAGCGAGACTTTCGGTCAACATTGGCGAGCCGGCGACACGGCTGTCATCCAGGCCGCTAATGTGACCTGGGTCGTCACGACACGGCCCGTCAGCCTGTTTGACCGGTCACTGTTCTATGCACACGGTCTCGACCCCAAACAGTTTGATGCGGTTGTCGTCAAGTCTCCACACTGCGAGCCACACATGTTCGCCGACTGGTGTAATCTACTCCTGAACGTGGATGCTCCCGGGGCAACCAGCGCCAACCTTCGTAGCCTGGGATACAGCTACGCTCCACGCCCCATATTCCCCCTCGATGACGACGTTCCTTTTGACCCCGCAGTCGAAATCTATGGAGATGACAGTCCGGCCTGAGAAGCCCGTTGCCCGTGACGACGAACTTCCGTGACCGCCGCAACTCGCCTGGGGCCTACCAATTTCCCTACGCGGCCTCGCGAAGGATCTTTATATTGGACCTGATCGGCAACCACCTTCTTCAGGTGAGAGTTCTCCTTCTGCAACGCCTTCAACTGTTTGGCCATTGCCGGCTGCATGCCACCGTACTTCTGACGCCAGTGATAGTAGGTCTGCACGGTGATCTCCAAAGCCCGACAGGCCTCTTCGACGGGGTCCTTTCCCTGGCCCAGTTCCCAATCGGTCTGACGCAGCTTGCCGATGATCTGGTCCACGCTGTGACGTTTACTGGAGATCTCGAGAATCTCATTTCCGGATCAAGCAGATCCGGGTGATTCTCTCATTTTCACTGGTACAACGGGACGGGGAAGGGGCACAAGCAGTAACCCAGTTGTGTACAGACGGGGGATTTCTATTCCGATGCCACTTGCTGCTGCTTCTCTTTGGCGTATATGGAACGAACTCAGCGATCCTCAGATGCACCAAGTGGAACAGTGCGGTACCGAGTTGATGGTCGAAGGGACTGGCGATTCCATTACATTAACACCCTCTCGCAGCGGATGACATTTCTCTCCCCGCTGGCCTGCTCCTTCGATGTTACTGCCGAAATGGTCTTGGATATCGCCATTGGCGTCCAGTTCCGCTGCAAGGGGCGAAATGCCGGACAAGTTCGCACATCAGGAAGCTTATTTGTAGTCGTAGGGCCTGTCTTTGTCGCGAGATGCAACAATCCAATAGACTTCCCCGACGGTTGGACCCCAGGGAACCCTAAGCTCTGTTTGGTGCTTTGAATCCTTTGCGATGGCAAATATGGCGATCATCTCTGACCGATCTCTAACTATCTTGTGTACGCGGTCGAGATAAACGAAAAACTCGTCATTGTCTTTTTCCGTGGCCGCCATGGTTTTCAAGACTCCAATGGGATCCATGTCTCCTGCTGACAGCACATCGTTATCAAGATTGGCAACGTGGGCCAATACTTCCGCGGCACGCCATCTGTGGCCACTGGCTCCGTTGGTTGCCAGTTTGGCTGCCAGGGCGTAACCAGATCCATCACCCAATTCCGCCAATACTCTGGCCACCTCAAGGGCCACTACCAGACGGACATGGACCTTTTCATCTGAAGAAAGCAGTGTCTCTGGACTTGGCGACAGAGACCTGAAGTCTTGTTTCATCCGAGACAGTCCGCTCTGATCTCCAAGCAGACCTAAATGATGCGCCGCCACCCACCGGTTCTTTTGCGAGGGCCCGTCCAGAGAGTGTTTCAGCTCAGGAATAGCCTCTGTGCCTTTCCTCTCGGCAAGCAAACCCAGGGCACCATGGCGATGGTAATCCAGAGTGTCCCGAATCACCTTGTAAGAATCCTGTCGCCATGTCCACGGGAAGTGATGGTCACCGGACGGTTGTTTGAATATAAAGGCGTCGTTGGCACCACAAGCATCATAGTATTTCTGAATCACGGGTGCGGCAGCGGCAGGCCCCCAACCAGGATGCACTCCATCATTGGCGGGAGAGTAAGAGTAAAACACACGCGGAGTAATGGCCGCAAAGGCATCCGTGTACTCAAAGGGAAAC
>CAVOEV010000154.1:0-11332 GCA_963694825.1 Planctomycetota bacterium
GTGCCAGGTCGGTCAGCAGCTGGTTGGTCGTGGTGTGCGAAACGACTCGATCGGTGCCGTCGCCACCGTGCAGGTCGTCGTCGCCTGCGGATCCATGGAGCGTGTCGTCGCCACCGGCCCCTTCGAGCGTAACCGGGCCGGGTGTGAAGGCACTGGCATCCAGCAGGTTGTCAGCGGCACCTCCGATCAGGTGGGCCTGGTCGATATCGGCAAGAGTATTCTGTCCGGATCCGCTGAGGGCGGTGGTTGTGAGCACCTGGTCGGCGTCGGCGATTTGCAGCACCAGGTCGATGCCGCTGCCGCCCAGCAGCGTGTCGTCGCCCGAGCCGCCTTCGAGAGTCGTGTTGCCGCTGAAGCTGGTGGCGTCAAGATGATTGGCCGAGTTGCCTCCGGCCAGGTGAGCCATTTCGACGTCGACCAGCACATCGTTACCGGCTCCGATGATCGCCGTATCGGACAGCACGAAGTCGACATCACCCGAGGACACCACCAGGTCGTTGCCGTTGCCACCGTCGAGGCTGTCGTTGCCGGGCGAGCCGACCAGCGTGTCGTTGCCGTCGTTGCCCTGTAGCGTGGCGTTACCGGAATCGAATTCGAGTGCATCGATCGAGTTGTCCGAGTTGCCTCCGTTGAGCACAGCCCGTTCGATGCTCGAAAGAACGTCGTTGCCCTGGCCGGTGAGGCTGGAGGAGGTCAGCACTTGATCGGTGTCGGTGGATTGTTCGACCTGATCGATGCCGCTGCCTCCATCGATCGAGTCGTCTACGGCGGACCCCAGCAGCGTGTCGTCTCCGGCACTGCCCGACAGGCTGACTGATCCGGCGGTGAATGCCGACGCGTCGATGCGGTTGTCCGAGAGGCCACCGGTCAGTTCGGCCTGTTCGATGCTCGAGAGGATGTCGTTGCCTCGCCCGGTGAGCATCGTGTTGGTGATCGCCTGATCGGTGTCGCTGGTTTGCCACACCCAATCGCTGCCACTGCCTCCGTTGAACCAGTCGTTGCCGGCTCCGCCGACCAGCGTGTCGTCTCCCGAGTTTCCGATCAGGGTGACCGGTCCGAGGCTGAACGTGGTGGCTTCGATCAGGTTGCCCGCCGTGCCACCGCTGAGCACTGCCGATTCGATCGACAGCAGCGAGTCGGTGCCCTGGCCGGTCAGCTGCGAGTCGCTGAGCGACTGAGCGGTGTTGGTCGTCTGTTGGACCTGGTCGGTGCCTGTGCCTCCGTCGAGAAGATCGTTGCCGAGTCCACCGATGAGCGTATCGTTGCCGGCGTTTCCGGCGAGCGTGACCAGGCCGGTGGTGAAGGCGGACGCATCGAGCCGGTTGTCGCCGGCTCCGCCGGTCAACTGCACGCGTTCCATCGAGTTGTGCGAGTCGGTGCCGTGTCCGGTGAGCGTGGTGTTGGAGAGAGCCTGGTCGGCGTCGGCGACCTGCACGAGTTCATCCATCCCCGAGCCGCCGTTGAGAGAGTCGTCGCCGGGGGAACCGTGCAGCGTGTCATCACCGCCTTGACCCATCAGGGTGACCGGGCCAGCGTTGAATGCAGAGGCGTCGATATCGTTGGCTGCACCGTTGCCCCAAAGAATGGCCATGTTGATCCCATAGAGGACGTCGTTTCCTTCTCCGTTGAGGACGGAATCGGACAGGAACTGGTCGTTTCCACTGACCTGGTAGACCGTGTTGTTTCCGGTGCCCCCCTCGATGATGTCGTTGGAGGAGGAGCCGGCCAGTGTGTCATCACCGTCTCCGGCCGAGAGCGTGACGGGGCCAAGCGTGAAGGCGGTGGCATCCAGGTTGTTGTCACCGGGCCCTCCGATCAGGTGAGCCTCTTCGATGGCCACCAGGGTGTCGGTGCCATGGCCGAGCACCATTCCGTTGAACAGCACGTGGTGAGCATCGGCCGACTGCGTGATGCGGTCGGTGCCGTCTCCACCGTCCAGCGAGTCGTTGCCGGGCGAACCGACCAGCGTGTCGTCGCCGGTTTCACCCGAGAGGGTGGCCGATCCGGCGGTGAAACCCGACGCATCCAGCGAATTGTTGGATGGCCCGCCGGACAGGACGGCCTGCTCGAAACCGGAAATCATGTCCGTGCCGGATCCGGTCAGGCTCGAATCGGTCAGCACCATGTTGGAATCGGTGGACTGTTCGATGGTGTCGGTTCCCAGGCCACCGATCAGCGAATCGTCACCGGTGGAGCCCACCAGGGTGTCGTTGCCCAGGCCTCCATCGAGCGTGACGGATCCCAGCGTGTAGGCCGAGGCGTCGATGCGGTTGGCGCTGTCACCACCACTGAGATGGAACCTCTCGATCGCAATCAGCGTGTCGTTGCCGTGACCGTTCAATGTCGTGTTGGTCAGGACCAGGTCGCCGTCGAAGGTCATCGCGATCAAGTCAATCCCCTGTTCACCATCGAGGGTGTCGGAGAAGGCCGATCCGGTGAGCGTGTCATCGCCAGCGCCGCCGGCCAGCGTCACTCCGCCGAAGGTGAAGCCGGCGGCGTTCAGGTTGTTGGGGCCGGCACCACCGGTCAGGACCGCTTCCTCGATCGAGGCCAGGGAGTCGTTTCCCTGTCCGGAGAGGCTGTTGTCGGTGATCACCTGGTCGTTGTCGGACAACTGCTGCACCTGGTCGTTGCCCGTACCGCCATCGAGGAGGTCGTTCCCGCCACTCCCGAACAGCGTGTCGTCGCCGGCGAGTCCCTGGAGGGTTACCGATCCGAGCGTGAAACCACTGGAGTCCAGCGTGTTGTTCGACGCACCACCGGTGAGCAGCGCACGTTCGATGGTCAGCAAGGTGTCGTTGCCGTTTCCAGTCAGGCTGTTGTCGGTGAGGACCTGGTCGCTGTCGGTGGCCTGTTCAACCCAATCGGTTCCCGGGCCGCCAGTGAGGATGTCGTTGTCGTCACCACCCACCAGGGTGTCGTTGCCCTGCCCACCCACCAGGGTGTCGTTGCCCGTGCCGCCGTCCAGGGAATCATTCTGGCTGGACCCTGTCAGCGTGTCGTCACCACCCGCTCCATCGAGCGTGACCGGCCCATTGGAAAAACCGCTGGCGTCGAGTGAATTGTTCGCATTGCCTCCAGTCAGCCAGCCGTGTTCGATGCTCTCCAGGGTGTCGGTGCCGTCCCCGGTGATCTGGGTGTTGGTCAACACCTGGTCGGCATCGATGGACTGTTGGATCTGGTCGGTTCCGGCCCCACCGTCGAGCGAATCGTCGGCCGCAGCCCCCCAGAGCGAGTCGTTGCCGTCGAGTCCCAGCAGGGTCACGCTACCGGAGAAGTTCGAGGCGTTCAGCGAGTTGGCCGAAACGCCGCCGGTGAGTTGTGCTTCCTCGATTTCCGTGATCGAGTCGGTTCCCAGTCCAGTGGCCATCGTCTCGGTGAGGACCTGGTTGACGTCTCCGGCCTGCTGGATCTGGTCAATGCCATCACCTCCAGACAGGGTGTCATTGCCGTCGCCGCCCACGAACGTGTCGTTGCCTGTGCCTCCGTTGATTTCATCGTGTCCGGCACTGCCCAGCAACATGTCGTTGCCGCCCTCGCCGTTGAGCACGACCAGCCCGGCGGTGAATGCACTGGCGTCGATCGAGTTGGCCGATGCACCGCCGGTCAGTTCGACCGACTCGACATACGCCAACTCGACGTTGCCGGCACCCGGGCTGAGCAGTTCGGTATTGCTCAACGTGTAATCCAGGTCACCGATGACCTGGAGTGTGTTCGCTCCGTCGAATGCCGTATAGATCACAGGCACGTCGATCACGCCACCGGTGTGGTCGATTGTCAGGGAGTCGTCGTCGGTTGAACCCAGGACGGCGACACCGGTGACGCCCGCATAGGCGAGGCGGTCGGTTTCAACCGCATCAATCGTGATGACCAGGTCGGTTCCATCTCGTTTCACGACAAATTCGTCACCGGTTCCATCATCGTTGAGGTTTGCCGTCTGGCTCTCCCGGGCCGAAACAACCACGTTGCCAGCCACCTCGGTGACTGCAGCGGCCAGGTTCAGGCGGCCTCCGGTGACGGTAACGCCGTTGAGGCCGGCAATCGGGTCGACGGTGCTCAGGATCGCGTCCTTGGTTTGCTGAACACTCAGCGACGGCCTCATCCCCCGCAACAGTGCGACGACTCCGCTCACCTGCGGAGCGGCCATCGATGTGCCCTGATATGAGATGTAGCCGGTGCCGCTGACCGATGTCGGCACGGTGCTGAGGATACCGGGACGGCCGGAGTTCTGGTCGCCGCCGGGAGCACCCAGGTCGACGGTTGTCACACCATAGTTCGAGAAACTGGAACGTAGATCACGGTCGTCGGTGGCAGCCACCGAGATGATGCCATCCAGGTCATACGATGCGGGGTAGGCTCTTGTCGCACCATCGTTGTTGATGTTGTCGTTGCCCGCAGCGGCTACGAAGATCACGCCGACAGCATTAGCCGCTGCGATACTGTCCTTTTCGATTTGAAATCCTCCGTTCGAGGAGAGTGCACGGTAACTCGCGTTGATCGCGGTGATGTTGACGTCGAACACCTGCCGCATCAGCGTCACGTAGTTCACCGCGGCGACCACTACCCCATAATTCGCGTTGGGGAAGATCTTCACCCCCATCAGCGACACGTCCCAATTCACTCCCGCGACACCAGTCAAGTTGTCGCCGGTTGCCCCGATCGTGCCGGAGACGTGGCTGCCGTGACCACCGAAGGAGGCATCGTCGTCGATGATGTCGGAATCAGCATTGGAGAAGTCGTAACCGTGGATATCGTCGACCAGGCCGTTGTTGTCGTCATCGATAAGGTTCCCGGCAATCTCACCCGGGTTGACCCACATGTTGCCGGCGAGATCGGGATGCGTGTACTGGATGCCCGAATCGATCACCGCCACGATCGACTTGGCGGTCCCGGTGAAGTCGTTCCAGGCCTCCACCGCGTCGATGTCCGCATCGACGGTTCCCCCGGAGAACTGGCCGGTGTTGTGCAGACCCCACAGCGAGTTGAAATTGGGATCGTTGGGAGTCGTCACTGGGAAGACGTAGTAGTTGGGCTCGGCGTACGAGATGACCGGGTCCGCGATGAACCTCTTCACATCTGTGACTATTCGCGAGGCTGGCTCATCGAGCTTCACCTGCACGGCGTCGATGCTGTCGTACCGCTGCAGGATCTCGCCACCGAGATTCACGATTGACGCAGACTTCTCGGCATCGCTGAAGTCCGAATTGAACCGGACCAACACCTCACCGGCGACGTAATCGTCGACCGAGGCTGCCTCGGCCTGCGCTATGATGCTGGCCAGGCCGGGCGACGACGATGACAGCATCACGCGGTCTTCGAGAAACTCCGCGGCACATCCCAGGCGACCCGCTCGACGGGTCACACGTTCGCGTGAGCGGCGATTGAGGGAGGAGACACGGCGGAAGGAGTCGAGCCAGGAGTTGAACAGCATCGATGAGGATCCTCGGTGAACGTCCCGACCGGGGTCACCCTCCCTGGGCCCGTGGTTGGACAGGTAGCGCTGGATCCTTCCAACCAACCAGCGTAAACCCCTCAGCTTGCCGTTACAAACGCTGAATATACGGATTTGGCAGGTTTTGCGGGTTGGGGCGGGATTCCGCCCTAGCGATGCTCCGCTGTCACGGAGTCAGGCGCGGAGCAGCCGGAGCTGAACCCTGCCTGGTTGCGGGTTGGCGGCGGCTTCGCGAAGGGGTCTCTGACCCCTGCCCTAGATCAACTCGCCGATCGGTTTCCTCTGGTCGGCGACATACTGCGGGCGGCCCCGCAGGTCGTTGAGGGTCAGCGTCTCGGGGTCAATCCCCATGTTGCGGTACAACGTCGCGAACACCTCGCGGTAATGCACCGGTCGATCTTTGGGTACTTCGCCGAGCCGGTTGGTCGACCCGATCACCTGCCCGGTTCGCATGCCGCCACCGGCCAGGATGCACATGTTGGCATTGGGCCAGTGGTCTCGGCCAGCGTTCTGGTTGATCCGCGGCGTCCGCCCGAATTCGCCCCAAACCACCACCGAAACGTCCTCGGCCAGGCCTCGAGCGTGCAGGTCTTCGACCATCGCCGAGAGCCCGAGATCGAGCATCGGCACTGTGGCCCGGACGTTGAGGAAGTTGTCCTTGTGCCAGTCCCAGTTGAACCCGCCCCGGCTCATCCTCTCCAGCGGCCACTGGCTGAAGGCCAATGTCACGCAGCGGCAGCCGGCCTCGACCAGCCTCGTGGCGACTAGGAACTGCTTGAGCAACTCGGGACCACCGTGGACCGGGGTGGCGGCATCGGAAATGCCGTAGCGGCGGACCAGTTCGGCCGGTTCCTGCCGGAAATCCAGGGCGTCGGCCAGTTTGCTGGAGGTCAGGATTCCGAAGGCCTGCCTGGTGATGGCGTCCATGCCGTCCATCACGCCTCGCGCATCAGCCTCGCGGCGGAACCGATCAAAGGACCCCAGCAACCGCTTGCGGTCGCCGAGTCGATCGAGCGTGATGCCCTTGAGCGTGATGTCCGCTGCACTTTCGGCGTCGTCGGCCACCTGTTCCTTCGAGACGCCCGACTTGTAGACGATGTCGTCCCGTTTCCTGCGGTTGGTCTCGAACCCGGCGTGGCCGATGCCCAGGAACCCCGACTGGTTCAGGCTGGCGCGGGTGGTTGATTCGGCGTTGGGAGGCGAAAGCGAGATGAAGGCCGGCAGCGCTTGGGTGACCGGTCCGCTGACTTTCGAAACGACCGCTCCCAGGGAGGGCCAGCCGCCGATCGGGAAACCGGGTCGGTGCGGGCTGTCGCCCATCTGGGGGTGAGTTTCCCAGCCGGTGAGGTTGATGTGGACGTTATGGTCGTTGAGACCTCCGTAGAGCGATCGCACGATGGCCATCTTGTCCATGATCGCTGCGGTCCGCGGCATCGTCTCGCCCAGGTCGATTCCCGGCACGTTGGTGCGGATTGGCTGGAACGGGCCGCGGATCTCGGACGGGGCCGTCGGCTTCAGGTCGACCATGTCCTGGTGAGGCGGCCCGCCGGGGAGCAGGATCATGATCGTGGCCTTGTGCGGCCTCGAGACGCCCGCGGCCGATTCGGCCGCCAGGACTTCACGCAAGCCGATTCCACCCATCGCCAAGCTGCCAATCGACAGGAATCCGCGGCGAGACAGGCCGTCACAGAATCGAGACTGGGGTCCGAGAATATTGAGCATGTTGCGATTGTAGAGGCGTGTGTTGTCCAGATGCTACGCCAACTCGGCGACCGCTTCGCGACGATCCAGCAGGTATTGCGGCCGGCCGGCCTGGTCATCGATCGTGGCGGTCATGGGGTCGATGCCGAGGTTGCGGTACAGCGTGGCGAAGACATCCTGGTAGTGCACCGGCCGATCCTTGGGCACTTCACCGAGTCGGTTGGTTGAACCGATCACCTGTCCCATCTTCATCCCGCCTCCGGCCAGCAGCGCACACGAGGCCTGTGGCCAGTGGTCGCGGCCCCCTCCCTTGTTGATCCGCGGCGTCCGTCCGAACTCGCCCCAGGCGATCACACTGACGTCTTGGTCGAGACCGCGGTTGTGCAGGTCCTCGACCAGCGCGGTCACGCCCTGGTCGAGCTTGGGCAATTGGATCGGCAGTCTCGAGAAGTTGGCACCGTGTCGGTCCCAGCTCCCAAACGACAGCGTCACGCATCTCACGCCCGCTTCGACCAGCCGCCTGGCCATCAGGAACTGGTCCATCCAGTGCGGTCCGGCGTCTTCGCCGAAGGCAGGGGCCGAACTGCCTCGGCCGTACCGGTCCCGCAGCGTCTTGTCTTCCTTGTCGAGGTTCATCGCTTCGATCAGGCGGCTGGAACCGAGCACGTCAAACGCCTGGCGGGTGAACGTGTCGGCGGACTCGTAGACCGAACTTCGGTCGATCCGTCGGCGGAAGCGGTCGATGCCACTCAGCAACCGACGGCGGTCGCCGAGTCGATCAAGCGAGACGCCGTTGAGTTTCATGTTGGCCATTGCCTGGCCGGAGGGCTGGAAGGCGGAGTGGCCCTGGCCCAGGAACCCGGGGTCACCGGGGTTGGAATAGGGAGTGTGCTTTGTGGGCGTGGTCAGGCCGACAAAGGGCGGCACCGACGGATCGACCGGACCCTTCAGTTTCGACATCACCGAGCCCAGTGCGGGGTGACCGTTCTGGCGACCGAGGGGGCCGCTGGGGTACCCCGAGAGCGAGATGTCGGAGTTGTGCTGATTGAGCGAACCGTACAACGAGCGGATGATCGCGAACTTTTCCATCGACCTGGCCAGCCGTGGCATGTGCTCGCAGATCCGGATCCCCGGCACGCTGGTGTCAATCGGCTTGAACGACCCGCGGATCTCCTTGGGAGCCTCCATCTTCAGGTCGTACATGTCCTGGTGCGAGGGGCCTCCGGAGAGGTAGATCATGATCACAGCCTTGTGACCCAGCCCCCCCGTCTTCACCTCGCGACCCTCGGCCTTCGCCTTGGCCTCGGCTCGCAGGATGGCGGGCATCGACAGGCCACCCAGTGCGAGTCCGCCGATCTGCAGGAAGTGGCGACGCGGCACGCCGTCGCAGTAGCGGTCGATCTTCCCCTCGATTTTCAGCATGAGACATCCTGCAGGCGTCTGTCGTCTCGAGCCACGCTCTTCCTGAATTGTATCGGCAAGTATTGTACGTGGCGACCAGTCCCGAGTGAAATGGCGTTGCACTTCAAACCGCACGAGTTTCCCACAACTTCGAGGCAAACACCGGCGGCTTTCGGATGTGGTGTTGACTGCGTGAGAATGACTGTCGCAACACGCGAATCCCCAGTCACACGGCAGCCCCAGCCCCAGCCCAGCCCTGCCCTGCCCTCGGCCAACATTCCCCAGGCCGCGAGATCGATCTCCGCAGATGGCGATCCGGGCGAAGTGAGTCACCCCGAGGGCACCTGATGAGAGTTTCGGCGAACATCTCACCGAATTGGCAGCAGGCCACCACGCTCGATGAACTGGTCGACGGGCCGGTGGTGTTCAAGAGCGGCCGGCGGCAACTGGCGGAGGTCCACGAGGTGCTGTTCGTGGCCAACACGCGGCAGATGGCCTGTTTCGTGGGGCGGAACCAGAAGTACCAGGACACGTCCATCGATGCCGGGGCGTGGCAGGTCGAGGATTCCGGGGCATTTTTCGAGACGGTCCACGGTGTCTTGCTGGACCACGGCATGCGTGATCCGATCTTCAGCTCGCACCTGGTCAAGACGTCGCTGGCGATCGAGAAGGAGCTGGACGAGGCGTCCGAGTCGACTCGGGCCTGGCTGCTCTCGGGCCTGAACCGCTTCCTCAACTCACCGCTGAAGCAGAAGCACGTCCGCCGACTGGCTCGCCAGGCCATTGACCTGGTCGGCCGGGACTATTGATTCCCGAACCGGTCAACCAGGTACGGTTCGATGGGCACATCGGGTGTTTCGTCGACGATGTCCTGGGCGGCCACGCGGGCCATCAGCGGTGCGGCCACGATCCCCGTGCGGAATCCGCCCGTGACGTTCGAGTACCCCTCGATCCCGGAAACCGGTCCCAGTACCGGCAGTTCGTCGGGCGTCCCCGGTCGCAGCCCCGCCCAGGTCCGCTTGATCCCGATGTCGGCCAGCGAGGGGATTGCTTTGATGGCCCCCTGGCACAGGCCTCGGATACCCTCTTCGGTGATCCCCGTATCGAAACCAACCCGCTCGGTCGTGCTGCCGACCAGGATCTCGCCGTGGCGTTTCTGCGCGAGGTAGCATGAGGAGGTTGAGAGGCACGACGAGAGGATCGGGGGCAGGGCCTCGGTCAGCACGACCTGTCCGCGGATCGGTTCGACGGGCAGCGAGATGTCTGCGGTGGCGGCCAGTTGTCCGGCCCAAGCTCCGGCGGCGTTGACCACATGTCCACAGCCGATAGTTTCGTCACCCACTCGGACACCCACCACCCGATCTCCTTCTCGGAGAATCTCGTCGACCAGTTGGTCATTCTGCATGCGGGCCCCGGCGACCAGAGCGGCTCGTTTGTAGGCTTCGGCCAGCAGCATCGGGTTGACCTGATCCTCACCCGCCAACAGTGCTCCTCCGACGATGTCAGTCGTGACGGCGGATTCGAGTTCAGCGACCTCTGAGGGAGAGAGCAGTTCGAGGACAAATCCGTCGGGGAGTCCTCGGGCAATGTTGTCGACGACTGCCTGTTGTCGAACCGTCTGCATCAGGAATAGCAGGCCGGGTCCGCTGTCGAGTTCGATGTCGATTCCGGTGATGTCTTCAAGTTGGGTGGCGAGATCAGGGAACCTCGAGTTGCTTTCGACGAGAAAATCGCGAAAGACATCCGGCAGGCTTTCGGGCACCGCTTCGACTCCGTCGCTGTCTGTCCGAGCGGCCTGGTAGATGACTCCACAACCCAGCCCGACCGCTTCGCCAACGGGCCAGAGTCCACCGGCGGATGCCGAGGTGGCTCGGCCGGGGAGCTGTCGGTCGACGACCAGCACGTCGAGGTCGCGTGTTGCGAGCTCCCATGCGGTGGCGTGTCCGGCCACGCCTCCTCCTGCGATCACCACGTCGTAAGTCGGCTGTGTCATCGGCCCGATTCGTCTTTCGCGGTGTCTGCGGCGAGGCTGGCCTGGTCCGGTACCGGTTGGTGTTCCGAGTGTCCACAGAGTTGTCCGAGAGTGACCGGGACGAGTGGTTGTCGGAATGCGGGCGGGCCGACCTGTTCGAGGGTATTGATGCCGAGGTCATGGAGTCGTCGGGCACACGCTGGCTGGCACATCCGGCCCTGGCACGGTCCCATGCCCAACCGCGTGGCCATTTTCAGGCTACGCAGCGTGGTGTTGCCCGAGTCGACCGCCGCGTCGATCTCGCTTCTGGGAATCTCTTCACACCGGCACACCACGGTCGAGGCTTCGGCGAGTTGCGAGAGTCCGGGTCGTGGAGTTCCCAGTTCATCGAGGCCGCGTCGAAAGCGGCTGAGCTGGTGCAGGCGTTCGCGGACCGGTTGGGCCGACTGCTGTGCCTCGGATGCCGTGATCGCCTGGCAGGTCGAGGCGACTCCGAGTCCGACCAGTTGGCCGGCCAGTTCCGCCACGATCGATCCGGCCACTCCGGCCCCGTCACCGGCGGTCCAGACACCCGGCGCGCTGGTCTGGCCCCAGGCATCGGCCGCCGGGATCCAGCCACCGGGCAGGTTGGTGGGCGTCAGCTGGCAGCCGGCCAATTGGGCCAGCCCCAACCGGGGCACAAATCCGTAGCCGATAGCGAGTGCATCGACGGCGATCGGTTGCGAGCGGTCGTGGTTGGGGATCCAGTCGCCGTCGCAGGGAGCCACGACGACTCCTTCGAGTCTTCCGTGGCCTTCGGCCCGGGT
>CAVOEV010000155.1:0-11286 GCA_963694825.1 Planctomycetota bacterium
TTGGCGGTGGTGTCGGGTGACCGGCGTTACGTTCGCGTGAGTGTGAACGCGGTCTTCAGCAGCATCGTCGGCATGGCGACATTCAGTTTCCGCCGCTAAGGGCCAGGCATTTTCGACTGGCGGCAAAAGAGGCCGTCCCTGTTGGCTACGTGGCAGGCACCTTGGTCTTATGGCACCCGAGCCAGTTTCGGGGGCGGTTCGAGTCCGATGATGTTCAATTCGCGAGCCTGCCGGCTGGCGAGGTCGACGGTGACGATGCGGTGGTTGTTCGTGTCGGCGATGAACATGGTCTGCCCGTGCACGGCGACTCCGGCCGGTTCGTGCAACTGAAGTGGCTGCAGCGAGTTGCCACGTCGTCGGTCTCCGACGAGTGTCACGCAGCTTTGGCTGGCGGGGTCGACGAGCTTGATCTTGTGGTTGTAGGTGTCGGCGACATAGATTCTGCCATCGGCGTAGGCGACACCGATCGGGTGTTGGAGTCTGACGGCCGAGCCACGTCCGTCACGGTCTCCGAAGGCAAACAGGCTTTTGAACATCGGCAGTCCGGTGGTCCCGACCAGTGTGCCCACCTGGTTGCCCGGCGGCAGAGTCACCGCTCGCAGGCTGCTTCCTTCGCTGTCGACGACAAACAGGTACTTGCCGTCGGTTGCCAGTCCACTGGGTTGAGCCAGGCAGCACTTGGCCAGGCTGCCGTCCTTGACGTCTTCGACTCCGTTGCCGGCATAGGTTCGGATCGAGTTGGTGTCGAGGTTGAGCACGGCCAATTGGTGCGTGCCGGCCATGGCGATATAAAGTCGTCGATTGACGAGTGCGAGGTCCCAGGGGTTGGAGAGTGCATAGCGGGTGGGGTTGGAGCTGTGGCCTCGGAGTGTCGAGTAGCTGGTGAGCATCCGTCCGGTGCCGGCGATCGTGGTGACCTGCCCGGCCTTGAGATCGACTTTGCGGATGGTGTGGTTGAGGTTGTCGGCGACGTAAAGTGTATCGCCATCGAGCACCATGCCCTGGGGGTCGTGGAAGGCCGCGTCGGCCAGCGAGCCGTCGGTGTTGCCGGGTCGTCCTGATCCGACGATCGACAGCGTGTCGCCCGAGGGGTTGGTGATGACAAGTCTGTGGTTGCCGCTGTCGGCCACGACAAGTCGTTTGCCCGATTCGTCGACAATCACCTTGCCGGGGAACCTCAGCGCAGTGCGTGGTTGTTTGTCGAGTTCGAGGTCCCAGCGTATGGGTGTTTCGTTGAGCGTGCGTTTTTGTCGATGGAGTCGCACTTG
Organism: Planctomycetota bacterium; assembly: GCA_963694825.1. Classification (GTDB taxonomy): domain Bacteria; phylum Planctomycetota; class Planctomycetia; order Planctomycetales; family Planctomycetaceae; genus UBA8437. Next base: position 1,269 of record CAVOEV010000155.1, read on the forward strand.
CCGGGCGACCGCCTTGTCGAGTACATCGAAGGATGCTTCGCCCCGCCGCCAGGCACAGACCTTGCCCTCGGGATCGATCAAGTACATCGTTGGCCAGAAGTTGATCTTGTAGCGACGCCAGATGGTCTTGGAGCTGTCGCTGACGACCGGGTGAGTGATGTCGTAGCGAAGGACGGCTCGACGCAGGTTCTCGAGATCTTTCTCGGTGGTGAACTTCGGCGAATGCACTCCGATGACCACCAACTGGTTGGGGTACTTGGCCTCGAGTTTCTTGAGCGTGGGGAGAATGTGAATACAGTTGATGCAGCAGTAGGTCCAGAAATCCAGCAGTACGATCTTGCCGCGGAGGTCACGCAGGTCGATGGGGCGTGAGGTATTGAGCCAACCTGAGCCACCTGCGAGTGATGGGGCCGGAAAGGGCTGTTGTTGGGCTTGAGCCTTCTGTGGCGACGCGTTGGACGCAAGCATCGCGAGGGTCAGCAAGCTGACGAGGGCGGATCGTCGTTTCACCAGGAAGGTCTCCATGCCCGAGAGGTCGCTGGCAGGTTGTCACCAGATTCTACCCAAGAAGCAACGGTGGTGAGAAGAGGGGCCGGCCCCGTGGCGTGCTTCGTCCGCAACTACCGTCGTCTCAGTAACCCGGGTGTGACATCGACATCGAGTTCAGCGGTGTGTCCGGCGTCGAGTCGTTCCCAGCCCAGGGCGGCCATGGCGGCGTTGTCGGTGCACAGTTCCGGCGGAGCGATATGCAACTGGACGTGTTGTTCGTGGCACATCCGGTCCAACGCGTCGCGCAGTGCTCCGTTGGCCGCCACACCGCCTCCGACCAGCAGGGTCTGGTGTCCGAGTTGTTCGAGAGCTCGTCGGCTGCGGGCGACCAGGCAGTCGATGACGGCGTTCTGAAACGACGCGGCCAGGTCGGCCGTGCGTTCGGGCGTCATTTCCGGAGGGGTGCGGTCGGTGCCGGGGACTCCGTGAACCTGGTAGCGGACGGCGGTCTTGAGTCCGCTGAAGCTGAAGTCGAGACCGGGGAGTTTGAGCATCGGTCGAGGCAACTGGATTCTGTCGGGCTGGCCGTTTCGGGCGACCTGTTCGATGTGTGGTCCGCCGGGGTAGCCGAGTTCGAGCAGTTGAGCGACCTTGTCGAAGGCTTCGCCGGCGGCGTCGTCGATTGTGCATCCGATCATGTGCGACTCGAGCGGACCCTGGCAATCGTACAGGCTGGTGTGGCCACCGCTGACGACCAGGCCGACGGCCGGGTAGACATCGCAACCGGCCGACATGCGGCATGCGTAGAGATGCGCTTCGATGTGGTGCACGGGGATCAGTGGCAGGTTGCGAGCCAGGCAGATGGCCTTGGCGGCAGTCAGTCCGACCAGTAGCGACCCGACCAGGCCCGGTTCGGTGACCACAGCCACGGCGGTGATCTGTTCGAGTGTCACTCGGGCCGAGTCGAGAGCCTTTTCGAGCACCGGGAGAATGTTCGTCAGGTGAGCTCGCGAGGCGATCTCGGGGACGACACCTCCAAACTCGGCGTGCAGATCGATCTGCGAGGCGACGATGTTTGATCGGATGACGAGTTGGCGGTCGATGACGGCCGCCGCCGTTTCGTCGCAACTCGATTCGATCGCCAGCAGCAACGGGTTGGAGTCGGCGGCTGGGTGAGCGGAAGCGGGCACGACGGTTCAGCCCTACTTCACGCCCGGTTTCTTGTTGCCGGACGTTGTCTTGGCCGGCGACTTGTTGGCCGGTTTCTTGTCAGTCGGTTTCTTGTCAGTTGGTTTCTTGTCAGTTGGTTTCTTGTCAGTTGGTTTCTTGTCGGCCGGCTTTTTCTTGTCAGCCTTGTCACCCTTCTTCTTTTTTTCGCCCTTGTTTTCATCCTTGGGCTTGGGCTTGGGCTTGGGCTTGGGTTTAGTCGTTGGCTTGGCGGGTGCAAGAGTCGAGTTGAGCAGTGCGACGGCTGTGGCGAGTTGCTTATCGACGAATTCGCTTTTGGGCGGTCCTTCGTCTCGGATCACATCCCGTTGCCGCCGGTATTCCTGGTAGCGGATCATATCGACTCGAGACATCTTGATTTCGTGTCCCTTGTCGGGCAGGACGCCCCAGACGTCAGTCGGTTTACTATTGGGGAACCGGTGGATATTACGTCCACTGGGTCGATGGTAGCTGGCGGTGGTTAGTTTCAGGGCACTCGATCCACCTTCGAGTTGGATGACGTTTTGGACACTACCTTTGCCCCAGGTCCGTTCGCCGACGACGACGGCTCGTTTGTGGTCCTGGAGGCACGCGCTGAGGATTTCGCTAGCCGAGGCGCTGAAGTGGTTGACGAGAACGACCATGGGGAATCCGGTGTGAGTTCCCGGCTTGGTGGCATTCCAGACCCGTTCGCGGACGTTGCGTCCCTTGGTACTGACGATGCGGCCTTCTTCGACGAACATGTCGGAGATGCGAGTGGCCTGGCTGAGCAGTCCACCGGGGTTGAAGCGAAGGTCGATGATCAGGGCTTTCACGCCATTTTTCTTGAGTTGAGTCATGGCGGCACCGAGTTCATCGGCGGTACGTCTTGCGAAGTGAGTCAATCGGACGTAGCCGATTTTCTGTTTGTCATCGAGCATGAAGTTCCACTGGTCGTTTTTGCCAAAGACGTCTCCCATGACGGTCGGCATCTGCACGATGGCTCGCTTGACGGTGATTGTGATCAGGTCCTTGGCCCCGGCGCGTCGGATCTTGAGCGTGACGGGTTCCCCGGGCTTGCCCTTCATCAGCGACACGGCGGTTTCGAGTTTTCTGCCCTTGGGGAATGCCGCGGTTTTCTTGTCGTCGATTTCGACGATCTGGTCCCCGGCCTTGATTCCAGCCTTGTAGGCGGGGCTACCGGCCAGTGGCGTGGCGACGACCAGGTCGGGTCGCACCTGGATACCGATCCCGCCGAACTGCTGGCTGACGCTTTGCTGGAACTTGGAGATCTGATCGGGGCTGATGTAGTTGGAGTACTGATCGAGTTCCTGGAGCATGCCACGAATGGCGGCTTCCATCAGTCTTCGGCGGTCGACTCCCTTCACATAGTTCCGTTCGATCTGTTCGAACGTTTCGGAGAACATCCGCATCAGATTCAGGATCTCTTCCTCGCTCGGCTGCTCGGCAGCCGGCTTGACCGCGTCGTTGTCGGCGGCCACGGCGGTCGAGTGTGGCACCAGCAGCAGAGTCAACAGGGCTGCGAGCAGGCAGTCGGCCAAGAGATTGTGGGAGGTGACTCCCCTGAGAATCGCGGGCAACCGTCTCATGCTGATCTCCGAAATGTCTAGTGAATCCGGCAGCGACTTCAGGTTTCAGGCTTCTGTCAGGATTCTACCGGTCGATTTCGCCCATGACCACATCGAGTGATCCGACGACAGCGGGGATATCGGCCAGAAGGAATCCTTGAGAGAGTGGTCCGGTGACGGCGAGGTTGCAGAAGCACGAGCTTTTGGCTCGAGCCCGAAACGGTTCGCTGCTGCCGTCGCCGACCAGGTAAAAGCCCATCTGCCCCCTGGGGCATTCGGTCTCGAGATAGCACTCGTCGACGGGCAACTTAGTGGCCATCTTGAATGTTTCGCGGTATTCGCCCTCGGCGGTCGCATACTTCCCGATCGCCTGCCGTACGAGTCCGATCGACTGCACGACTTCCATCATGCGGACGTAGAAGCGGCACCAGTTGTCGCCGCAGACGGCTTCGGGTGGAGCGGCATCAAAGGGGGCCACGGGGATTTCGAACTCGTAACCCTCGTACATCTTTGTGTAGATCTGTTCGCCGTCGCGTCTGAGATCCCAGTCGATGCCACTGCCGCGGAGCACTGGTCCGGTGCAACCGTAGCTCTTGGCCATTTCGGGCGAGAGGATTCCCAGTCCGGCGGTTCGCTTGATGAAGATCTGGTTTCGAGTCAGCAGCGTGTGGTATTCCTCGATCCTCGGTTCCAGCCAATTCAGGAACTGCAACAGGGCCTCGGTCCACGACACGGTCGTATCGGCAGGTTGTCCGGTGAGCGAGGCCAGGCCGGGGGGCAGGTGGATTTCGACGGGCAGGTCGTGAGTGACCCCACCGGGGGTGATGTAGCTGTAGGTCAGGCGTGCTCCGCAGACTTCTTCGAAGAGATCGAGAATGATCTCGCGTTCGCGGAAGGCCCACAGGAAGGGGCTGAAGCTGCCCAAGTCGAGTCCGTAGGCACCCATGCCGACCAGGTGGCTGGCGATGCGGCCCAGTTCGGCAATCAATACGCGGAGGACCTGAGCCTTTTCGGGCAACTCGATCTTCAGCAGTTTCTCGACCGTGAGTGCCAGCCCGAGATTCATGTTCATCCCGGCCAGGTAGTCCATCCGGTCGGTGTAGGGGATCCACTGCGGAGTCGTCAGGTTTTCGCCGATTTTTTCGGCACAGCGGTGCAGGTAGCCCAGGTGTGGAGTCACCTCGTTGACGATCTCGCCATCGGTCCGCAGCAGCAGCCTGAGCACACCGTGGGTGCTGGGGTGCTGAGGCCCCATGTTGACGAGCATTTCGTCGGTTCGGACGTCGTATTCGACGATTCGCGGGTCTTGCAACTCGGTCGTCATGCTGGATCTGCCTGTGCTCTGTGTGTCGGCTAGTTGGTCGGTCTGCTGGTTGATTTACTGGCCACGAATACCGTGGTATTCAAGCGGGAATTCGTAGTCTTTCCTCAGCGGGTGTCCGTCCCAGTCTTCGGGGCAGAGGATACGTCGAAGGTTGGGGTGTGCGGTGAAGCGGATGCCGACGAGGTCGTAGGCTTCGCGTTCATGCCAATCGGCGGCCGCCCAGACTCCCGAAACACTCGGGCACGCCGGAATATCGCCCTCGACATCATCGGCCCAGCGGGGCAGGCAGACCTTGAGTGTGATGCGGTGTTTGAGAACGAAGCTGGAGAGGTGATAGACGACTTCGACGTGAGGTTTGTGCTCGAACGTCTTGGCCTTTTTAGGATCGGGTTGCAGGTAGTCGACGCCACAGAGGTTGTTGAGGTGATCGAAGAGCAAGCCGGGGTCGTCTCGCAGGAACTCGCAGGCGGCAACGATCGAGCCAGGTGCGACCTCGATCCAGGGGTCGGTCGCTTCGAAGTTCGAGCCGGTGATCGCTTCGTTGTCCAAAGTCTCGGCCAACGCGTCATGAATGTCCGATGCATTCGTCACGTCGTCTCTCCCGACTTGGAACCACCTCCCGTTTCGGGATTCCCCACCGCCCGGATCCAGTCCAGGTCGCCTCGCTTCCAGACGTACGCAAACCCGACCATCAGGACGCCAAAGAAGATCAGAATGTCGCACAGTCCGGTCAGTCCCAGAGTCCGGGCGGCTGCCGCATGGATCACTTCGGATTGCCCACCGGGGTCGGTCAGAAGTCTCTGGCTGATCACTTCGCGTGCACCCTGTTCGAGCCCAGTGTCGGCCAACTGCATGGCGTTGCCATAGACGAGTGCCCAGGGAAAGAAGAAGGCGATTTCGACATCGAAGATGATGAACAGCAGTGCGACGGTGTAGAACCGGAGATCGAATTGAATGTAGCTGGAGCCGATGGTCGGTTCGCCACATTCGTAGATCGCGTCCTTGGTCTCGCTGGGCAGTTTCGGTCTCAGGAACCGCCCGATCAACAGCGGCACCAGCAGCATGCCGCTGCCGGCGAGGATGAAGAGCAGGAAGTGATTCAGCAGATTGGTCATCGCGGTTTGTGTTTGTGTGTGGGGCCTGTGGGGCCTGTGGGATCAGGCGACGTCGGGGTCGGTTTCGAGTTCACCGCTGGACGAGGCAGAGACGAGTTCCTGGAGTTCCGAAACGGGTCGTCGTCCGCTGGCACCGGTGTCGAGTTCATGCCACCAGAGGATTTCTTCTTCGTCGAGTTTCCAGCAGAGGTAGGCTTCGCGATCGTCGGCGAGGGTCCGGAAGTCGACCAGTCCGATGACGGGGTCCTTGAGTTCGACTCCGAGTTCAGCGAGTTCAGCGACGTAGGCATCGAGACCTTCGATGTCCGTCTCGAGTTCACTCTCCATCGCGTCAACCTCGTCCCGATACTCGCTTTGCTCGCTCCGATTGCGAAGATCGGTGAGACGTTCGCGTCGATCGTGCAGGTCTGCGAAGAGTGTGACGATGTCCTTGACGATGGCCGAGACGAGCGGGAGCCTGAGGTTGGCTTCTTCGACGGTAAACAGTTGCGGAGATTGATCGCCTTTGTCGGTCATGCTTTGGCCTCCTCGCCAGCAAAATCAAACGGACTGGATTCACCCTGAACCCACACCGGTTCGTACAGCACCTTGCTCTGAGCGACGACCGTGGGGTTGATCGTGGTCTTGCCCCAGGCGGTTTCCAGCGGCAGTCGAGCGTAGTCGACAATGCATCCGTCTCGGCTGTAGCACGAGAGATCGAAGTTGGATCCCATGAAGATACAGTCGACCGGGCAGGGTTCGACGCACAGGGCGCAGAACATGCACTTGGTGTAATCGATGGCGAACCCCGTGAGTCGGAATCCTTTGCCGACGGGGTTCTTTTCCTTGCTGATGTAGATGCAATCGACCGGGCAGGCTACGGCACACTTGTCGCAGCCGATGCAGGTGGTCAGGTCGTACCGATGAAAGCCTCGGTAACGCACCTTCACCGGCACCGGCACCTCGGGGTACTCGTACACCTCGGTGAACGTCCCCCGCCGATAGGTTTTGAACATCGTCCCGGCGGTGGTCTTCATACCCAGTGCGACCGTGGTGATCGCCTGCTTGACGTCATGTAGCCAACGTCGAAATCCCTGCATCAGGTCCAGCCCGTTTCCGTGACCCGGGACCGTTGCCGAACGAGTCCTGGGGGGATTGAGTATTTTCATCGTGGCGTCGGCCCGGCGGGTCGACGGAAGTGGATTATAGCGCGGTCGGTCGGTGACGCAAGGGAACCTTCCGACACCGCCTCGGTCACTCAGGCCAACCGCCCTGACACTTCGACCAGAGCGGCCAGTTTCGCGGCCGCCAGGCCGTCGTCAATTGTCGCCTGAGCCCGTTCGGCGGCCAGTTGCAGAGTGTCGCTCATCGAGTTGGTGGCCGTGCTTTGAGTCCCCTGGAAGGCGACCAGGGCGGCGGCGGTGTTGGCGACGACGATGTTGCGAGCCGCCCCGCCCTGCCCTTCGAGTACGCCTCGGATCATCTCTGCACTCGCATCGGGCGAATCGACTCGCAACGACTCGGCCTCGCACTCGGGCAACCCGAAGTCCCCTGCCGACCACTGATGTTCGGTGATCTCATCTCGCTCGCCGTCGACTTCCAGCGCCAGCGTGGTGCCCCACAGGGCGATTTCATCGAGTTGGTTGTTGCCGCACACGACGAGTGCGTGGGGTCGCCCGAGCAGTTGGAGTGCTCCGGCGATCAGCCTGGCCGACTGGTCGCTGTTGGCTCCGAGCAATTGGCAATCGGCCTGGGCCGGGTTCGTCAGCGGCCCGACGAGATTGAAGATCGTTCGCAGTCCGAGTTGTTGTCGAACGGGTGCTGCGTGTTTCATGGCCGAGTGAAACAGTGGAGCAAAGCAGAACCCGATGCCGATCTCGTCCAGGCAACTGGCCACCGCATCGGGTGGCAGGTCGACAGTGACGCCCAGTGCAGCGAGCACGTCGGACGATCCACTGGAGCTCGACACGCTGCGATTTCCGTGCTTGGCCACCGGGATGCCGCATCCGGCCGCGACCAGTGCGGTGGCGGTGCTGATGTTGAAGGTGTGCAGCCGATCTCCGCCGGTGCCACAGGTGTCCAGCAGTCTCTCGTGACGGCTGGTAATCCTGGCGGCTCGGGCCGACATCGCCGACGCGGCTCCGGCCAGGTCGTCGATCGATTCGCCCTTGGCTGCCAGTGCCGTCAGCAGCGCGGCCACGTCGATCGGGTCGGCCTGGCCGTCCATCAATGCCGAGAACGCGGCCTGGACATCTTCGCGCGACGAGTCGTTGCCGGCGATTGCGGCTTCGACGACTGTTGCGAGTGATTGGTGCATGAGGCGATTCCTGTCGGCGGACGATCGGGTTGGAGTATAGCGATTCAGGCGATTGGGCCTGTAGCCAATTGACACTCGGTTCACGGCAGTTCTAGGATCGAGCGGTGAGGAACTGGCGAGAGTCCTGAGACTTCAGGCAGGCACGACACCGGGACACGAGGCACAGCGAACCGTGGCACAGAAACTGGTCATCGATGCCGATCCGGGGATCGGCGACGCGTTGGCGATCGTACTGGCGTTGTTGGATCCGGAGGTCGATCTGGTTGCCGTGACGGCGACGGCCGGCCAGGTGTCGGGCGAAGTGGCGACTCGCAGTATCCAGTCGGTCATCGATTGCCTGGACCCCTCGCGTCGTCCTCGAGTCGGTCACAGCCACGCCGACAGCTCGGCCCTGCCGTCCTGCCCCTCGCTGCACGGGCCAACCGGCCTGGGCGACTGGGACGTACCGGTTGTCGGCCTGCACCAGCGTCACGAATCGGCTCGATTGCTGGTCGAAGTCGTCCGCGATCAGCCTCACGAGATCACTCTGCTGACACTGGGTCCGTTGACCAACGTCGCGTTGGCATCGGAGCTGGCTTCGGATTTCTTGGACCTGTTAGGCGGGTTGGTCTGCCTGGGCGGTACGGTCGGTGTGGGTGGAGACGTGACGGCCGTGGCCGAATTCAATGTGATGTCGAGCATCGAGAGTGCACGGCAGGTATTGACGTCACAGATTGTCAAGACCCTGGTGCCGTTGGATGTGAGTCGTCGGTTGGAATTGAGTCCTGACGGGTTCCGACGTCTGCGGCAGCGAATTCAGGGCCCGGTGGCGGAACTGCTCGACGGGATGCTGCCGTACTGGTTCCGGATGCACCACGAGGTGTTGGGGATCGAGGGAGTGGTGTTGCAGGAAGTGGCCGCCTTTGCTGCGGCGACTCGGCCGAACCTGTTTGCTCGCAAGGACATGCGAATCGACATCGAGATGACCGGCCAGCTGACTCGCGGGATGACCGTCCTGGACCGTCGTCGTGCAATGCGGTCTACTGCCAACATCGAAGCGTGCGTCGACATCGAACTGCAGGGTGTGCTCGACGTCATGGCGAGGCTGCTGGGTGGGGCCTGACGCCGACGTCACTTCCCGGTCAGCAGGTCGCGGTCGGTCAGTGAGACTCGGACTTCGATTCGCCGACCACCTCGCCACACGGCCAGCGTGACGGTGTTGCCGATCGGTTCGAGACTGACCAGGTGAATCAGGTGATCGAAGTCGACGACTCTCGTTTGCTGGAACTGGGTCACCACGTCGTTGATTTGCAGTCGAGCCAGAGCGGCCGGTGTGCCGGGCGAAACATTGAGCACTCGGGCTCCGCGTTGGCGACTGAGTTTCAGGCTGCGGGCCTCGGCCGTCGTGAAGTCCGGATCGAGAACGACTCCGAGATAGGCTCGACGCACGCGGCCGAATCGCAGCAGGTCGTCGACGATCCGTCGGACCATTCGGATCGGAATGCTGAAGGCGACTCCCGAACCACTGCCGTTTGTGGTGGCGATCGCGGTGTTGATTCCGACGACTCGGCCGCGGACATCAACCAGGGGGCCACCGCTGTTGCCGGGGTTGATCGCTGCGTCGGTCTGCAAGAAGTCCTGGTTGATCACCTTGCCGCCGCCCAGTTTCAGGCTGCGGCGTCCCTTGGCACTGATGATGCCCAGTGAGACGGAATGGCTGAGGTCAAAGGGGCTGCCGGCGGCGATGACGAAGTTGCCGATCTGCAGGCGTTCGCTGTCGCCCCATTGGGCTGGAGTCAATCCGGTGGTCGAGACTTCCAGCACGGCCACGTCGCTGGCCGAGTCGATGCTAATCCGTTTCGGTTGGATCACTCGCCCTTCATGCAGGTGGATCTGCAGGCTGTCGGGTTCGGCAGAGCCGACGACATGAGCGTTGGTGACGACGATCAGTCTGCCTGTCGCCGGGTGCCTGAGAATCACACCCGAACCGGTCTCTTCGACCGTGCCGCCCCGACTCGAAGCGTGTCGGCATCGGATCTTG
>CAVOEV010000156.1:0-11203 GCA_963694825.1 Planctomycetota bacterium
TCGCTTTTGGCCAGGGTGGTCAGTGGTGCGGGCTGGTCGTCATTGAGTTGTTGCTGATGGCGAGGTTGTGCGTTGGGAGTCTGGGTCGGCCGAGCGGATTGCCAGAGTGTGGTGACGAGGCCGAGTACAACGAGCAGGCCGGCGACGGCGAGGCAGGCGATGATTCGGGGCGAGTTCATAATGGGATCGACGGTAGCTGAAGGTCGGAGGATTCACCCTAACGTGGCTGGCGATCAGGAATCCAGCCCGAGTTTCCGGCGGAGTGGTCTTGATGTGAGTTGTTGGGCAATGTTGGGCTTTGTTGTTTAGGAGAACGGTCCGGGGGCGTTGACCCTTGTGAGAGGCGTTCCGTAAGATCGACCGCCCCTTGTCTTCTGGACCATTGGCATGCCCACCGTTCGCACCCGTTTTGCTCCGAGTCCTACCGGCTACATGCACATTGGCGGCATGCGGACGGCCTTGTTCAACTGGCTGTTTGCTCGTCATCACGGCGGGAGTTTCGTATTGCGGATTGACGACACGGATCGCGAGCGAAACGTCGAGTCGGCGTTGACTCCGATCTTGGACGCCTTCCGGTGGCTCGAGTTGGACTGGGACGAGGGTCCGGAGGTGGGCGGGGAGTTCGGTCCGTATTTCCAGAGTCAGCGTGGCGAGTTGTACGAGTCGGCGGCTGCGAGGCTGTTGGAATCGGGGCAGGCGTACCGTTGTTTCGAGACGCCCGAGGAGATTCAGGCGGCTCGATCGGAGGCCGAGTCATCGGGTCGGACGTTCTTGGGCACTCGCCGTTGCCTGGACCTGGATCCGGGCACGATTGCCGAGTACCTTGCCGAGGGTCGTCCTCACGTGGTCCGTTTCCGTGTGCCTCGAGATCAGGCGGTTGTTATCGAAGACGCGGTGCGCGGTCGAGTGGAGTGGGACGCCGGGTTGATTCCCGATCCGGTGATCCAGCGAGGCGATGGCAGTCCGCTGTATAATTTCGCGACGGTCGTCGACGACGCCGCGATGCAGATCACTCATGTGATCCGTGCCGAAGAGCATTTGTCGAATACTCCGGTGCAGGTGTTGTTGCACGAGGCTCTTGGCCACGACCTGCCCATTTTCGCTCATGTTCCCTACGTCGCCGCTCCGGGAACTCAGGAGAAGTTGAGCAAGCGGAAGCTGGACAAGTACCGCAACAATCCTCAGTTCCGTCGCTTATTCGAGGCGGCCGAGAGAGTCTTGCCGCGGATCGGGCGTGGTGAGGACGGTCCGGATCCGGTGATGGTCGAGTACTACGAGGTGATGGGGTATCTTCCCGAGGCGATCGTGAACGCGTTGTCGCGTCTGGGCTGGTCGTTGGATGACCGGACGGAGGTGATGTCGCGTGAGACGATCGTGGAGTCGTTCACATTGGACCGCGTCGTCAAGAGTCCGGCAGGCCTGGATCCGGACAAGTTGACCAGCCTGCAGGTGCATTGGATCGCCGAGTCGAGTTCGGCGGAGCGGTTGGAGCGATGTCTGAGTTACCTGGTGCGAGCCGGGCTGGTGTCCGATCCATCGGACCCGGAGACTCGTCAGTTTGTTGGCTCGTTGTTATCGGCGATGGGCGAGCGGCTGAAGGTGTACAGTGACGTCCTGGACTACGACGAGTTCTTTGTGGAGGATTCGGATCTGGTCTACGATCCGAAGGCTGTGAACAAGCGATTGCGGAAGGACGGTGTGTCGGGTTGGTTGGAGGAGTTCCGTGCCGAGCTGGCTGCGGTCGAGCCATTTTCAGCTGGGGAGTTGGAGGAGTTGATGAAGGGTTGGGTGGAGCGCAAGGAGTTGAAACTGGGCCAGATCATCCACCCGGTCCGCGTGGCCGTGACGGGCAAGCCGGCAGGGATCGGGATGTTCGAGACCTTGGAGTTGTTGGGTCGCGAGAGTGTATTGCGGAGGGTGGATCGGGCGTTGGAATTGTGCGAGACATCGTCGGACGATCCGGGGGCGGAATCATGAACGAGCGGGACAAGCGGGACGTCGATTCGGGAGATGCGGAGTCGGAGGGTGTTTCTGTCGACTTTGTTCGTCAGAAGGTCGAAGCCGACCTGGCTTCGGGGCGATTCGACGGTCGTGTGGTGACGAGGTTTCCGCCCGAGCCCAACGGGTTCCTGCACATTGGCCACGCCAAGTCGATTTGTCTGAACTTCGGGATTGCCGCCGAGTACGGCGGGGCGTGTCATTTGAGAATGGACGACACGGATCCGTCGAAGGAGGACATCGATTATGTCGAGGCGATCCAGCAGGACATCACCTGGCTGGGATTCGACTGGCAGGGCGAAGTGCGGTATGCGTCGGACTATTTCGAACAGCTTTACGATTGGGCCGTGCAGTTGATCCGTGCCGGATTGGCCTACGTGGACAGTCAGACGATCGAGGAGATTCGTCAGAATCGCGGGACGTCGACAGAGCCGGGTGTGGAGAGTCGGTTTCGAGACCGTTCGATTGATGAGAATCTCGAGTTGTTCGAGCAGATGCGTGGTGGTTCGTTTGCTGACGGCGAGCACGTGTTGCGGGCCCGGATCGACATGCAATCGCCTCATCTCATCATGCGCGATCCGATCATGTACCGTATCCGGCACGCTCACCACTACCGCCAGGGCGACACCTGGTGCCTGTATCCGATGTACGATTTCACTCACGGCCAGTCCGATTCCATCGAACAGGTGACTCACTCGATCTGCACTCTCGAGTTCGAGAACAACCGGCGGCTGTACGAGTGGTACGTCGAGCAGTTGGGGATCTACGTCCCCGAGCAGACCGAGTTCGCTCGACTGAATCTGACTCATACGATGCTGAGCAAGCGTCGCCTGTTGCAGATGGTGACGAACGGGATGGTGAGTGGTTGGGACGATCCTCGGATGCCGACGATCCGTGGTCTGAGGCGTCGGGGCTACACGGCCGAGGCGATCCGAGTGTTCTGCGACCGGATTGGAGTGACTAAGTTTGATGGCGTGTCGGAGATCGCGTTGCTGGAGCATTGTTTGCGAGAGGACTTGAACCGGACATCTGAGCGTCGCATGGCGGTCTTGAAACCGTTGAAGGTGGTGATCGAGAATTTTCCCGAGGGCGAGGTGGAGGAGTTGGAGGCGATCAACAATCCGGAAGACGAGTCGGCCGGGACGCGGTTGGTGCCGTTTACTCGCGAGTTGTACATCGAGCGTGACGATTTTCTCGAGGATCCTCCGAAGAAGTTCTACCGCCTGTCGCCGGGTCGCGAGGTGCGGTTCCGTTATGCGTTCTTTGTGACGTGTCGCGAAGCGATCACCGACGAGTCGGGTGAGGTGGTCGAGTTAAGGTGCACGTACGATCCCGAGACTCGTGGCGGTTCGGCACCTGACGGTCGCAAGGTGAAGTCGACGATCCACTGGGTGTCGGCCGAGCACTCGGTGTCGGCCGAGGTCCGGCTTTATGATCATCTGTTCAGCGAACCCGATCCGACGGTGATTGCCAAGGATGAAGATTGGCCACGTCACCTGAATCCGGATTCGCTGGAGACCTTGGAGGAGTGTTTTCTGGAGCGGTCGTTGGGCGAGTCGGAGGCTGGAGATCGATTCCAGTTCGAGCGGTTGGGGTATTTCTGTGTCGACCAGGAGAGTGGTCCGGACGGGTTGGTGTTCAACCGCACGGTGACGATGCGTGACCGATGGGCGAAATTGTTGAAGAAGTAGGGTGTGGGCTTAGAGCCGGGACAGGCACCCACCTGCGGCGGCGAGCCAGTCCCTGGGGCCAGTTGCTGGCATTGGGCGCACAAAAAAAGGGCACCGGCATGAAGCCGGTGCCGCGGGGGGGGGGAGTGCAACCCTCGCGAGGGTTTGACGCCCGACGGGTTGGTGGAGTCACCACCCGAAGCGTGTTCTGTTGGCGACGGTGCCCGGTGTGGTTCTTGTGTGTGTGGGCACCGACGTCGGTTAGCGGATGACGACCAGCCGTGGTCCGGAGACGGTGGTGGCTGCGGTGGTGGTTCGAGTTCGCCAGCCGGTGAGCACGGCGGCTGCGGGCAGCGGCCGGCTGGTGGCCGATCGATTCAGAGAGGTTCGGTTGTCGCCTGCGGCGGATCGGGTGGGGTTGGCTTCACCGGCGTCGAAGTGACGGGTGTTGACGGCCGATCGGCTGGCATTGGGAGCGACGGTGGGGACGGGCAGCAGTACGGTTTGAGTGGCTGGAGCGGCGTAGGGTGAGTAGGAGAAGACGGTCCGTGTGCCGACCGGAATGTTCCTCATCACCGTGACCGGCTGCAGCATGGCCACCTGCTGTTCGACGTAGCGGACGGAATTGACGGCCACTTTGCGAGTGGAGGTCTGAGCGACCATGCGGGTGACGTTGTAGGAGACCTGTCGGGTGCCTTGTACGGCGACGGTGCGGGTGACGGGGATCTGTTGAGTGATCATGCTACCGACGTATTCTCGCCTGGCGATCACCGAGGGGGTGAAGGCCTGCCGGATGGAGAACGCCGTGCGGTTGATCAGCCCGAAGAGGTCGGGTCGGTTGTCGTACTGGCAGGGGGTGATGCGAGGGACCTGTTGGAAGCGGGTGGTCCATTGTCCGGCCGGCTGCTGGACCGTCTGGTAGCTGGTCACGGTTTGGTAGCTGACGGTGGGGACTTGGACGGTTTTGACCTCGGTCACCGGTCGGTACTCGGTCACCTGTTGGTTGACGTAGGAGGTCTCGATCACCGGTCGCCGGACGGTCGTGGTGACCTGTCGGTACTCGGTGACGGGGATGGATTGGTAGTAGGCCTGAGTGACCGGTCGGATGCAGTAGCAGGCTGCGGCGGGATTGAAGAGTTGTGCGTGAGTTTCGCCGGTTGGGATGGCCAACAGTGAGGCGACGACGCAGACGATTTGTGTCAAATGGAGAGACATGGGCAGAGTCCTACCACGGAGGGGAGATTGAGACGGGAGAGTTTTGAGTGAGTCCGTGGTGGCGAGGGTGGCTGCCACCTCGGTTGAGTGAGGCAGGCTTGTAGTGAATTCCGGGCAAGAGGGTCAAGCCCGCTTGTGGCCTGGAGCGGTCTGTGTGTGGTGATCTACATCAGGAGTTGGAGCATGCGTGGAAGAAACATGCCGAGCGTGCCCAGTGAGATGCCGATCACCGCCTCGAGGGCTCCTCGTCGACGTCTTGACGCCGACCTCGTTTCACTGATCCCGACCAGTCCGGTGTAGACGGCCACCAGGCCGACGGCGAGGGCTGGCAGGCTGGTCCAGATGACTGGTGGCACGAGTCCGAGACCGGCCAGTGGGGTGGCGATGCTGCCGGTCACCAGGCTGATGCGGCAGGATCGCGAGAGTACTCGCTCTGGGTCTGTCGGTTCGGATTCGTATTCCGGTTCGTATTCCGGTTCGTGTTCCGCTTCGTCGGTATCCTCGTCCCGGGTCGCTTCGTCCAATTCCACTGGATCGTCGTCCGGCAGTTCCGGTAGTATTGGCCCGGGCGGTTGATTGGAGTCTGCGGTATTGGTGTTGTCGGCGGTCTGGTCGTTTCGTCCCATGACGTCCCAGAGGCTGCGTCCTCGGGATTCGTCGTGCTTTGCGGTGTCATCTGCGGTGTCATCTGCGGTGTCATCGAGTGGATTCATTCGGTCGCCTGCCGTCGGAAGAGTTGTTCGGTGAGTCGTCTTCTGTATATGACTCCGATGGTGATGTCATCCTGGGTAACGGCTCCGAGCGGTGCGGCGTTGTCGTTGAGTGTGAGGAGTGCATCCAGTCGGCTGGTGCCGATTGAGATTGTCGGCAGCGGGATGAGCAGTTGCGTGACGTCGCGTTTGGCGACGGCCAGGTCGACGACTCGGACGCAGGCGAACCAGTTCCCCTCTTCGCCATCGCGGTGAACGGCGATTTCGGTCAGTCCATGGTGTTGGGCGTGTTCGAGCAGTTGTTTGGGTGAGCTTCCCAGCGGCAGACCGGGGACACGTTGTCGGTTCACCATGCTCGATTCGACTGGTGCTCGGCAGGTGTTGAGCAAGCTGGTGACAAGTCGATTCTGGATATCGGCCAGCAGTCCTTGTTCGTGTCCTTCGAGGAGGACTTGTTCGAGTCGTTTGCGTCCGAGCACGAGTGGTGTGGCGTGTTGTAGTGAGGAGCCGAAGCGGGAGAGCCATGCGGTGAGCAGGATGAGGGGTGCGCTGATGGGTGCGAAGAGGCAGAAGAAGGCTCGGAAGAGTGGTACGTTTCGCAGCAGTCGTCTTTGTGGAGAGCGGAAGTAGAGGTTCTTGGGCATCAGTTCCCCGAAGACAAATACAACGGGCGCCATGGCCAGTGTGCCTCCGATTTCCCAGGCGATTCCGGGCGAGGTGATCAGTGCGGCGATGGCCAGTGCGATTCCGTGTGCGGCGAGGAAGTTCGCGACGTTGTTGCCAATGAGTGTGGTGGCGAGGAAGGCAGCGGGGTGTCGTGCGAACCAGAGGACTCGGCTGGCCGATCGATCTCCGGCATGGGCATCGATGCTGAGTCTAACGAAGCTGATCCGGTAGAATCCGGTTTCTGCTCCGCTGAAGAAGGCCGAGAGCCAGAGTCCCAGAGCGAAGACGATCAGAGCGAGGACGAGAGTCATGGGCTGGACTCTTTGACGTGGTCATCGAGCGGGTCGTTGGCTCGAGCGATCAGCACCTTGACGGGTCCTCGTCCCGAGGCTTCGATCACTCGGATGCGGTGTCCTTGCCACAGGCATTCGTCACCGACGACGGGCATGTGTTCGAGTTGTTCCTGCAGCAGTCCTCCGACGGTAATCTGTTGTTCGGGGTCTGGTTCGAAGTCGAGTTCGAGTCGTTTGGAGAGGTGTCTGAGCGTGGTGAGTGCCTGAACTTCGAACCGGCCGGATCCGACATCTTCGACCGGTTCGCGTCTGAGCAGGCGTCGGGCGCGACTGGGTTCGGCCGAGAGGATGGTATCGAGGATATCGTCGTGTGTGAGGATTCCGACGGTTTCTCCGTACTCGTTGACGACGCACGCTGCGCTGGAGAACGTGTCGCGCATCCGTTGCAGGACGGGAGCCAACCGAGCGCACCAGGGGACGGGGATGACATCTTCGGCGAGTCGTTCGAGGTTGAGTTCGGGGAGCGAGGCTCGGTGGTCGAGCGGGATGATCGATTCGACGATGTCCCGGTTGCCTCCGACGACGACGAACCCCGAATCGATGGCTTGGGTGTCGAGGTGTTCGAGGTGAATTGGGAGTGGCAATGCCAGCCAGGTCCCACGTGGCCGCATGACTTCTTCGACCGAGATGTCTCCGAGGTCGAGGATGTTGTGGAGCACCTGTCGTTCCTGGGCAACGACCTCGGCGGTCCGGGCCGAGTTTTCGACGGCTTGTTCGAGGTCGTCGGTTTCGAGTGCCGGTTCGACGGTCACATGTGGCCAGAAGACTCGATGCAGGAACTCGGTCGTCGCCACGAAGGTACCGGCGATCGGATCGAAGAGTCGGACGCAGATGGTCAGTGGCCAGGCGAGCCAGGTGGCGAGTCGGCGGCGGAAGACGACGGCGAGGCTTTTGGGAAGGACTTCACCGAAGAGAATGATCCCGAGCAGGCTGACGAATGGAATCGCGGGTGCGATGGGTGAGTTGTGTGCTGCGACGTGCCGAGTGAGTGCGATGCTGACGGCGAAGAAGGTGAGGTTGATCAGCAGGTTCCAGAAGAGCACGGCGGTCAGCAGCCGGTCGGGATTGGCGAGCAGGCTGGCAACGAGTCTCTGCCGGTGTCCTCCGACTCGAAACGCTCTGAGGTCGTCTCGCGAGAGGAAGAACAGGGCGGTTTCGCTGGACGAGAAGAACCCACTGGCCAGAACGAGTGTGGCCATTGCCAGGATCGCGGGTAACCAGCTGGGCGCCTCGGACACTTTGCTCCGTTCTGTTCTTTTCTACCAGGTTGTCCAGTTTGGCCAACCGTCTTGTCGGTCAGCCACGGTTACCAGTCGTGCGTCCGAGTGCGACGTCGAAGGCGCTGACGGCCGGGACGAGCATGGCGAGCGAGGTGAATCCGTAGACGGCCACGATGGCAATGCAGACGCTGAGGCTTCCTTCACGCAGGAACTCGGTGATGCTGTAAAAGGTCATGAACGGCAGCCAGCCGGCTGCGAGAGTGAGTGCTGGTGAGGGGTTTTTGTGTGTGAGGCTGGCCCACAGGCAGATGCTGCCCAGTCCGATGAAGACGACGAAGCTGAGCAATTGGGATGCGAGCGAACCGCTGGCTTCGACGAGCAGCAGCAGGAAGACGAAGATGCCGATGAACAGGAAGAACAGGGTACCGAGGCTATTGCCGATAGCGGCTCGAGAATCTTCGAAGGTGAGGCTTGAGTGGAGTCCGAGCATTGCGGCGAAGGCGACGAGAATCAGGAATCCGAACATCAGGAAGGTGAAGGTTTCCCAGAGCATATCGCCGTTGGTCGCCTGCCAGGCGGTCAGAGCGAGGGGGACGACGATCAGTTCTTTCGTGTTGTAGGCAATGCCTCCGAGTTTGCCGTAGATGAACTCGCTGGCGGTGATTTCTGTGGCGAGCAGCAGGTCGAGTGTTTTGCCATCGCGTTCGCTGGTGAGCGAGGTGACGGCCTGGGCATTGATCAGCAGTAGGCTGAGCAGCGAGAGTCCGACGATTCCGAGGCTTGCGGGTGGGATGCGGTTCATCATCAGTGTGCTGTCATTGTCGTTGGCGAGCAGATAGACGACGGCTGCTGCGAGCAGCAGGTAGGCCAGTTTGATCAGTTGCACCTTGCGACCGTAGGCTCGAGTCCGAATCTCGCGCCAGATCACCGGGTTGGCCCAGATCCGTCGGTGTCGCACTCGGGTTTCGCCCGATTCGGCATCGGTTTCTTCTTCGGGCTCAGTGTAAGTCGTTCGCGACGGGTTCCATGTTCTGAGTCTTTGGATGGTGACACCGATGAGTGTCAGTCCGAGACCTGAGAGTGCTGTGACGGATCGGATGGCGACGGGGTTGCGATCGCGGGCGAAGGGGTCGACGAGTTTCAGCAGTGTGCGGAACGGGTTGAGAGCGACGAGCCAATCGAGTGGACCGAGGAAGGCGACTGAGGCTTCGACGATGCCGAGGAATCCGACGATTCCGAGCACACCGATGGCGAGTGTCTGGAAGGTCTTTTCTCGCCAGAAGGCGACCAGTGCTCCCCAGCTGCCGGCCGCCACGGCCACCGCCAGGCAGAGTGCCAGCACCCAGAGAATCTGGTCGGCGGAGACTCCGCCCAGGAGGTGCACGAGGAAGAAGACGGGTGCCGAGACACCGATGAGGACGAGTACGATGAGCAAGCTGGAGGCGAGTTTGCCGACGACGAGTTCGGTGGCCGAGAGGTCGGTCATCAGCAGCAGCAGCAGGGTGCGGCGGTCTTTTTCCTGAGCGATGCTTCCGGCACAGAAGATCAGGGCAAAGAAGAGGACGAGTGGGAGTTGAACGAGCGAGAAGATTTCGAAGAGCAGTGTGCCAAACCGTGCGGTGTCTCCGATGGTGCGGACCTGTTGCCAGCCGAAGACTGCCTGATCGGCGGTGTACATCAGCACGAACAGTGCGGCGACGTAGCCGGCGCGGACCAGGAAGTGCCGCAGTTGTCGGGGTGCGGTTGTGGCTTCTCGAGTGAAGATCGGTCCGGCCAGCACGCTCTAACTCTCCGACTCGTCGAGGTCATCTCGGAGATAGTGTCCGCTTTGGCCGCCGGATTTTTCGAGCAGTCTGAGGCATCCGATTTCCATGCCTCGGTCGACCGCCTTGCACATGTCGTAGATGGTCAGAGCGGCTACCGATGCGGCCAGCAGGGCTTCCATTTCGACCCCTGTCCGTCCCTGGTTCGTGACACGAGCCTCGATTCGCACCGACTGCTGGTCGGGGCAGCTGAAGTCGACTTGGGCCGAGTCGAGTGGAAGCAGGTGGCACAACGGGATCAACTCGGATGTTCGCTTGCTCGCCGAAATGCCCGCCAGTCGAGCCACTTCGAAGACGTCTCCCTTGCCGACGGAACCGGAACGGATCAGTTCGAGTGTTTCGGGCAGCATGCTGACGATGGCTTCGGCCACTGCCACCCGGCGGGTGATCGGTTTCTCGCCAACATCGACCATTCTGCTGGCACCGCTGTCGTCAAAGTGGGTCAGTTTGGGCATGTTGCGGTGTGTGTTGCGGTGTGTGTTGCGGTGTGTGGATTTGAAGATTCAGTATAGGTAATAGGTACCGGTGGAGGTGTTATGGAGCAAGTGGTATGTGATTTGGATCGGATTGGATGCGATAGAGTGCAGCGAGTTGGACTCCGGCTCGTCGGACTTCCGCGGTCAGTTCGAGTTGGTGAGGAGTATTTCTGAGGAATTCGGGGAGGTCGGCTTTGCGTCGGAAGATCATGACCCATTTGGCATGTTTGGCATCGGGTGTTCCGTAGAGGGCGAGGCGAAGAGAGGATGAGTTCCAGGCCCGGACGTGTTTAGGGAATTCGGTCCATTGCATCGGGTGGAGTGAAGGAAACACGGCGATGGTTTCTTGATCGGGCACATGTTCGGCGACTTTGACGAGGAAGTTCCGGGTCAGGCTATCGCCCCAGTAGGTGGGTTCGAACCCAAGCGCGTGAGCTCCTTTGGGTCCACCGACGGCGAGGTTGTAGAAGGCGAGTCCACAGGGGTGGGTTGCGACGAGTCCCCAGCCGGAGGCGAGCAGAATGGCGGCGGGGACGAGTCGAGCGGTGTTGTGTGACAGGACGGCGACGTGCTGTTGGCACCAATCGGCGACGAGGGCCGCACCGTGTCCGACCAGGATGGCCCAGAGCGGAAAGACGATCAGGAACAGTCGAGTTCCGTCGTAGACGGCGATACCGGGCAGTGCAAAGAGTGCGATGGGGAAGGCGATCGCGGCGACGAGCAGCACGGCTCTGGTGTCGGTCCACCATTTCCAGGCTCGAGATATCAGTGCCCAGATTGCGAGGGCGTGCAGTCCGATCGGGACGGAGACGGCGAACAGGACAGGTGTGTAGTGCCAGGGGACGGACGTGTCGCCGGTTTTCTGTCCGAGATAGAAGACCGAGAGTTGTGCTCGATCGGTGGTCCTGGCGAAGTATTCGACGAGGTGATTGAGCGGGTCGAGCCAGAGCCAGGGCCAGCCGGCCAGGAAGACGGCGGCTCCGATGGTTCCCCAGCAGGCCAGCGGAAGAATGGCTCGGGACCGGAATCGCCAGAGTGTCCATACGATCACTGGAGGCCCGAGCAGGATGGC
>CAVOEV010000157.1:0-11139 GCA_963694825.1 Planctomycetota bacterium
CTAAGTGCAACAATCTCGCGAGTCAGAATGTTATGCTGCGGAGGTGTGCCAAACCTCCGCACGCAACTGACCGTCGGAGGAGCCCACACGTGCCCACAAACTCGATCCGTGTCGATCGATGCTCGTCGCTTAGCAAGCGAACCGGCTTTCACTCCCGGGGCTGAGAACCACTTGAGCTTGGGCCCAATACAGTGTCACAGCACGTCGGTTACCCGGACCTAACAACGACTTGGACCACCGCCAGCGTCGTCATCAGGAATGCCCACGATGACATCGTGGGCCAAACTAAAAACTTACGCAGGCCATGTTGCGACGACCTCATGTCGGTTCAAGTGCCGCAGAAGGTCTTAAAGGAATCCGTGAATTCGCGAGGCGCCGGCTGGGCGTAGTCTTCGAGCCCCGGTCTCTCATCATAGGGATGCGCGATCACGTCCAGCAGCCGTTCGAATAAGGTAAGGTCAGTGTAATCGAAAGCTGCGGCTAGAGCCTCTTCCACGAGGTGGTTGCGGGGGATATAGATCGGGTTTACTGCGCGCATTCCCTCGGGCGTCGCCGATGTTGGTTGCTGGGCGAGGCGACGACGCCATCGCTCTAGCCAGGGTCGAACGGCATCCGCTGATGGGAATAGGGCTTCCAGCAGCGCCGGATTGTCTTCTGCGGCGTCGGCCAGCCGCCGCCAGCCAAGCGTGAAATCGACGGTGTGTTGTTCCAACAGCTCGAGCCAATCCTGTGCCAGCAACCTGTCCCCTTCATCCTCACCCGGGACAATTGTCAAACCGAGCTTGGCTCGCGCGCCGCATAGCCACAACTCCTCATGGCGTGGTATGAAGCCATCGATCACGTCTGTCGCTTGCGCCGCGGCCCGATCCGGTTCGGTGTCGTCGATCAGCGATAGAAGGGTTTCGGCGAAGCGAGCCAGGTTCCAGCGGGCAATGATTGGCTGATTGCCATAAGCATAGCGTCCACCAGTATCGATCGAGCTGAACACCGCGTGAGGACTGTAGGATTCCATGAACGCGCATGGGCCGTAGTCGATGGTCTCTCCCGAGACAGCCATATTGTCCGTATTCATTACGCCGTGGATGAAGCCGACCAGCATCCACTGAGCAAGCAAAGCGGCTTGGCGTTCGGCGACGGCCTTGAGCAGCAACAGGAATCGGTCGGCTTCTTTGGAAAGGTTGGGATCGTGACGTTGGATAACATAGTCAGCCAGCGCGCGAACCTGATCGTTCTGCCGACGTGCCGCAAAATACTGGAACGTGCCGACGCGGATATGACTGGCCGCGACGCGCGTGAGAATGGCGCCGGGCAGCAAGCGCTCGCGCATCACGAGTTCTCCCGTTCCAACGGCCGCTAAAGCGCGGGTCGTGGGAATACCTAGAGCGTGCATTGCCTCGCTAATCAGGTACTCACGCAACACGGAGCCAACCGCAGCTTTGCCGTCACCGCCGCGAGAGAAGGGCGTTGGCCCTGACCCCTTCAACGCGATATCTCTGCGCCGTCCGTGACTGTCGATCACCTCGCCCAACAGCAGTGCACGTCCATCTCCCAACTGCGATACAAAACCACCGAATTGATGCCCTGCATAGGCCTGCGCCAAAGGCTGTGCGCCAGCCGGCAATTCGGTACCGGAAAAGATTTGTGCCGCAAGGCCTGAACCTAGTTTCTCGACGTTCAGACCAAGTTCCTCGGCAAGGGGGCTGTTGAACCGCAGCAGCACCGGATTGGGAACGGGCGACGGAGCGCAAGAGACATAGAAGCCGGGCAATCGCTCGGCGTAGCTATTGTCCCAACGGAATTGAGTAACCGTCGAAGGCTGGTGCATAAATCATGTCCTGGGCACTACTTCGATAACTTCAGCGGTGGCCGACCGACGCGAATGACGTTGTCGGCAACCGTCTGACGCACCAGCACAGCAGCATTCCCGGCAAGGATCACTTCCGGCCGGTGACCTTCTTCGACCGCTCCTTTGGCAAACAGAAACGCGAGCACGGCGTGTGTAGGGTCCTCCGAACCGTGAGTCCCGATTAGCAGGATGTGTGCCATTACATACGGCTTTTCCGTGTGATGTTGAATTGTTATTACAGTTTTAACAGGTTAAATTGACAAAACTAGGCTCCAGCCATAGAGTTTGCAGTGAGATCGTGGTTGTCGCGTGCGCGCCGGAGGACTTGTCATGGCAAACGGAAAGTCAACTGCGGACGCT
The DNA here is from genome assembly GCA_963694825.1 of Planctomycetota bacterium. Lineage (GTDB taxonomy): Bacteria > Planctomycetota > Planctomycetia > Planctomycetales > Planctomycetaceae > UBA8437. The sequence goes on from CAVOEV010000157.1 coordinate 2,207, forward strand.
GATTTGCTCCATCTCTTGGCCGATGCCGGGCCGTTGGCCATATCAAAGATTGAGCAGCATCTGGGAGTTACGCGAACTGCGGTGCATGAGCGATTGCTTCGCTTGATGGCTGACGGTCTTGTTAATCGGGAACTAGTTCGCGGTGGCCGAGGGCGGCCGAGCTACCAGTATTCGCTCAGCCCCAAGGCCCGCAAACTGTCGGGCAACAATTTTTCCGATCTCGCGGGCGTCCTATGGCAACAAGTGCTCGGGATCGAGGATTCGCGGCGCCGCCAACACGTCATCGGGAGCATTGCCAGTGCCCTCAAGGTCCTTTACACGGACGCCATCCGCGGAACGACGCTGAAAGCCCGCATGGAATCTCTCCGCGAGTTGCTTGAGAAGCGACGGGTCCGCTGTGAGATTGATACACCGGTTGGTGGTCCCACGTTCACTCTTCGCGACTGTCCGTACTCCGAATTGGCTGACGTGGACAGCACCATCTGCGAGATGGAAACGATGTTGTTTTCGCAATTGCTAGGCGACGAGGTCGTGCTCTCGCAGTGTCGACTGGACGGACACGCTTGTTGTCAGTTCAGTCCGAATCAGAAACGAACAACCAGGAACGCCAAAATGACTGTCTGACCCGGTCCATCGCCGCGATCACATGATGACGACAACCCTTCGCTGGGTCGCGTGTTGTCCGCTGTAACTTTTGAATCTCAGGAGAAACGGAAATGCCACTGCAATTGACCGAGAACGCTGCCAAAGAAATCAAAAAAGTCATTTCCGAACAGAAAATGCCAGAGAACGTCACTTTGCGAGTTGGCGTGGCAGGCGGTGGATGCAGCGGCTTTGAATACAAGCTGGGATTCGACGAGCACGTCGATGAACAGACTGACACAATCTGCGACATGCATGGTGTTCGTGTGGCGGTGGACGAGAAGAGCTTGCTCCACCTGGACGGCACCGAGATTGATTTTCACAGCGGGATCGACAAACGCGGGTTTGTGTTCAACAACCCGAACGCGACGAAAAGTTGTGGCTGCGGAAGTTCTTTCCAGGTGTGATCGGCGGTCGCGTGGAACTATCGATTTGCGATTCGATTGAGACTTCGGTCGCGTAAGGAGCTAAGAATGTCTACAGAAACTGACGCATTGCTGGATGAAGTCGCCAAGAGTGAATACAAATACGGCTTCGTCACCGACATCGAAGCCGACACGATCCCGCCGGGATTGAGCGAAGACGTCGTGCGGCTGATCTCGGGGAAGAAGAATGAGCCGGATTGGTTGCTCGATTGGCGGCTGAAGGCGTACCGGCACTGGCTCACACTCGAAGAGCCAAAGTGGCACAACGTGCATTATCCGCCGATCGACTATCAAAAGTCGGCCTATTACTCCGCGCCGCAAAAGCAGAACATGCTCAAGAGCCTCGACGAAGTGGACCCGCGACTTCTGGAGACTTACGACAAGCTGGGGATTCCGCTGGAAGAACAGAAGGCGTTATCGGGCGTCGCCGTGGATGCCGTCTTCGACAGCGTGTCGATCGCCACGACGTTCAAGGAAACCCTCGACAAGGTCGGCGTCATCTTCTGCCCATTTTCCGAGGCCGTGCACAACCATCCCGAACTCGTGCGGAAGTATTTGGGTTCCGTGGTTCCCTACAACGATAACTTCTTTGCGACGCTCAACTCGGCCGTTTTCAGTGACGGATCGTTCTGTTACATCCCGAAGGGCGTGCGTTGCCCAATGGAGTTGTCGACGTATTTCCGGATTAACGCGCAAAACACGGGCCAGTTCGAGAGGACGCTGATCATCGCCGAAGAGGGCAGCTACGTCAGCTATTTGGAAGGTTGCACCGCGCCGAAACGCGACGAAAATCAGTTGCATGCCGCTATCGTCGAACTGGTGGCGATGGACGACGCCCAGATTAAGTACTCGACCGTGCAGAACTGGTATCCCGGCGACGAAGAAGGACGCGGCGGCATCTACAATTTTGTCACCAAACGCGGGGCCTGCCGCGGCGCCAATTCGAAAATCTCGTGGACACAGGTCGAGACCGGCTCGGCAATCACGTGGAAGTATCCCAGCGTGTTGCTGTTGGGTGATAACTCGGTGGGCGAGTTTTACTCGGTCGCGGTGACGGCCAACCGCCAGCAAGCCGACACGGGCACGAAGATGATCCATGCCGGCAAGAACACGCGTAGCACCATTGTCTCGAAGGGGATCTCGGCGGGACACGGACAGAATAACTACCGCGGCCAGGTGAAGATTCAGAAGGGTGCGACCAACGCCCGTAATTATTCGCAATGCGATTCGCTGTTAATTGGCGATTCCTGCGGGGCGCACACTTTCCCCTACATCGAAGTGCATAATACGTCGTCGCAAGTGGAACATGAAGCGTCCACTTCGAAGGTTGGCGAAGACCAGATCTACTACTGCCGACAACGGGGGCTGTCCGCCGAAGACGCCGTGAGCATGATCATCAAGGGCTTTTGCCGCGAAGTGTTTCAGGAGTTACCGATGGAGTTCGCCATCGAGGCAGGGAAACTGCTAAGCGTGAGTTTGGAAGGAAGTGTGGGGTAACGAGTAGCGTGAACGATGCGTGCCGCGCACGCGGCTATAAGAGTATTAAAAGGAACAACCCAAATGCTTGAGATCAAAGATCTGCACGCTCGCGTGGAAGAGGCCGAGATCCTGCGGGGCATCAACCTGACCGTCAACGCTGGAGAAGTCCACGCGATCATGGGACCGAATGGTTCCGGCAAGAGTACGTTGGCCCATGTACTGGCCGGACGCGAGGACTACGAAATCACGCGTGGGGAGGTCGTTTTCCAAGGGAAGAACTTGCTGGAAATGGAAGTCGACGAGCGAGCCGGCGAAGGCGTTTTCCTCGCCTATCAATATCCTGTCGAAATACCCGGCGTCAGCACCAAGTATTTCCTCAAGGCTGCCTTGAATTCGATTCGCAAGTACCGCGGCGAGAAACGTTCCGACACGGGCGAGTTTCTGAAACTGGTCAAGGAAAAGATGAAGCTTCTGGGCATGGATAAGAGCCTGCTCGATCGCGGGGTCAACGAAGGATTTTCGGGCGGCGAGAAGAAGCGGAACGAGATTTTCCAGATGGCCGTTTTGCAGCCGAAATTGGCCATCCTCGACGAGACCGACTCCGGCCTGGACATCGACGCGTTGCGGATCGTGGCCGACGGAGTCAATTCGTTGCGGAGCGCCGATCGAGCCATCATCGTCGTCACGCACTACCAGCGACTGCTCGAATACATCGTTCCTGACAAAGTCCATGTGCTGGCTGACGGAAGGATCGTGCGATCGGGCGACAAGACGTTGGCGTTGGAGTTGGAAGAGCAAGGTTACGCGTTGGTGGAAGGCGACCGAGAATCAGTGCTGAGCCCGACGTAGCCGTAGCCGATTCGTAAGGTTCGGCGTGATACGAGTCGAATGGCCAATGGAATCCAACATGATTGCAAACGATAACTACACACAACGGATAAGCGACGAGTTTGCCAGGTTTCACGCCGACTTGAAGTCACAGGCGCCGGCGTGGCTGACGGGGTTGCGGCGGGAAGGCTTTCGACGGTTCGAGAAAGCGGGATTTCCCACCACGCGACAAGAAGAATGGCGGTTCACTAATGTCAAACGCATCGCCGAAACAGAGTTCGCTCTGGCTGAAATATCCCCGCCGCTGAGCCGCGAGACGATCTCACCATTCGTGCTCGATGAGGACTACCTGCGACTGGTCTTTGTCAACGGCCACTATGTCGGTGAGCTGTCGGCGACGGGAGCGGCTCCGGATGGTGCCGTCGTCTGCAATCTGTCCGCGGCGCTGGCCGACCATCCGGCGCTCATCGAAGATCATCTCGGACAGCTTGTAAGTGACGATAACGCATGCTTTGCAGCCCTGAACTCGGCGTTTATTCGCGATGGTGCTTTCGTCCATGTGCCGCGAGGCGTCGTGATCGAGCGGCCGATTCATCTGCTGTTTATTTCGACAGACAACAGCAGTCCGACCGCGTCTCATCCGCGCAACCTGATCATCGCCCAGCCCGAGACTCAGGCCACGATTATCGAAAGCTACGTCGGTTTGAACGCGGGCGTTTACCTGACCAACGCTGTTACCGAAATATCGGTCGCCGAGAACGCGGTCGTCGATCATTACAAACTGCAGCAGGAAAGCGCCCACGGTTACCACGTCGCCACGACCCACGTTCGGCAACAGCGAACCAGCCGGTTCTCGTCGCACTACTTTTCGCTGGGCGGCCAGCTTGTGCGAAACGAGGTCGATGTGACACTCGATGATGAAGGCTGCGAGTGTACGCTCAACGGTCTGTATATCGCCGCCGGGGATCAACACATGGACAGCCGCACGCGTATCGACCACGCCAAACCGCACTGCAACAGCTACGAGCTTTACAAGGGCATTCTCGACGAGCGTTCCAAGGGTGTCTTCAATGGCATAATCTACGTGCATCCCGATGCACAAAAGACCGACGCCAAACAAAGTAACCGGGTGCTGTTGCTCTCGGACGACGCCGTGATCGACACCAAGCCACAGTTGGAGATCTACGCCGATGACGTGAAGTGTACCCACGGTGCAACGGTCGGACAGATCGATGAGACGGCACTGTTCTATCTACGCTCGCGGGGCATTACCGAGGATCTTGCTCGTTCGCTGCTCGTTTACGCCTTCGCCAATGAGATCGCCAACGAGTTGAAGTTGGAAGCTGTGCGAGAGCACGTGGAGCGATTTCTACTGACTGGCCAGAGCTTACCCGAATTGTGAGAAGTATCCGTATGGATGCTTGAACAAGACAAAACATGGCATATTCGAAACCTGAAATAGAGGGTGAGAAACATGTCTACAACATCAACCCAGAGTGAATTGTTGGTGAGCACCGAATGGGTCGATGAGCTTCGTCGAGATGAAAACCGTCGCATCGTCGAGTCGGACGAAGATCTCCTGTTGTACCAGCAGGGACACATCCGCGAAGCCGTGTTGATCGACTGCGTGCGCCCGGCGATTACACGGGCGAGATGTTACACATGGAAGCCTATCCGCAGGAAGGTTCGCTGTGGGGTGGCCACATCCCCGGCGCAGCCAGTGTTCCGTGGTCCCGTGTGGTCAACGACGACGGCACGTTCAAATCACACGAGGAACTGGAGCAGATCTACCTGGACGAAGCCGGCTTGAAACGAGACGATCATCGCCTACTGCCGGAACGGCGAACGGTCGAGCCACACGTGGTTTGTGCTGAAGTATCTTCTGGGATTCGCCAATGTGAAGAACTATGACGGGTCGTGGACTGAGTGGGGCAACCTGATCGGCGTGCCCATTGCGAAGAACGTGTAATGCAGTCGTAAGAGCACACCTTTGTGATCAATAAAACCTCAAACCTCCAAAACAAACTTGAGGAACTCAAGCAAGAGTTCGACGAGCTGGATGTGCGCGACCGGCTAGAGACGCTAATGGATTTCGCCGAGGAACTCCCCGACCTGCCGGAAAGTTATCGAACACGGCGTGACGCCGGCGAGAACCGCGTGGATGAGTGCCAAACCCCGGTGTACATGTGGGTCGAGGTGGTCGACGGCCATGTTGAGATTTACGCTGATGTTCCTCGAGAATCACCAACGGTACGCGGATTCATCAGCTTGCTGGTGGGCACGCTCTCCGGTGCCACGCCTAACGATGTGTTTGCGGTGAAGCCAACGTTGCTGACCGACTTAGGCCTCGTCGAAGCGTTAGGAATGGTTCGTATGCGCGGGCTCCATGCCATTTTGCATCGCATCAAAACGGAAGTGCAAAGGGCCGTTGGAGAAACTGGTTAGCGCGCAGGATGGTCGGCCAGGAAGAATCGAAAAGGTCATCATGATGGTAATCAGCGTTCAAAACCTGTGTAAACAAAAAGGGATCTCGTTGCTAAGTCTGGCCGATCGGAGCGGGTGAGATCTCAAGCGTCTACAGTCCATCTATCTCGGCCAATGGACACCGAGTCCCAACGAGCGTCCGCCAGGCCGAGGAACAGCTCTCCGTTGAGCAACTCGTCACAGAACCTTCCGTTGAATGACTCCACGTAGCCATTCTCCCAGGGACTGCTCTTGGCAATCAACAGAGTGCTGACGCCAGGCTGGACCAACCAGCGTCGAATGTCCTTCGCCCCGACTTCGGAAGGTTCTGGCCCGTCAAGAGGTTACGGCATCTGGCGGGCCATCTTTCCTGCGTGATCAAATCGGTAGTGTTACCTGGCTGGCCCGATTCCACGTGGTTCTGCCACCGGTTTTCAAGAGCGCTACGATGGCATGCTATGGTAGTGCTCGACATCGTTTTGCCACGACGCATCTCACCGGTCCTTGGCCCACCTCCCAAAGGCACTCCGTCATGCTCCGGACCGTCTCCTTCGGACTGCTGGCGATGCTGATGGCCACGGCCACCCCCGGCCTCGCGATCGCCACCGAACCTCTCGGCCCGGCCCGACTGTCACCTCGAAACACCGAGGTTCCCTTTGCCTACCTGGCCGACGGCACACGTCGTTGGCCGATCGTGGTGGGGTCCCTTGCCCGGGCAGATCGCCTGGGCCTGGAACTGAGGCGAGACAAGCAGGTCGTGGCCAGCGGCGAGCGCGTTGAACTCGACGGCATCTCGGCACGGGTCGACCGGACCGGGCAGTTGGTGGTCACTGCCACACCGGCCGCCACCGCCCGCCTCACGCTGCACCTGGTCCTCACCCGCGACAAGTCCGACTCGCGACAGGCCATCACCCTGCAGAAGTCTCCTCCCCCACGGCCCATCTCCTACATCTCCGACCTGGTTGACGACCTGATCCGGATCTTCTGGGACTCAAAGGCCCGCCGCTTCAGGCCGGTCACCCGCGACGCATTCGACCAGTACTTCCGTCGCCTGCAGTGCCAGGGCGTCGCCCGATTGATCGTCTGGCCGGGCCCGTTCCCCACGCTGGCCGACCCGGCCAACTATCCCGCCGCCGACTGGCGTCGCTTCGAATCGTGCACCCGGGCGATTCTTGACAACAAGGCCCTGACCACCTCGTTTCAGGCACAACCCGGCCAGCCGTCGTGGCGCTGGTTGCGGTTCCTGATGAAGTTGCGACTCGACCCGTCGATCATGACCGCATATGCCACCAGTGCCCACGTCCATGGCATCAAGCTCTCGGCCAGCTTCCGCCCGTTCGAATCAGGGCTGACAAAGTACTACGTGGTACCTCGCTTCGCGGCCGACGGCCGGTTCCAGGGCGAGTTCCTGCCGCTGTCCTCACCGGCAACGATGTTCCACCCCGAAGAGGTGGGCTTCGCCGGCTACGGTGAGGTGCTTCGCAGAATGGGACGACCCGAAGCGGCGCGGCCCGAGGCGCTTGAATTCCAGGATGTGCCTGGTGCGCGTGAGATCGCCCGCCGGTTCCGGGACGGCCGACGCGACCTGCGACTTCGAGCGTCACCGTTTGCTCCGATCGACGGGACTTCCCTGGTGCTGATGGTACACGGCACTGGCCATCGCCTGGTCCCGTATCAACAGATCCATGCCGTGGCTTCGAAGCACCTTCCCGAGTTGAAGGGCTGGAGGATCGAGGCCACCTCCGATACGTCCCTGCGGCTGGTCGGTCTCGACTGGCCCGCCGGTGCCCGATTCCTGTGGGTCGAAGCGGCCACCCCGGAGGGTCGGAAACTGGCTCTGCCCGCCGTGGGAGCCTCTGCCCTTCGCGCCGCCGCCGGCAATCGACTGGGACGACTGGTTCAGTACTGGGCGTTGGACGGCGACGAGAAGGCCCGACAAGAGTCCCGAATCGTCGGCATTCCGCTCTCGGGCATGTACCGCACTGAATTCCAGGCGGTCGAGGCGTCGATGGCCGCACTGCTGGCTTCCGGCAAGAAACACGTCACGCTGGGGCAGAACCTGCTGGTGATCGATCGCGGTGCCGACTGGTCGGTCGAGATGGTCGATTTCGATCAACCGCGTGCCCGACAGGAAGCAATCGCCGAAATCGCCACGCAGCTGAAGCTCGAGGCCTACGACGAGATCTTCATCAACACCCGCTCGCACACTCAACTGGCCGCTTCGACCGGCGACCTGCTCGCAGAATCCGGCGGGCTCGGCTCGATCCTCGACTTCCGACGCACGAGCCGGAACTACACTCACCTGGGCATCGACCGGGCCGCGGCACCACGCGGCCTGGCCACGTTCAAGCCGTTCCTGGAGCGGATCGGCACGGGCTCTTCGGCCAGGTTGATTGATTCGCTGGAGTCAATCACGACCTGGCACGCCAGGGAGTGGTCCGAGGCGTGTCCCGACGACGATACGATGTTTCCGTGGCGGTTCCACCGCAGCCGTGTGATTGCAGGCGGAGTCCGAAAGCTGCTGGTGGACCTGGAACGCCGGTTCCCGAAGACACGGATCCGGGTGGTGATTCCGCCGGGCGGTCGAGTCGAGACGGCGGTCCGGAGCGGCCTGGCGAAGATGAAGCGTCCCGAGGGCGGGGTCTACAAGTCCGACTTCTACCGGCACATCTGGGGTTCGAACAACCACATTCCTTCGATCGGAGAAGGCCTCTCAGCAGTGGACCTCTCGGGGCTCAACGTCGAACCGGCCTACCTGGGCATCCGGTTCGCTCCACCGCCTGGACCGCTGGACCTGTTCCTGGAGCACTCCCTTGCCGACCTGGCCGACAACCGTGGCAGCAGCTTTCGCGGACCACGCAGCATTGTTTATGAAGCCCAGGAAACGCTTCGAGCCCCGTACAAGGCGGAGTTTACGAAGAAACGCGAGGCGATCATCCGCAAGCTGCTGGCTCGGAAGGAAATCCGCGAGGTGATTCTCTACGAATCGGCCGACTGGACCTATTACCTGCCTCTGGACGACCCTCACCGGTACCTCGACACCCGGCCGACTCGATGACACCGATGCCCGACCACCGAGACGGGGCCGCTCAAAAT
>CAVOEV010000158.1:0-11125 GCA_963694825.1 Planctomycetota bacterium
TCGCGAGTGGGTCTGGCGTTCTTTCAGATCAACGCCGTGATCAGTGTCGGCTTATTTGCCGTCGGGCTGCTCGACGTGTTGCTGTTTCCACTGCCGTTGCCGTGATTTCGACAGTCGACGAGGTCTTTGAAAACGCCGCGCCGTTTCACGAAGCTGGCTGGCGGTGAACTTGGCGTCTAGAATGCGGTTATTGGGAATGGGCACGGTTGCGATGTCAGCGGGGCTGTAATGAGTTCATTGGCAGAGAAGATTTCGATCGCAGCTGGCAGTGACGTTCGGTTGCGTGAGATTGCCGAGATTGTCGAGGCGGGCGAGCGGGTTTCGTTGGAGGACGGTCTGTATCTTGACGAGCACGCCGACCTGTTGTTTCTGGGCCAGCTGGCGAATGCGATCCGCGAGAAGAAGAACGGCAACCTGGCCTACTACAACACGAACGTCCATTTGAACCCGACGAACGTGTGCGTGTACCGATGCGTGTTTTGTGCATTCCGCACGGACCTGAAGTCCGAGCGGGCCTACACGTTTGACGAGACGATGATCCGCGAGCGGGTTGCCGAGGCGACCGAGTCGGGTGCGACCGAGATTCATGTTGTCGGCGGTTTGCATCATCAGAAGCCATTCGAGTGGTATGTCGACGTGGTGGGTACGATCCGCGCCGCCAACCCGCGGATTCACATCAAGGCGTGGACTGCGGTGGAGATCAACTGGTTCGCTCACATTACGAAGAAGCCGTACGAGTGGGTGCTCGAGCAGTTGATCGAAGCGGGCTTGGGCAGCATGCCCGGCGGTGGTGCGGAAATTTTCGACGAGGAGATCCGCGGTCAGATTTGCGAGCACAAGGCCGATTCGCAGTCCTGGATCGACATCCATCGTTGTGCTCATCAGCTGGGTCTGCGCACGAACGCCACGATGCTCTACGGGCATCTCGAGGCGTCTCGGCACCGGATCGACCATCTTTGCCAGCTTCGCACTTTGCAGGACGAGACCGGCGGGTTCCAGACGTTCATTCCGTTGGCGTTCCATCCCGAGAACACCGGCCTGGACCATTTGAAGTTGCCCAGCGTCCTGGCCGATCTGCGTGTGATGGCGTTATCGAGAGTGATGCTGGACAACTTTGATCACATCAAGGCCTACTGGATCATGCTCGGCGAAAAGACCGCTCAGGTCGCCCTGAGCTTTGGTGCGGATGATCTTGACGGGACGGTCGTTCACGAGTTGATTTACCACGATGCGGGTGCGGTGACCCCTGAGGGATTGACTGTGGAGCAGTTGCACCGGCTGATTCGCGAGGCTGGCCGAGAGCCGTTCGAGCGTGACACTCTGTACCGTCGCGTTGTTCGCGACGGCCAGGACTGGACGATCGATGTACCGGGTGTGGGTGTTTAGGTCGAAGTCAGGAGACGTGTGATGACGGACAAGTTACCGAGGTCGACGACGACTTCGATGAGGTTCCAGAACGGTGTGGCGATAGGGATCAGCAATCGCTGGGTGGGAGGCCAGTACTGTTCGATTCTGACCGAGTTCGGGATCGTGGGGTGCGGGATCTACGATGTGGTGGTGCCGAGCGAGTTCAACCAGGCGTTGGCCGTTGCCCAGGGGACTGTGGAGTGTCCGTTGATGGATCCGGACGATTTGCTCGAGGCTAAAATCGTCCGTTGTACGCCTCGGGCTGAGTCCATGGGCATCCAGCCGGGCATGACGGGTCTGGAGGCTGTGGAGTTGATGTTGGCATCTGGTACCGAGGGGAGTGCCTAATGGGTGTTTCTGGAACGGAAACTGGTGGACCGATTCCGATTCCGATTGCGGTGCGAACGATCGATCATGTCACGGTGGTGGTGTGTGATTTGGCGGCGAGTCGCGAGTTCTATGTCGGCGTGCTGGGCATGCTCGAGGTGCCTCGACCGAGGTTCTCGTTCGACGGCCTGTGGTTCCAGTGCGGTGAGACTCAGATCCACCTGATCCTGGAACATGACGGTTCGGGGCCGGCGGGCAACGCGGTTGGTGTCGAGCACCGCGGTTCTCGGACTCATCACTTTGCCTTCGAGGTCGACGACGCGTACGCGTGTGCTGAGCGGCTTGAGGAGTTGGAGATCCCGATCGTTGCGGGTCCGAAGCAGAGGCCGGACGGTGCGGTCCAGGTATTTGTCTGCGATCCGGACGGTCATGTGGTCGAGTTGACGTCGACGGACTAATCGGTCTGTGGCGGAAGCCGGTTTGTTGTGGCGTGTGTCGTTGGAAATGGGCGAAACAGGCCGAGACAGGTCAAAACAGGCCGAAACCGGCGAAATTGGTTGAAAAGGAACGGCTGGACCCGGTCGGGACGGCCGATCTATACTAGGTTGGATGCCCAAGGTCACTCAAGCGGTAGGCGATCCATGAAGACGGCGATTCGGATTTCGATAGGCGTTTCGGCATTGGTTGGTCTGGTGGCATTGCTGGACATAGTCATGGACCTGGTTGGCCAGCCGAGTCTGGCTCCGTTTTCCGGCCAGACGACGATGGACATCATGTTCGTGGTATCGGCCGGGCTGATCGGCTGGATGGGCATGGAGTCGCTGCGCGAGCAGAGCTAGTCGAGTCGTACGGCTCGAACGGAGACCGGATTAGATATCCAGGTCATCGGCGGCTTCGGCTTCTTCCATGATCACGTGATAGCGTTCCGAGGCATCACGTCCGAGCAGTTGCCGGAAGGTATTATCGGCCTCGATTTGGTTTTCGATATCGACTCGCAGCAGGATCCGTCGAGCGGGATCGAGTGTGGTATCTTTGAGTTGATCGGCGTTCATTTCGCCGAGTCCTTTGAATCGATCGATGACAACTTTTCGGCCAGCGGGTGCTGCTGCGAGCACCTGTTCCTTATCGGCGTCGTCCTGTGCGTAGTAGGTTTGGTTACCGATTTCGATTCGATAAAGGGGCGGTTGTGCGATGAAGAGTTTCCCCTGCCGAATCAGTTCTCTCATGTGTCTGAAGAAGAACGTGAGCAGCAGAGTACTGATGTGATAGCCATCGCTATCGGCGTCCATCAGCAGGATGATGCGTCCGTATCGGAGTTTCCGGATATCGCAATCGTTGCCGATTCCGGTCCCGAGTGTTTCGACGAGGTCCTGGATCGACTGATTGGTCATAATTTTTGTGGTGGAGAGTGATTCGGTATTGAGCACTTTTCCTCGGAGAGGGAGAACGGCCTGCGTCCGGCTGTTGCGTCCCATGGCTGCGGTTCCTCCGGCCGAATCGCCTTCGACAATGAACAGTTCGCTATCTTCTCGGTTTCCGGCTCGGCAGTCGTAGAGTTTTCCGGGCAGTGTGTTGCGTCGATTGGCTGGGGTTTTTCGTCGGATTTCCTTGGCGGCATCTCGGCTGGCCAAACGAGCCCGAGCCGAGAGTACGATTCGTCCGAGGATGGCATCGGCGACTGAGGGGTTGGCATTGAGCCAGGTCTCGAGTCCGGGCCGGATCAGGCTTTCGACTTCGCCGCTGAGTTCGGGGTTATTGAGTTTTTCCTTGGTTTGTCCTTGGAACATGGGTTCGGCGAGGAAGACGGAAAGGATCATGACGAGTCCTTCTCGGATATCGTCGTTGGTGATGGAGATCCCCTTGGGTTTGATATTGTGGACGTCCATGTAGTTGCGGACGGCCTTGGCGATTCCGCTTCGGAGTCCACTTTCGTGAGTGCCTCCGGCGTGAGTCCGGATGCCATTGACGTAGCTACGAGTTTCTTCGTCGATCGCTTCGCTCCAGTGCAGCACCACTTCAATGCGGTTGGCACGTTCGTCCTTGACGATGTCAAACGGAGTCTCGTGGACAGTTTTCTTTTGTCCATCGGCGGTAATTTTCTGGAGGTAGGCGGTGATGCCTTCGGGGTGGTGCAGTTCGTGTGTTTCGCCGTGAGTTTCGTCGTGGAAGATGATCTTCAGTCCGCCGTGGACAAACGAGATATCTTCGAGGTGTTGACGGATGGTATCGGGGTGGAACCGAGTGCGTCGGAAGATGGAATCGTCGGGTCGAAAGAAGATGGTGGTGCCGTGACCTCGGACTCGACGGACTTTTTTGACAGCGGCCTTGGGTCGTCCTTGTGTGTAGGCCTGCATCCATTCGTGACCGTCACGTCGGACGGTGGCGATCAATTGAATGGAGAGTGCGTTGACGACTGACGCGCCGACTCCGTGGAGTCCACCGCTGCGGGCGTAGTTCTTGTCCGAGAATTTTCCTCCGGCGTGGAGCGTGGTCAGGATCAGTTCCAGCGCGGACGTCTTGGTCTTGGGATGTTCGTCGACGGGGATGCCACGCCCGTTGTCGCTGACGGTGATCGAGCTGCCGTCCTTGTGGAGTGTGACGCTGATGCGATCGGTTTCACCGGCGAGGAATTCATCGACGCAGTTGTCGACGATTTCCCAGAGCAGGTGGTGGAGGCCTCGGGTATCGGTCGTCCCGATGTACATGGCCGGTCGTCGTCTGACGGCTTCAAGTCCTTCGAGGACTTCGATGTCGCTGGCCTGGTAGGAGCCGCTGTTGGGGTTGGTTGTCTGCCTGGATTGTTCCGAGGCAGACTTGGTATTGCGAGCGGATTTCTTCCGACCCGCCCCTTTCGATTGACTCGACGCGGTCGCCATCCTCAGTCGTCCTCATAATCGCTCCAATCGACCAGTTCGATCTCCGGCTGGATGATCTCGGTGAAACCGGTTCGTTTGGAGGTTTTGATCCCACGTCCACCGCGGGAGGTGATGGTGTACTTGGTTTGGCCGAACGCGACCACCTTGTCATTGCTGTTTCGGATTCTGAGCGAATCGCCTGGACGTACGAGTTGTCGTGCTCCGAGCACGCGATCATCGGGATCGAGTCGGATACCACGGACACCTTTGCCGGGTCCGGCGAGGACGGGCACGTCGTCAATGGCGAAGTGAACGAGTCGAGCGTCTTGGGAGACGACGAACAAGGTTTTTCCCGAGGTGACCAGTCCGGCGTATGCGACGTGGTCGCCGGAATTGAGTCGGCAGTAGCGGCGTCCGCTGCGAGTGGATGGTGTTCGAAAGGCGTTGAAGTTGAACCGCAGTACCTGGCCTCGGGCGGTGACGACCAAGAGATAGGGTGCGGGTGTGGATTCGCGTTTGACTTTCGTATCCGGCGGCACGAATCGCGGGTCGGTCGTCAGGACCTCAACCACGCTCACACCGTCGCCGAGTTTGACGTGTTTGGAGAGTGGATCGCCGTAGCCCGAGGAGTGGGGCAGGCTGTCGATGGGGAGCGTGTAGGCGGTGCCGTCGCTGGTGAGGATGACGGCCGAATCGAGCGTGCTGCCGGGGACGACGGCCAGCACGCTGTCGCCGTCGCGGACTCGGGTCGATTCAACCTTCGCCAGCCGGCCGACTCGTTTGATCCACCCGTCGCGGGTCACCACCACATTGGTGTTTTCGCGGACGATGTAGGTTTGGGCATCGAATTCGACGACTTCGTCGGCCGACCCGAGTGTGGTGCGGCGTTTGTCGGAAAATTCTGAGGCGAGTTGTTTGAGTTCGTCCTTGACGATTGTCCAGAGTTTGAGTCTTGAGCGGAGCAGTGCTTCGATCCGGTCTGCTTCGGCCCGTTTTTCGGAGAGTTCGTCTCGGATCTCGTCGATTTCCAGCTTGCTGATCTTGTAGAGCATCAGTTCGAGAATCGCGTTGGCCTGGATCTCATCGAACGAAAACTCGCGGATCATTTTTTTTGCAGCGTCGGCTTTGCCGTTGCTGTCTCGGATGAGTTTGAGTGCCTTGTCGAGTCCATCGAAGAGGAGTTCGAATCCTTCGAGGATGTGGATACGTTTCTTGAGTTGTTCGAGTTGGAATTCGAAGCGGCGTCTTACGGTGTGGAAGCGGAATTGGTTGAAGTGGTTGAGCATTTCGCCGAGTCCGATTCGGCGTGGCATCAGTGAGTCGTCGCCGGTGGGGACCAGCGCGGTGGCGTTGTAGGAGATGTTCTGTTCGAGTGCGGTGTGTTTGAAGAGGTAGGCCAAGATCGCTTCGGGGTCAGCTCCGGGCTTGGTCTCGAGCACGATCGAGAGTCCGGAATCGCTGGAGGTTTCGTCGACCAAGTCGGTGAGTTGTGGGAGTTTGCGATCGGCGATCAGGAGTCCGATATCGGACTTGAGTTGATCGGTGGCGACTCCGTAGGGGACCGAGTGGATCACGATCCGACCGGGCGAGTTGCTTCGACGCCCCGATTCGGTCCGCCATTCGCCTCGAACTTTGATCGACCCCTTGCCGGTCTTGTAGGCGTCGCGAAGCGACGTCTTATCGGTGACAATGCGTCCACCGAGCGGGAAGTCGGGTCCCTTGATGTAGTTCATCAGTTTGCCGGTTGTGGCCCTGGGGTTGTCGACCAGGTGCAGGCAGGCCTTGATGACTTCGCCGAGGTTGTGAGGCGGGATGCTGGTGGCCATGCCGACGGCGATGCCCTGGGTACCGTTGACCAGCAGGTTGGGGAAGCGGGCGGGCAGCACGACGGGTTCTGAGCATGTGGCGTCGTAGTTGAGTCGGGTGTTGACGGTGTGGAATTTCAGTTCTTCCATCAACTGTTCGGCGATCGCCGTCAGTCGTGCCTCGGTGTAACGCGCCGCCGCGGCGCCCATGCCCATCACCGAGCCGAAGTTGCCCTGTCCGTTGACCAGGGGGTAGCGGAGCGTGAAGTCCTGGGCCATTCGCACCAGGGCTTCGTAGACAGCCATTTCTCCGTGAGGGTGGTAGTTGCCGGTCGTGTCGCCGCAGATCTTCATCGACTTGCGAGGCCTGGCGTTGTGCGAGAGATGCAGGTCGTGGTACATCGCGTAGAGAATGCGACGTTGGACCGGCTTGAGTCCATCGCGAACGTCGGGCAGGGCGCGGGACTGGATGACCGAGAGTGCGTAATTGAGGTATCGGCGACGGGTTTCCTGGCTGATCGAGACATACTCGACCCGCGAATCTCCGTCGGCTCGGTCCGAATTCGCTTCGGTGGCCGGTTTTGTCTTCGAGGCCGCCGTCGTCTTCTTCGTGCGGCCGTCGCCGGTGGTCGGCTTGTGAGCCAATCCAGTCTCCTTCGTCCTTGAACGGGACCATCCGTCGCCAAGTCACAGCGATCGCGATTCGTTCCGCTGACATTCAACTTGCTCGAGCCCATCTTGGGCAACGAGATCATCGAGAAGTTAGCTTGTAGGGATTCTGTCGATTTTTCAAGACCAATCGATTGCATAGGTTACGCGCATCGTAACGGCAAGGCAGTCCGTACCGGCGCCATAACGTGTTGCTGTTGATGGAGTTACTGTCCGAGTGTCGAAACGGCGCAAAACAAACAGATCGGTTCATCCGGCCAATCGATACAGGCCGAAGGCTAGGTTGAGAATGACCGATTCTCGGGGCGTCGGGAGTCTGGTGTTCGTTTGGTCTGAGAGGGACCTGCGGAGATCGGGCACGAGCCCGCCAAACCGATCCAATCATACGCGACCAGGGAGTGCAGGCATGCCGGCCACACGGACGAGTGACAGGGGAACGAGGGCGAAGTGGACGACGAGTCTAGTGGCGTTGATCGCGGTCGTATTGACCTCGATTGCGTTTCCCACTTCACAAGCCGACGAGCCGAGTGTGCGACGTCCGGCGTTTACTGGTTGGTGGCACAAGCAGACTCGGATGTTCCGCGACCGCCGCAGTGCCAAGTCTCAGCCGAAGTCTCGACCGGTTACAACGCGTCGTCAGGCGGCCAGGCCGTCAGCGCCCCGATCGGTTGCAGTTCGAGTTCCGGTTATCCGGCCGACGCTGAAGACGGTTGCCGCGACGAGCCCGGTTCGCACGGCGGTCCGGGCTCCTCGGGTGCCAGCCAACCGTCCACCAGCGGCTCCGATGACAGCCGGCTACGCTCGGCTCAACGCGCCTCTGTACCCCTCGCCGGTCCAGAACATCCCTCATCAGGTCGGAGGCGTGGTGATCTCGAACCCCGCACTCGCGCCTCACGAAATGCTCTACGAGCACGAATACCGTGGCCTGTACCCGCCGTACTACTACAAGGTCAAGGGCTGGTGGCTGTGGACTCCGTTCGGTGTCGAGTCGCACGACAAGTGGGAATTGACCGGGACGGAGGTTCGGGTGCGGTACCGGAACCGTTCGAGTCTGTTGCGGCGGATCACCGACCCGTTCATCGAGCCATTTATCGACTGAGTTTGGCTGAGCTGGGGAGGTCGAATTGACCGTCGCCCTGGTGAGGAACTGACAACCCATTTCCGAGCCATTTTGGCTCGTTCCCTGTAAGTTCGAGACAAGACCATGAAGCTGACACGACTTTGCCTCAGGGCAACCGCCTGCCTGTTGCCTGTATCCCTGGTCCTGATCTGCGTTGTCACGCCGATGATACTTCCGGCTGCGGAGGTGGCTTCCGCCGAGCAGTCCTCGGCGGGCGAGGTGCGGATCAGTGATACGACCGGGCAGCCTCAAGAGGTTGCCGAGCCGGCTGCGGCCGATCTGGTTGTTGAGCCGTCGTTGGTGTTGCCGGTGTCTTCGACTGGTGAGGTGAAGTCTGAGGCGATTTTCGACGAGGACGCTGGCGATGTGACCTTGTCGGATATCTGGAGCGTGCAGTCTCAGACTTTTCTGGCCCGCAATCGCCAGCAGAGTGAAGCTTGGTCGACGTGGGTCTTCTATCGGCTGGGGCTGTACACTCCGGCGAGCATGCACACGGCTCCGATCGGCAGTTACCGGATGGTGTACCCGGTCAACCCCCGCTACGTTGATCCTCGCGATTCCAAGGTATACGGTGCCCAGGGTGCTGGCATTCCGATCGTGGTCCCGTTGGCTCCCAATGTCGGCTCGAGCTACAACTACGGCAGTGGCCTGCCCGCCAGCCGCCTGACCCCGATCTCGGTACCTAGATAACCCGTCTCACGGCGTTCCCCGGCCTCGGTCCATAAGGCCTCAATCCACAAGGCAAGAATGATGCGACGATCGATCCAGATGCTAACCGTATGTTTGAGTGGCCTGTTGTTGTCAGGCGTTACGAGTGTGCTGGCGGCCGATCCGGTTGTCGTCGGTGCGGCCGGGTCGGGTGTGGTACCGACATTGGCTGGTTCGCGGGTCTTCGAGGATTCTGGTTACGCCAGGATTTCTCGGGGCGACTGGACGTCACCGACGAATCCGACTTTGAGTCGGTCTCCGCTGGTGTATTCGCGGATGTACCCGAGCAAGTTTTACGGTGAGCATGGACGCGGGGCTTCGGGGCCGGTTCGTCGCTACCCGATCATCGCAGTGCCGTCGGACACGACTCAATTGGGCTACTACTACCGACGCGTCCCCACTTGGCAATACCGTGCCGACATGCTCCCACCGATTCCTCGACCGTCACGTTGGCACAACCGTCCATCGGCGTCTCAGCGGACGCACGGCACGGTGCGAGAGATCCCGAGGGCACCGGCTGCTCGAGCTCAGCGGGTCCGATCGACGCTTCGTTGAGGGGATCGGTTGCCCCGAGTCTAGGGGCGTGATGGTGGGAGTTGTCGAGCGAGCCGTTTGAGGTTGGCTTGGGCTGCCGGGGTTCCGCTGTTGGGGTACAGCAGTTGGGTGACGGCGAGCAGTTGCCGGCAGGGCTCGATTTGACCGGCGAGCATCAGTGTTTTGAGTCGTTGGATTCGGACATTGATCCAATCGTCGGCACCGGCCTTGAGCAGTCGTTCGGCAAGTTGCCAGTCGGTGTTGGCGAGTTCGAGTTGTTTGGCGGACCCGATCGCGACTCGGATTTCGGCTAACCGGGCTCTCAGCCGCCAGTCTCGCGGCGTGATCCGGACGAGTTCCTGGTAGAGATGGACGGCACGTTCTGGCAATCCGGCAGCGACGTAGGCCTGCGCCATGCACCGATCGAGTCGTCTGATGTCGTCGGGGCCGAGCGAATTGCGTTGTGTGGCGAGAGTCACGGCGGCCTGCAGTTGGAGTTCGCCGAGTCGTCGTCGGTCGCTGGGTCGAGTGGTCACGGCGACACGGTCGAGTCCATCGAGCAGCGCGAGCAGTTCGGGGGGTCGGCCGGCGAAGGTGGCGATCAGTTGTCGGGCGTCGTCGAGCCGTCCCTGTCCGGCCAGCGAGAGGACTCGCAGTTGGCGCGCGGTGTCTCTGAGTGAGGCTGGCTGGTGTTTTGGCTTGCGTGCATCAGGTTGAGGGCCTTGTTGGAGCACCATTCCCAACACCTGATCGACTCGAGCGTAGTCGGGCCGTATCGGCTTCAGTCTGAGGCGTGCGAGGCTGATGGCCAGTGCGGCCTGTTCGATCGACCAGGTCTCGGGCGGCCGTGGCAGTCGAGCGAGGAGTTGTTCGACCTGCGAGACGGCTGATTCGAGTTGCCGATGTGTGTTCGGGTCGTTCCGGTCCATTCCGGCGAGGTCTTCTTCGAGCGATTCGCTTAGCCGTCGCCGTGCCTGTTGGGCTCGAGTGTGGGAGTCAGGGATTTGTGACCACAGTCGTCTGGCTGCTGGTCCGTGTTGCAACTGGTGTTCGAGTTCGGCGAGCAGCCAGGTGGCTTCGACGGCAGTGGGTTGTTTGGCAAAGCGGGTGGTATGAGTCTGGAGCGCCTGTTGGTAGGCCTGTCGTCGTTTGGGGCTGGTTTGTTGTCGGTCGATCTGTCCCAGGCACCAGGCCCACAACAGGTGAGCCGATGCGGACCTGGGGTGTGGAGGAGTTTGGTCGACGATGTTTCGAAACGAGCGAGATGCCTCGACGAAGCGTTGGGATCGGACCATCAACGAGCCGCGAGTGAAGGCCAGGTCGCCGGCGAGATTGGTGCGACCGTCTTGTTTGGCGATGCGGATCACCTGGGCGAAGGCTTCGAGTGCTTCGTCGTTTCGTTGGGCCTGGTAGAGCGAAATGGCTCGGTGTTGTCCTTTGGCCAGTTCGGGCCCCAGTTGGGAGACGGCGACCAGGAACGTGTGGTCCATGACCGCTCGGGTCTTCCAGTAGGCATCGGGCACGGCGGCGGCACGTTCGGACGCGACCAACCAGGTTGTCCACAGTTGATCGGCCTGGGGTGTGTCAGGTTGGGCGTCTTGCCAGAGTTGTCCGAGAGTGGCTTGGGCGAGGTAGAGCAATTCGTCGGAGGGTGGTGGCGAGTGGTCGAGTCGTGTCTGGACGAGTGACCAGGCGGCGGA
>CAVOEV010000159.1:0-11105 GCA_963694825.1 Planctomycetota bacterium
GGGTCGAGCATCGGAGTGTACGACTCGGTGGCGTAGAACACGTGCCTGCACGAAATCGCACCACGAGTTGTCTCGACCACGTAACCGCCAGCGGTCGACACCACCCGCTCGACTTTCGTCCGAGTGTACAGCTCGACATGCTTGGCCTTCAAAGCCTCCTCCAACAAGCACCAGACCCACTTGGCCGGATGCCAGCTGGCAGCCTGTTTCGAAAAACCCGCCGGGTGATTCAGCCGCATTCCCGACAACTTCCGGGCCTCCCCCGCTTCGATCTGAGTCCAGTCGTCGCAACCGGATTGCTCGGCCAGCCGAACCGACAAACGCAACGACTTCTGTTCCTCCTCGGTCCGAGCCTGCACCCAACCAGCCCGCTTGTAGTCGCAACGGAACTCGTGAGTAGAAATCGCCTGCTCGATCAAATCGGCGTTCTGATACGCCGCCTCGCAATACACCTTCGCAAATCGACTGGCCAACTTCTTGCGAGACGACTTGTCCAGATCGCTGCGAACCTCCAACAACCAACGGCCCACCGTGTCACGGACCATCTTGAAATGACGGCCCATGACCACCAAACCCTCGTTGCGACCCGACGCGCCACTGGCCGGATCATCCATCTCCAACACCACCAACCGACGATCGGATCCCGCACGTCGCGACCAATGATAGGCCGCCGCCGAACCGGTGAAACCAGCACCAATCACCACCACGTCGGCAGACTCGGGACACCGCGCCCGCTCGTCAACTCCCCACGGATGATCCGACCACGGGTTCTCGTCCTCGAGCCACATCGGTGTCCGGGACACTCGGCCGCTTGTGTCCAGACAATAAATCGCACGAGGCAAATTGATGAAGCACTGGTACAAACCCCAACCGACAAACTTCAAACACCGCATCGGCAACGGGTCAGCACCCCACTCCAATTTCGCGAAGTGCATCGCCGCCTGGAAGTCCTGCTTCCGCAAACCAATCAACAACTTGATGACAAACGATACCCGCGATAACAGGCTGACGTGCCGCTCCGAGAGATACCGATCCACCTCTCGCCTGTCCCGATCCCCACTCACGCTATCCCCCCCATCATTTCCCCGCTCCCCGCTCCCCGCTCCCCGCTCCCGTTACTCGCGCCCCGTATGACACCGCATGCATGCCGTCGTCAAGACGCTTGCGCTGATCCGATGAGTCTCCTCGCGGTACGGAGACAACTCTCCATGACACGCCCGACAATCCAGCTTCTGTGACAGCACCGCGGCATGAACTTTCTCGAAGTGCCAGTATCCCGGTCGCTGCTCGTCGATCTCCTGGGCCAAGTCGTGGCAATCAACACACCGCTCGACATCAATCGCCTCGACCGGCCGTTTCCACCTGGCGGTCTTCAGAATCGACCGAGCGGCAACCCGGCCGGTGATGACACACGGGCCCAAGAACGTCCCCTCCAACGCAGCCTTGCCGTTGATGATCGCCAGCCCCGTCAACTCGCCCACGGCATACAGCCCCGGAATCGGTTGCTGCTGCTTGTCCACCACGCGGCAACCCAGATCGATCGCCACACCCCCCATACTCTTGCGAGTCAACGGAAACGTCTGGATCGCATAAAATGGCGGGGTTTCGATCTTTACCGAAGCGGTGTTGTTGAACTTCGACTTCCCAGGCCCGAATCGTCCAAAGTCCAGATCGACTCCCGCCTCGATCATCTCGTTGTACCGCAAAACGGTCGCCTCGAGCTCCCCGACAGGCAGCCCGGCTTTCTCTGCCAATCCACCAATCGAATCGGCCGTTTGTACAAGCTTGGGATTCCCGAATATCAACCGCTCGACCTTGTCGGCATCGGCCCAGTCCGAACCCGAAACACTGAATTCGTGTTTTGTCTTCGCATCAAAAATCGCCCAACAGGTCACCTGCTCCTGTCGCAACAACGCCGGCATCACCTCCTTGGCCCAGCCATGGTCGTTGGCAAATCGCTTGCCGTGCGAGTTGACCAGGATGCCCCACATGTTGGCCGCGTTCAACCCCTTGTTGGTGTCGGGATTCCGAGGATCGGGCAGGCCCGAATAGTAGTTCCACTGGTAATCCATCTTGACCAACGCCCCGCCCACCTTGCGGACCATCTCGTGACCCAGCCCGATCGAATGACGCCCCGACCCGGACAGAATCCGCTTGGGAAACTCGAACTCGGCCGGCCAGAACTCGCGGACCAGGTCCAGGTTGCTCTGAAATCCGCCGGTAGCCAACACCACCGCATCGGCTTCCAATAGACCACCGGCACCGCCCCGCATACCAGTCGTCCGCACGCCGACAACTCGCAAATCCCGAACCACAAGCGAATCGGCCCGAGTGTTCCAGACAAAACTGACGTTGGACCGCTCGAGACAGGCTCGGTAGACCGGAGTCACCAGCCCGATGCCGCGACCGACCGGTTGATGAAACCGGGCAACACTGTTGCCCGGAGAATCCAGCACGCCGGAGAACTGCACACCCAGATCCACCAGCCAGTCGTGGATCTGCCGACGCGAATGATCCACGTAGTACCGCACCCACTCGCGATTGGCACCCTCGCCCCACTCGATGAAATCCCTGTAGGCCAACTCGGGCGAATCCTCCTCGCCAGCAGCCTCCTGAACCGGAGTGGCCACGATCGACACCCCGCCCTGAGACATCACCGCATGGCCGCCATAGACACTCGACATGTCAATCACCACCACCCGGGCACCGCCGTCGGCCAGCTCCAATGCTGCCGAAAGACCCGACAGACCAGCTCCGACTACCACCACCCGAGGTGCCTCGGGGCCGGGTTTCGTGTAGGGATCGAGACCAGCCGATCCGTGCCGCGTCACCGCCGGACCGTCGTCAACCCGGCCGCCGATTCCAACAGCCCAACCGATCCCGACCGCCAGCATTACGCCAGCAACCAGAACCACGGTGACCAAAGCCGATGTCGACCTCATTTCCAACGACTCCCCACAGCCCAGGCACGCGGCACCAGGCCGCTTCACTTCGCCGTCGGCTCCAACGGCAGCAGCTCAACCTTGCGGAACTCGACCGGATGACTCTCGGACTGCAATGAAATCGATCCGCCGTCGATCAGTAAGGCAGCACCGCTTTGCTTTCCCTCGGGCTTGCCAGCGATCAACTTCTTGGCGTCCCCGTCGTTGGGATCCAGCTGAGGTTTGTTGTACTCGAGCACCGTCTTGCCATCGATCTTGTGACGGATCACCTCGCTGCCTCGCACTTCAATTTCGACCGTTACCCACTCGTCGCCGCGATAGGTCTTCGAAGTCGAATTCGTGCAGTGCCGTTTGTGGAGCTTGCCGTTGTAGACGACATGAGTCCCCGGAGTGCACAGGTTGGCGGTGGCCCGTTTGCCCTGGGCACGACCGCCCAGCAACTGCACCTCGATCGATACCGGGAACTTCTGGCCCTTCCCCATCGATTCCGGCGACTGACCATGCACCATGATCCCACTGTTGCGAAACGCCCAACTGGGACCGCCCACGACCTGGTCGCCCGTGAATCGGTACTCGCATCGGATGATGTAGTGCGAAAAAGGCTTCTCGTAAAACAGGTGCCCGAACTTCCCGGCGAACCCCGCGTAACTGTCGTAACCCACCTTCAACACTCCGTCCTCGACACGGAACGTCTTGCCGAAATTGTCGCCCAGGTCGTGGCCGGTGATCTTCACCTTCCAACCCGACAGGTCCTTGCCGTTGAACAACTGGATCCACTTCGCCTTGGGCGTGTCGGCTGCAGTCACCAGGCCGGACGCCGGCAACATCACGACACACAGCAAACAGCACAGCAGACCGGCGAGAGTGAAGCGGGTGGAATGAATCATGAGAGGAGTCTCGAGCGGTGCAAGATGATGATACGGAAAACAGGGATCCAACGACGCACACACATTGTGCGGTCTCAGCGGCCGACGGGAAAGGCGACAGGGCCTCCAGACTGCCACGACTCGCCGATTCGCTCGGGACGAGGACAATAGTAGATGTGGATCCACTCGCGCGGCGTGTGGTCGTCGCGGCCTTCGAGCAGCCCTCGAAAACTCTCTCCATCAGGCCGCCGACAACAGCCTAGCCCTCGTAGTGCTTCAGCCAGTGCTTCTGATAGCCCAGGAACTTGCGGATCGACTTGATCTGCTCGGCATCGGTCACCTCGTTCCGAGACACCTGTCGGCCGTCGGACGTATAGACCACATAGGCCGGCTTGCGGTCTCCCTTGCCACTCTCGACCACGAATCGAGTCCCACGCGAATACTCGCTGGCAAGTTTGGCCGACTCCAGAAAACTCTCGATGTTCTCCGTGTCCACCTTCGTGAACAACTCCTTCTGGTCCTTACGCACTTTCTTGGAACTCTTGAGAATCGACTTGATGATCCGCTTCGCCGAAACCTCCCGGACCAACAACACGGTCTCGAGTTTCTTTTCACGATCAGCGATCGCCTTGAAGAACTCCACGTCGCCCAAACCGTCCGTGACTCCGTCAAATCCACCCTCCAGAAGGAACTTCGTCCGATGCGTCGTCGTGCCCAACTTCGAATACTTCACACCGTCACTCGGACCCACCACCTTCAACTCGGCCGCAGACGACAACGTGGACATCCCGCCGACCACCAGGACCACGACCAGTCCGGTGACCATCGCACGCGATAGACCACACATCACATCACGACTCTCTGAATTACTCATCTTGAAATCTCATCATGTCTGGAGACGTTTCAACCGGTCACTGCATCATATGCACATTGCCCAGAACATGCATCCTGCGCAAACGTGGCGGCCATCTCGCTGACGGTTACAATACACAGGCCAGCGTCGGTACTCCAGAGTTCGTTCTTTCGAGGAATCCACGATGCGATTGTCGCCTTCCCTCTTGCCAGCCCTGCTTGTTGTCTGGTTGAGCGGTTCGAGTTGCCTGATGGCCGAGTCGACCGGCAGGTCGAACCGGCCCAACATCGTCTTCATTTTCACCGACGACCAGGCCCCCTTGGCAGTGGCCGCCGCGGGGGACACCCGGTTCATCACGCCCAACATCGACCGCATCTTCCACCAGGGTGCCCACCTGACCAACGCCTTCGTCACCACGCCGGTCTGCAGCCCCAGTCGACTCGGACTGATCGCCAGCCGATACGGCAGCGAACTGGGCATCACCGACTGGATCAACCCACGAGCCGAAACCAGTCTCGGACTGGCCAAAGGGACATCGACCTGGCCCAGCCTGCTGGCCGACGCCGGCTACCGGACCGCCCTGTGTGGAAAATGGCACCTGGGCACCCAGGACCGCCACCACCCCACGCAGTTCGGTTACCACGAATTCATGGGGATTCGCACCGGGGGCTGCCCGCCCAAGGGAGCCCGCCTGGAAATGCTCGACGGAACACAGAAAACCGTCGACGGCTACACCTGCGATGTGTTCACCGACCACGCACTCGACTTCATCCGCCGACAACACTCGACACAACACCCCTTTGCCCTCTCGCTCCACTTCCGAGCCCCACACGCCGCCTGGCTCCCGGTTCGCCCCGAAGACTGGGCCCCCTTTAAGGATCTCGACCCCGAAATCCCCAAAACCGTCTACGACGACATCGATGTGCCCAAGGTCAAGAAATGGACTCGCGAGTACCTGGCAGCCGTCAAGAGCGTCGATCGCAATGTCGGACGCGTGCTGGCCCTGCTCGATGAACTGAAACTGGCCAAACAAACCATCGTCATCTTCACCAGCGATCATGGCTACAACCTCGGAGACCACGGTGTCTGGTACAAGGGCAATGCCCAGTGGATCCGCAAGCCGCTGCCACCTCAGAAATGGAAACACATCACTCGGCAGCGACGACCGAACATGTGGGACACCAGCCTCAAGGTGCCCTGCGCTATCCGCTGGCCAGGTGTCATCAAGCCCGGCACTCGCATCTCACAAACCGTCACCAACCTCGACTGGTTCCCCACGCTGCTGGCCATGGCTGGCGTCAAGTTGCCCAACACGATCACCGTCCGAGGCCGCGACTTCAGCGGGCTGCTCAAGGGCCAAACAGTCGAATGGGACAACGACCTCTATGCCGAATACAGCATGCACCACGGATCGAAAACTCACATGCGCGCCTGGCGAACTCCGAAATGGAAATACATGACCGACCTGGCCAGCCCCGGCCGAGAAGAACTCTATGACCTGAACACGGACCCGGGCGAAACCAAAAACCTGGCCGCAAGCACTCGGCCCGAACACGTGCAGATCAAAAAACGACTCGGACAACTGATCCACAAACGCATGACCGAACTCAACGACCCGGCACTGCCCGCCTGGAAGTGACATGACGCCGCAAGAAACGACCGCTGTGGCAGACGGTTCAACCGCCTGACAACCACCCGGTCCGCTCGAGCTGTTCCAACTCGCCGTCGATGTCCGTCCCCGCGTAAAACGACAGCCAACCACGCAGCGTCCGAGTCTCGCCCGGCCGACAATCGGGGAACTTCGGGTCCGAATGCATGCACGGGCACAGATCGCTGCCCCACGGCCGCTGGCACTTCTCCCACGCCGTGATGATCCAACGGTCCCCCGCTGCGTTGCGACAAGCGACATACGGTGACGACAACCGCTTGTTGGTCGTCGTCTGCTGGCTGAAACCGACGGCCGAACCCAGCATCACGCAGTTCTGAACACTCAGACCGGTCAACGTCTGCTTCGTCCCGTTCCGAATCCAAAGCTCCATCCGCACGCCATCGGGACCCGGCTCGACCCGCGCACCAAACGACACTCCGCCCGGCAACTTGCGTTTGAATCGCAACGCGCCCTTCCCAAGCCGCTTCCATTCAAGTGGCTTCAGGATCACCTGCTGACGATCCCACGTCGTGGCGATGTGAGTGTGAGCCAAGTACAGCAACTCTCGCATCTTGGACGGACTCTCGGGTTTGGGCTGAGTCCGAGACTGCGGTGGGGGCGGGTTCCACCAGATCGCCTCGGGGACATCCACCACCACGTACCCCGCATCGTCCCAAGGCAAGAACACACTCACCTTGGTCTCTCGCTGAGGCCTCATCGCTCCGTCACGAAAGCCGATCCGTGGATGACGGCCACCGGGATAGGGCAACACCCGGATCCGCCCGTTGGTCGACGGGGGCTGGGAACCGGTATCGAACCCAAACCGATCGATCGCCTGACGCACTTCCTCGGCCGACAACCCGGTGGCAGCACAGATCTCCGGTACCGCGAACCGGTGCATTACCACCATGTTCTCCAACCACCGCTCCAGCGACTTGTCGCCTCCAGGAGTCCGGAAGTTGTCCCGCGACCTGTTGGCCACGATCATCCGCTTGCGGTCCTTGACCACTTCATCGGCTCGCTTCGGCTCGATCTTCGGATCGACATACTTCAAGGCGCCTCGCAGCGAAACCACTCGGTAGCCTTCCAACTTCAGGTACTTCATGAACGCCTCGAACTGGCGACGTGGCGTGTGGACCCAGGGATGAGCTCGATCAGGGACACCGTGGAACTGCAACACGGCAATCCGACCTCGCCCCGCCTGACGGACCGCTCGACGAAAGTCCCCCAATCCCCAATCCGGACGTCCATCGCCGGCCGAAGGAACCAGTAGGGGATGGTCCAGACCCGGCTCCCAAGCCACACCACGCCCGCCCTTGTAAGGAAACTCGGGCGAACCGCCTCGCCGGGCCAACAGGTAGCCACGCTTTCGCAACACCTCAAACGCCGCGGGCATCGTCGTGTTGCCCGGATAGGCAAACGAAACCGGCCGAGGAATCCTGTGCTCCTGGCATCGACGCTCGATCACCTGCAACTGCTCGTCAAAACTCCCAATCGTCTTGGCCGTCAACGGCTTGTGATCCCCCGTGTGATTGCCAATCTCGAAACCGTCCCGGGACAACTGGGCAATCTCCTCCCAGGTCATGTAGTTCTCCTTGTCCTCCCGGAACGAGAACCCTTCGGTGATGAAAAACGTCGCACCGAATCCGTAATCCAGCAGGATCGGCCGCACGACGCTGAAGTGCGACTTGACCGAATCGTCGAACGTCAACACGACCAGCTTCTCGGGCACCGGCTCGACCGACCAGGTCGCCTCGACCGACACCAAACTCGCACTCAACACAGCCACCGCTGCCAGCAACCCGGCTCGCATCGTTATTCTGCCTCTCCTGCTTCACCACCTTCGTCACACCCCGCGACCGGTCGGGTTTCCGCCAATCGGGTGTCGAACCGAAACGCCGAGACCAGGAACCAGCCGACGACAACCGCCGCCAGTAAACACAGACCCTGAACCACCCAGGGATCGGATGCCGCGAAGGTGTAGATCGCCTCGGTCGAACCCGACTGAAACTCGGACCACGTCGTCACCGGACTGGAATTCATCTCGATCGACTCCAACCTGTCGTCTTGCCTCGTCCCAAAACACACAACTCGCCTGGCCGCTCAGCCCCAATGCTCAAATCTCGACCACGCCCAACTCGGCCACATCGAGTCCCGCCAATTCGACCTCCCGCGACACTCTCAACACACCGCACCGATTCAGTCCCAGGCTGATCAGGTACCCCGGCACAAAACCGACTCCGATCATCACCGCAATCCCGACCAGCTGACCAGACAGCGAGGTGACATTCTGGTGTTGAGGGTATCCGCTGGCCAACAGGCCCATGGCCAGCATCGACCACACACCGGCACCTCCGTGCACGGCGATCGCCCCGACTGCGTCGTCGATTCCGCATCGTTCGAGCCGATTGCCAACCCACACGACCAGGGCACCACCCCCAAACCCGACCAGGTACCCCAAGGCCGGGTGATAGACATCGACGCCGGATGCAATCGAGATCATCCCCGCCAACCCGCCACTGATCGTCCAGTACGGATCGCCCTTGGACACGATGAAGGCGCCCATCACTCCGCCCGCAAAACCCATCGTCACCGTGAACGCCAATGACCCCAATGTCATCGGTGTCCCATAAATACTCCGCCACGGCTCGGGATCCGCTCCCGCCTCGGCGATCCCGAACACGGCACACGCGGCGTAAAATGCATAGAACCCGGTGAAGATCAGCATCAGGCCCAGCATGGTCAGCGGCAGGTTGTGAGGCGGGATGGACACGGGCCGACCCTGTTCGTCGTACTTGCCCAGCCTCGGACCAAGATTCAACAACACGCCCAGCGTGAAGGCGGCCGCCACCGTGTGCACGCAACCGCCAGCACCCCAGTCGTGAAAACCGAACCGAGTGTACAACCACGCCCCGTCACTCCAACCCCACGCCGCAGCCAGAATCCAGACCACCGATCCCAGGATCATCGCCAATAACAAGTAGGCACCCAAGCGGATCCGCTCGATCACAGCACCCGACATGATCGATGCAGTCGTGAAACTGAACAGCAAGAACGCAAACCAGAAGACACCAGTGATGTTGTCGCCCA
This sequence comes from Planctomycetota bacterium, assembly GCA_963694825.1. Taxonomy (GTDB): domain Bacteria; phylum Planctomycetota; class Planctomycetia; order Planctomycetales; family Planctomycetaceae; genus UBA8437. The sequence continues at coordinate 9,400 of CAVOEV010000159.1, forward strand.
GGTTCGGACCCATCGTCTCGCTCCACGGCAACGCCGACGACGACGCCTCGGTGACAACCGGAATCCACCCGCCCTGGAAGGCGTAGTAGATCCACCAGCCGAATAGGAAGAACGTCGGAGTGATCACGGCACAGGTCAGCAGATTCTTCATCATCGTCATCAAGACGTTTTTCTGACGAGCCACTCCCGCCTCGTAAATCATGAACCCGGCGTGGATCAACCACATCAACACGCCAGTCCAGAAATAGAACGTCTCGATCGTCTTCTCGGCAAACAGCCGCACGTCACCGTCCACGTCGCCGCTCCCACTGCTCACAGTCAGTCGTTGGCCCGGAACGAGACTACCAGCAACACCGCTCGACTCACCACCGCCAAGCCACTTGCCATCTTGCTCGAGCGTCCGGAGTCCGATAACATTAGAAAAGACTGATGCATCCGCCGGAACGCCTCTCGACGGGATCACTCAACCCGATGCCTCCTCGAATCGCCCCGATTCCGACTCACCCCAGGCTCTCCAGACGTACCGCCCTGCAGGCCGGTTCTCTCGGATTGCTCGGACTGGGCATGAACCACGTCGAGGCATTGCGAAGCGAGGCGGCCGACACGACTCCAGCTCGAGCCGGATCGGGTCGAGCCCACTCGGTCATCTTCATCTTTCTGTCCGGCGGACTGACTCAACACGAGAGTTTCGATCCCAAGCCGAAGGCACCCCAGGGAATCCGAGGCGACTTCAATCCGATCTCGACTTCGACTCCCGGCTTCCAGATCTGCGAGCACCTGCCGATGCTGGCCGCCCGCAGCCACAAGTGGTCGGTGCTCCGCTCGCTCACATCTCCCTACAACGGTCACTCGTCGGGTCACATGGCCTTCCAGTCCGGCCGCACTCCGCTGCCGCCCACCTTCAACGGCAACAAGCCGATGCCCGAAGACTGGCCGTCGATCGCTTCGATTGTCGGAGCCGTCACCGAGCCGCGCAACAACAATCTGCCACCGGCTGCCGTGCTGCCCGAACGACTGGTGCATCGCACGACTCGAGTGATCCCCGGGCAGTTCGCCGGGGTGATGGGACGACGACACGACCCGTGGTTCATCGAAGCCTCGCCCTTCAATACCACCTCCTACGGAGCCTACCCCGACTACGAGTTCCACTTCACACGCGGCCGCGAACAGAACAAGAACCTGCTCTTCCAGGCACCCAACCTCAGCCTGCCCGAAGGCATCACTCAAGGCCGACTGGGCAACCGACGCGGACTGCTTGATGTGCTCGAATCGCAACGCCGCGACCTCGACCAATTCGCCGCCACACAGAACTTCAGCCGCTCACGACAAGGTGCCATCAGCCTGCTGACCGACAAGTCGGTCCAGCAAGCCTTCGACGTCACCAATGCTCCCGAAACAACTCAGCAACGCTACGGCAAGAACTCCTTCGGCTGGTCGCTGCTGATGGCCCGACGGTTGGTCGCGGCCGGTGTCAACCTGGTGCAGGTCAACCTCGGCAACAACGAGACCTGGGACACTCACGACAACGCATTCCCACTGCTCAAGGACTGCCTGCTGCCACCGACCGACCAGGCCCTGTCGGCACTTCTGGATGACCTCGAAGAAACTGGCCAACTCGACGACACGCTGATCGTGATGCTCGGCGAGATGGGCCGCACGCCCAAGATCAATACCAAGCTGCCCGGTCGAGACCACTGGGGTGCGGT
>CAVOEV010000160.1:0-11019 GCA_963694825.1 Planctomycetota bacterium
TACGAGCGCGACGCCACACCGACTCGAAACTGGGTGACTCAGAAGTTTGCCAAGAAGCCCGAGATCGCCGAAGCCAACCTCAAGGCGCTCCAGGGCGGACAAAACTACGGTTCCTCGACCGGAAGCTTCCGCGTCCACTACCGCGTCCCAGCCGCTCAACTCGCTCCGGGCCGCTACCGCAAGATGACCGGCAACGAAGCCCTGGCCATCGGATTGGTCACCGCCGCCAAACTGGCCAACCGGCCGCTGTACTACGCCGGATACCCGATCACTCCCGCCAGCGACATCCTCCACGAACTCTCACGACTCAAGCACTTCGGAGTCCGCACGTTCCAGGCCGAGGACGAAATCGCGGCGATGTCGTCGGCCGTTGGTGCCGCCTTTGCCGGTGAACTGGCGATCACTGCCAGCAGCGGACCGGGCATCTGCCTCAAGGGCGAAGCCATGGGACTGGGCGTGATCACCGAACTGCCGATGGTGATCATCGACGTACAACGAGGTGGGCCGAGTACCGGGTTGCCAACCAAGACCGAACAATCCGACCTGATGCTCGCCATGTTTGGACGCAATGGAGAGAGTCCGCTGCCGATCGTCGCTGCAGCCACGCCCGGTGACTGCTTCTGGATGGCTCAGGAAGCGATGCGGATCGCAGTCGAGTTCATGACTCCTGTCATCCTGCTCTCCGATGGTTACATCGCCAACGGAGCCGAACCGTGGCAGATTCCCGATGTCGCTGATCTCAAACCCATCGTCTTCAATCATCCGACCGAAGCCAACTCCGAAGACGGCTATCAACCCTACCTCCGAGACGATCGACTGGTGCGACCCTGGGCCAAGGTTGGGACGCCCGGGCTGATGCACCGTATCGGTGGACTCGAAAAATCCGATGTCACCGGCAACGTCGACTACGACCCCGACAACCACGAACACATGTCGCACGTTCGGGCCCAGAAGGTGGCCAATGTCGCCCAATCCATCCCTGAACAGGATGTGTTCGGAGTTCCTGAAGGAGACGTCCTGGTGGTCAGTTGGGGCGGCACCTTCGGAGCCGTGCGGCAGGCGGTCAAGAAACTTAACGAAGACGGCCGCTCGGTCGGACACGCGCACCTCAAGTACCTCAACCCATTCCCCCGCAACCTCGCCGATGTGCTCGGCCGGTTCAAAACCGTGCTCGTCGCCGAACTCAACCTCGGCCAACTCGTCCAGTTGATCCGCAGCCGGTTCCTGATTGATACTCAGCAATACAACAAGATCCAGGGCAAGCCGTTTCGCGTCAGTGAATTGATCGAAGCGATCGAAGCCGTTCTCTAAGAGCTACCCCAGTTCCGAACCAACTCCTCATACGTTTCCTGCAGAATAATAACGAGCGAAATGGCGATGACGACAGAACTGCCAGTTTTGACGGCCAAGGACTTTGCCAGTGATCAGGAATTGCGTTGGTGTCCGCGTTGCGGAGACTACTCGATCCTGGCCCAATTCAAGAAACTGCTTCCCACACTTGGCATTCCCCAGGAGAACTTCGTGGTGGTCTCAGGAATCGGCTGCTCCAGCCGGTTCCCCTATTACGTCGACACCTACGGATTCCACAGCATCCACGGACGTGCTCCAGCCATCGCGACGGGTATCAAGGGCGTCCGACCTGATCTGCAGGTCTGGGTCATTACCGGCGATGGAGACGGACTCTCGATCGGTGGCAACCACCTGATGCATGCCATCCGACGCAACATCAACCTCAAAATCATCCTCTTCAACAACCAAATCTACGGACTGACCAAGGGCCAATACTCGCCAACCAGTCCGGTCGGGAAGCGGACAAAAAGCACTCCGATGGGCTCGATCGACAATCCGCTCAGCCCACTGTCGGTGGCGATCGGATCCGAAGCCACATTCGTCGCCCGCTCGGTCGACGTCGACACCAAACACCTCACCTCGATCCTCGAACGAGCCGCTCACCATCAAGGCACGGCCTTCATCGAGGTCTACCAGGACTGCAATGTCTTCAACTCCGGTGCCTTCTACTACGCCTCCAAAAAAGGCGTCAAGGAAAACAACATCGTCTACCTCGAACACGGCAAACCACTGATCTACGGTGCCGATCGGGACAAGGGGATTCGTGTCAGCGAAGGGAATCGGCCGGAAGTCGTCGAACTGGGCAACGGCATTTCTGAAGATGACCTGCTGTTCCACGACGAACAGACTCCCGAACCCAGCCTCGCCTTCATGCTGGCCCGAATGAGGCACCCCGAGTTCCCCGAACCGCTCGGAGTCTTCCGCAGCGTCGATCGCCCCGTGTACGATCTGGCACTCGACCAACAAGTCACCGAGGCCATCGAGCAAAAGGGACCCGGAGACCTCGACACCCTGTTCAGCAGCGGAGACACCTGGACCGTCGAATAGGAAACCGACTCACTCAACTCGGCCACACTCCGACCACACCCCACGTCGCGGAGACTCTGATATGCTCTGCCCCGATTGCGGTTTCGACAACATCCAGGGAATGGACCACTGTGAGGCGTGTGGCCAACCACTGGCGACACTGGACCCCTCTGGAGGTGAACTCGAGCAGTCCATCTCGCGGCACGCCATCGGTGTACTCTGCCCGAAACCTCCTTTGACAATCGGACCTCAGCAACCGGTTTCAGCCGCGATCGAGACAATGTCGCAACAGAACGTCGGCTGCCTGCTGGTCGTCGACGACAACTCGGACTTAGTCGGCATCTTCACTGAACGCGACGTGCTGAATCGCTTCTCGTCCGACCGCAGCCGACTCGCAGCCCCCGTCGGCGACTTCATGACCCCCGCACCCGTCACCGTCAGCCAGGACGACTCGATTGCCTACGCTCTGCATGCCATGGACCTCGGAGGTTATCGACACCTTCCAGTCGTCGACCAGGACGACCGACCCACTGGAGTCATCTCGGTCCGAGACATCCTCAGTTTCCTCTGTATTCGGTTCGCCGAACTGAGATCCACGGCCTGAATGACTGATCCGCGGACACTCCTGATCGCCCGGCCATGTTCGGACTGGTCCATCCAACTCAGCGGCGATCTCACTTCCACGCATCGCCTGCCGCCCAACTGGACGGCCATCACGATTCCGGCCGCACTGTCGCAACTGGGCTTCGAAGCACCGGATCTGATCGTGGTCATCCAGGAAACACCCGACCAGTTCTCCAACCACGATGTCCAACAACTGCTTGGCATCTGGCCCTTGGCACGACTGGTGGTTTGCTACGGACCTTGGTGCAACGGCGACGGCCGCACGCGGGACGCATGGCCACAGGCCACCCGAGTCGCACACACCAGTATCGACACACGCCTGGCCAGCGAACGCAGTTTTTCTGTCGGACTAGGCGATGGACTGCCCTGGACGGCAGGCCGAGATGAGATCGCTGCAGCGGAAATGGCCGCCATCAACAAGACACCGACACGACCGTTCACCTTCCACGTCGTCTCGCCCGATTCCGACTGGTCCCGCACTCTAGCCGATCAACTTGTCACAGTCGGCGGACACCCCTCCCCGGCCATCCACGCCGACACCGACCTACTGCTTGTCGACGCCGACCCATGGGACCCCGGTCGTCTCGAATCACTCATCCAATCAACAACTCCACCAGTCATCCTGCTGTTGACCCACACGCCCCACTCGATTCCTCGCTCCGATCTCGACGAGACCCTCCAGGCCCACCCCAGGATCGTCCGCCTCGAAGTGCACGACAAGCTCGAGGCCGCCACCCGTCCCGAGGCCCTACCCACCACATAGACAGGCCAAACCACCTGACAGACTTGCGACCACACCAAACTCCTGTAGATCAGACTCCGCCTGACTCGAGAACCAAAACGACCCCATCGCAGCAGGCGACGCTCGTCGGTATTTTGAAGAGACATTCGCCTGCGGTGCCACGCACAGCCTGACCTGCAATCTGCTGGTGACACAAAACAACCCACAGGCGACAGCTTCAGGGCAACGCGGCCGCTCGGATTGCTCGGAAATCAAGATCAGTCGTCGGGTCGTGACCCTGCAGGCTGATGTGGCCGGCTGCGAGTCGCCGGCCGCGACGCGGATTGACATTCTCGGGACGTCGGTCCCCCCAGTCGGTCACCATCAGGCCGTTGACCCACGCCCCCAGCCTCGAGCCCGACGCCACCAGCGTCAAAGCTGTCCATTCGTGGTCCTCCGAGACCACAAACCTCGCTGTGGTTCTGCGAAAGATCGCTCCGGTCCCACCATTGGCTGGTTGGCGACCCGGACCCGGCTTGACGCCATTGTGGATCTGAAGTTCATAACCATCCGACGGATGCTCGGCCGTCCCGGCTACCGCCCGAAAAAAGATACCGCTATTCAGTTCATCGCCGTTGGTCCGCGCCTCGGCCTGCAACACGAAGTCGCCCCATTGCGATTCGGTTTCCAGGAACCCCGCACCGTCTTCAACATGAATTGCCCCATCGACGACCGTGAACCGACTCTTGCCACCGCCCACAACACGCCAACCCGACAGGTCGCGACCGTTGAAAAGACTCGTGCTGCTCAACGGACGCACAAATACGTTGCGGAACTCGATCTCACCACCGTTCATCTGCAATCCGATTCGACCAGACTCCAGCGGCGTCTCGCTGACGTCAACAAACTCCAGTACAGATTCACCATCGAGTTCCACCGTGCACTTCGGCCCCAAGAGCGTGAAACGAACCGTGTGCCACTCGCCTTCGACCGACAATCCGGCCGGACCCCGCTTTCGACCCACAAAGCTGCCGCTGGGGAACGTCTCGTGGGTGTCGCAGAGATTCCACTCGTAACAGTCCAACGCAGGATTGACCGGCGTCACCGCCGTCCTCAAGAACACACCACTGTTTCCCCCCGCGGCCAACCGGAAATCGCACAGCAGCTCGTAATCGGCAAACGGTACGCTGGTCACCAGCAGGCCGACCGGCCCTGAATCCGAATGGATGACTCCATCACGAACCGACCAGTTCGCCTCGCTGTTGGCCTGCCAGCCAAACAGGCTGTGGCCATCGAACAGCTGTATCCAGCCTTCCGCCAGTTGCCTCGCATCCAACAAGGACTTCGGAACGACAACCCCAGTCGTCTCAACCTCAGCACGCTCGACAGTCTCAGTCCCAGACGAACGCGGCGACAGCGGCTTTGACAAGTCGACCTGCTGCTTGTCACTACACCCGAACAACACGCCGACCGAAACCAGTCCTGCCAACAGCTCTTTCATCACAGCACCCTCAAGTGTCCGGCTCGCGTCTTAGCCCGAGTCTTCGTTACGGCGCGTCGGCCTCTGCCGTTTTTTCATCTGCTGCTCCGGTCCCCTGCCCCATGCTCCATCGAAGGAACTCCTCAACGAACGGGTCGAGACCTCCATCCAGCACCGGTTGCGGGTTACCGACTTTCAGGCCGGTCCGAGCATCCTTGACGTACTGTTCGGGGTGCAAAACGTAATTCCGAACCGTCTGCCCTCCGAAACCAATCTTCGACTTCTGCCCCCTCTTGGCCGCAGACTCGGCGTCACGCCTCTCTACTTCGATCTGCTGCAACTTCGCACCCAGCATCTTGCGGGCCTGGGCTCGATTCTTGTGCTGGCTGCGTTGACTTTGACACTGGACGACGACACCGGTTGGCAGATGAGTCAACCGGATAGCCGAATCGGTCTTGTTCACATGCTGCCCACCCGCACCACTGGCCCGATACGTGTCTTCGCGGACGTCCGACTCGAAATTGATCTCTATCTCCAGTTCCTCTTCACTCTCAGGAACCACATCCACGGCGGCAAACGAGGTGTGGCGACGACCGGCCGAATCGAATGGGCTGATCCGAATCAATCGGTGGTTCCCCGTTTCGCCCTTGAGGTACCCATACGCATAGGCACCTCGGATGGCGATCGTCGCACTACGGATCCCCGCCTCGTCCGCCTCGGAATACTCGAGCATCTCCGATTCGAATTCACGCTGCTCGGCCCAACGTGCATACATTCTCAACAACATCCCGGCCCAGTCCGATGAGTCGGTGCCTCCTTCTCCGGCCTGGATCTGCACGAACGCGCCCATCGAATCCATCGGATCCGACATCATCGCCCGCAGTTCCAAACGTTCCAGTCGCGGACCGAGTGTCTCGACCGACTGGCCAACTTCCCGTTCGGTCGTGTCCGTCTCATCCTCGGCGGCCAGTTCGACCAGTATCTCGAGTTCTTCGCCGGCCGAGGCCAGCTCTTCGAGTGGCTTCAATGTCGCGTTCAGACGCTTTAGCGCATTGACTTGCCCCTGGGCCGAGTCCTGATTGTCCCAGAATCCCGGTGCGGCCATCCGGTCATTGATGGTCTTGCGCTGTTCGAGCATTCCGGCGAGGTCAAAGGGAGTCCCGGAGCTGGACGATCCTGTCAATCACGCCCTCGCAGGTGATTCGCAGGTCATGTTCCATGGATCTGGCTCCGGGCCTCGTTCCGCACAGACTCAACGTCCACCGCGGTGCTCATTTTCGTCGCGGATTATAGAGCAGGCTCGCGCAGCTGACTAGATCACCCTCCACACAGACTCACGACTCATCCAGCCGCTCGCCATACTGATTCTGGTAGTACTCGCGATACACTCCGCTGCGAATCCGCTCGATCCACTCCGAATTCTCCAGGTACCACTCGACCGTCGCCGCCAAACCGTCGTCGAAGCCAACCTGCGGACTCCAATCCAGTTCCTTTTCGGCACGACTGCAGTCGATCGCATACCTCTGATCATGACCCGGTCGATCGGGAACAAAGCGAATCAGCGATTCGGGCCGATCGAGCAATTCCAGCAGCCGACGAGTCAACCCGATATTGCTCATCTCCGCTCGACCACCAAAGTTGTACACTTCGCCGGGCTCACCACACCGAAGCACCGCGGCGATTCCGCGACAATGGTCATCCACGTGGATCCAGTCCCTGACATTCTCGCCGTCGCCGTAGACCGGCAACGGTTGATGGTCCAACGCATTGCTGATGAACAACGGGATCAGCTTCTCGGGAAACTGGTACGGACCGTAATTGTTCGAACACCGAGTGATCAGGCCCGGGAACCCGTGAGTCTTAACCGCCGCTCGGACCAACAGGTCCGCCGCCGCCTTCGACGCGGCATAGGGACTGTTCGGAGCCAATGGCGTCTGTTCGGTGAAGGCACCGGTCGGACCCAGGCTGCCGTACACCTCGTCGGTCGACACCTGCACAAATCGCTCGATGCCAGCCGCTCGGGCCGCGTCAATCAGGACCTGTGTCCCCCCGATGTTCGTGTCGATGAACGGTGTCGAATCCAGAATGCTCCGGTCAACGTGACTCTCGGCCGCAAAATTCACGATACCGCAGATCGGAATGTCTTCGAGCAATTCGTCCAAACCCGGTCGGTCGGCAATGTCGCCCTGACGGAACACGTAACGGTCCGATTCCGACACCGATTCCAAGTTCGCCGGATTCCCGGCGTAGGTCAGCTTGTCGAGATTGACGATCCGCGATTCCGGGTCGTCTTCGAGGATCCAGCGAATGAAATTCGAACCGATGAATCCACACCCACCAGTAACCAACAACCACGACATTGGTCAATCCAACAATTCTGCAGGGATACGCGCCAGAGACACAAAACGGTCGCCGTCCTTCAGACGAATCAGTCGCACGCCCTGGGTGTTTCGGCCGATCGGCCGGATGTCACCCGCGCGAACTCGCTGCAACATGCCACTAGCCGTCATCATCAGGATCTCATCCTCATCACTGACAGCCGTCACATCAATCACCGGCCCATTGCGCTCGGTCGTGCGGATGTCAATCAGCCCCTTGCCACCTCGCCTCTGACGCCGATAGTGGCCGCCGACAGCCACCACCGACTCGCCCGCAGCTTCATCACTGCCGGATTCCACATCGCCCGTCACATCGCCCGTCACATCGCCCGTCACATCGCCCGTCACATCGCCCGTCACATCGCCCGTCACCTCGTCCGTCACCTCGTCCGTCACCTCGGCATCGTCGACGCGTTCGGAACCTGTCACTCCGCTGCTTCCGTCGCCGTCGCCCAACAAGGTTCGCTTTCCGTATCCCTTCTCACAAACTGTCAGCAGACTCAATTCCGGTTCCGCCACAACCATCCCGACCACTTCATCGTCCTCGGCCAAATTGATGCCTCGAACCCCCCGAGTCGCCCGTCCCATGCTACGAGCGTCCGACTCGCTGAACCGGATCGACATCCCCTTCCTGGTGGCGATCAACACATCCTGCCCCGGCTCGATCAGCCACACGTTCACCAACGCATCGTCTTCGTCGAGATTGATTGCGATGATGCCACCCTGCTTGGGCCGACTGTAGGCACTCAGAGCAGTCTTTTTGACGATCCCACGACGTGTGACAATCACCAGGTAACGCTCGTCATCGAATTCCCGAACGGCCAGGCAGTTGGCCACCTTCTCGTCGTCGCCGAGCGAGAGCAGGTTGACGACGGCCCTGCCTCGAGCCGCCCGCCGTGCCTGAGGCAAGTCGTACACCTTCCGCCAATGCACCTTGCCCCGGTCGGTGAAAAACATCAGCCACGAGTGTGTACTCGACGCGAACACGTGAACCACCGGGTCGTCGTCACCGGTCTTGGCGTCCGTCTTGGCACCCGCAATCCCCTTGCCACCGCGTCCCTGAGCCTTGTAAGTCACCAGGGGAGTCCGCTTGATGTACGACTGACTCGTCAAAGTCACCACCATCGGCTCCTCGGTGATCAAATCTTCGCGATCAACGTTCCCAATTTCCTGGGACGACACCTCCGTCCGCCGAGGGCTGCCATACTTCTGCTGAATATCTAACATGTCCTCGCGGACCATGCCTCGCAGATTCGTCTCGTCAGACAGCAATCGCAGGTACTCGAAAATGTCGTTCAGCAACTCGGCGTATTCCCCGGCCAAATGTTCTCTCTCGAGATTCGCCAACGAACCCAGCTGCATCGACACAATCGCTTCGGCCTGTTTGCCCGACAGTGTGTACGAATCGGCCTCCGTGCGTTCGTCTCGAAACGCCCCATACCCAGCCTCGCCCAACGCCCGTGCCACCAACTCGGCCGGCACCTGCATCTCCTGTAACCGGTCGCGAGCGGCGGAGCGACTGTCAGATTCGCGGATGGTCCGGATGACCTGGTCGATATCGATCTGAGCGATCAGCAGGCCTTCGACGGTGTGTTTGCGTTTGCGAGCTTCGGCCAACAGGAACTCGGTCCGCCGGCGTATGACGTCGACACGGTGCCTGAGGAACTCCTCGAGCAAACGCTTGACGGACAACACCTGAGGCCTGCCGTCGACCAAGGCCAGCAGGATCATGCTCACGGTCGATTGCAGCGGAGAGAACTGGTACAGCTGATTCAGAACCACCTCGGGGTCGGCGTCGCGTTTGAGCACGATATGCAGCCGCACCTGCCACGGTGGTACGTTGCGATCGGTCAGGTCGATAATCCGAGAAATCCCCATGATTCGCTCGTCACGCACCAACACCTCGAGCTTCTCGCGAATACGGTCTCGTGTCTCGAGATAGGGAATCTCCGAGACCACGATCACATCCGTGTTCTTCTCAACAATGAACTCTGTCCTCGCCCGAAGGATCAGGGTTGAGCGGCCCGTCAGGTAGCCTCGACGCACGCCCATTTCGCCGCAGATCACTCCACCAGTTGGAAAATCCGGAGCCGGGATCACATCGATCAATTCGTCGATCGAAATCTCCGGGTCGTCGATCAGGCGGATCACCCCTTCACAAACCTCGTTCAGGTTGTGCGGCGGAATACTGGTCGCCATCCCCACGGCGATTCCGTTCGAACCATTCACCAGCAGGTTGGGGAACCGCGACGGCAATACCACCGGTTCGCGGTTCCGCTGGTCGTAGGTTGGCACAAAATCAACCGTGTCTCGATCAATGTCGGCCAGCATCTCGCCGGCGACTGCCGAGAGTCTTGCCTCGGTGTATCGCATGGCCGCCGGAGGGAGTCCGGCCAACGAACCGAAGTTGCCCTGCTTGTCGATCAGCACATCCCGCATGATCCAGTTCTGACCCATGCGGACCAGTGTGGGATAAATCGAGCCGTCGCCGTGAGGGTGATAGTTGCCGCTGGTGTCGCCCGAGATCTTAGCGCACTTGACGCGAGACGAACTGGGTCCGAGCCGCAGATCGTTCATCGCAACCAGGATCCGCCGTTGCGACGGCTTCAGGCCATCACGCGCGTCGGGCAACGCCCGGCTGATGATCACGCTCATGGCGTAGGTCAGATAGCTGTCACGCATCTCGTCCCGGATGTCCAGTTGGGTGATCTGTTCACCCGCCTCGACCACGCCACCACCATCCGGTTCGATCGGATCGCTTCCCTCGATATCCTCGCCGTCAGCCACTTGCCTGCTCCTACTCAGCGGGTATGTTGACGCGAGTCCACATCAGGCGGCACCAGCTGCAGATGTGCTCAGCCCGAACGTCCCATCCAGACGTCCAGAAGCCTCCGTGCACTGCCACCTGTCATCCACTCCGTCGGTCATCGATCCCATTTTACCCGACCCGACCTCTCCCGACAACGCACCGCGACCACCGGTTTCCGTCCAGCCATGGCGTTGCCACAACCACAGTCGGCCTCCCACAATGGAAGTCCCACGTTGGAACTCCCTCCAACACCCAATCCAAACCGTTTTCGCCCCCCTTCCTCTCACTCCAACCCGCTCGTAACGATGACCGAACGCCTCTCATCATCCACAGACACTGAAATCCAGGACGCCGCAGCAGCAGCGGAATCCCAGACACTCAGCCGACAGTCCCGGCACCCCACCCTGCTGTTGCCCGGCTACACCTTCCAACGATGCCTCGGAGACGGCTCGTTCGGTTCGGTCTGGATGGCTCGAGAAGAAAACACCGGCCGACTGGTTGCAGTCAAGATCTACAGCCACCACGGACGACTCGACTGGACCCTCCTTTCCCGAGAAGTCGAAAAGTTGGCCGCCCTGGACAGCTCCCGACACATCGTCGGCCTGTTGGCCGTCGGCTGGGAAAGCGATCC
>CAVOEV010000161.1:0-10966 GCA_963694825.1 Planctomycetota bacterium
TTCCGATTCCGATTCCGATTCCGAACCCACCACCACCACCACCACCGACCAGCCACCCGCACGCTCACGATTCAACCGCCCGACACGCAACCGCCCGACACGCACCACCACCACCACCACCACCACTCTCGACCCCAACCTGGCCTTCAAACGACTCGACCAAAATAACGACGGCAGGCTGGTCGTCGAAGAATTCCCCGAATCGATCCAGAAACGGATCGCCGCGTATCTCAATCAAACCGGCAAGAATGGACTCAGCCGCGATGACTTTGCCAAGTTGTACCGAGCCCGACAGGTGGGAACACCGGCCGAGAAACCCGATCGGAAACCAGTCGAAAAATCGACTCGATCGACTCGTACCACACAACGCGGCCCCGCCATCTTTCGCATCATCGATCTCAACCGCGACGGACGCATCAGCCGAAACGAACTCGCCCAGGCCGCCAAACACTTCGAACAACTCGATGCCAACCGCGACGGACAACTCGACCCCAGAGAATTCTTCGGAGCCCGCACCGATCGGCCGCAGACGCCAGAACGCTCGGCATCCAAGACAAACAACGACCAGAACAGTGACCGACCCCAGCCAACTCGCCAGCGGCCTGACGCGACCGAAGGCACAAGTCTCTTCGGTCGACTCGATCGGAACGGTGACGGAGCGATCGAGGTGTCCGAGGTCCCCATGCTGCTGCGAGAGCGACTGAAACGACTCGACACCGACGGCGACGGCAGGATCTCGCCCGACGAGTTCCGTGCCGGGCTGAAAGCCAAAACACAGCAGTTGCGCCAGCGGCCTCGAGACAAGTAGAGGTTGGATCGGAAAATGAAGGCAACGCGACGAGATCGACTGGCGTTTTTTCGGCAGGTGCGCGAACACTACCACACGACCGGCGCCATTGCTCCTTCGAGCCGCTTCCTGGCCGCCGCCCAGGCCCGACCGCTGGCACGACTCAAGACTCGGCTGGATCGACCGGTCCGAGTGCTCGAAGTCGGACCGGGAACCGGTGCGGTGACTCGTCGGATTGTCGGGCTGCTCGAACCCGACGACACGTTCGACCTCGTCGAAATCAACCCGGCCTTCGCCGAACTGCTCGAGCACAGATTCACAGACGACCCCGACTTCGCCCGACTCGCCGACTCGGCCCAGGTCCACGCCGTGCCGCTGCAGGAGTTCCAGTCCCAGGCACCCTACGACGTGATCATCTCGGGGCTGCCAATGAACAACTTCGCCGCGGAACTCGTCGAAGAACTCTTCGAAGCCTACTTCCGCTTGCTGTCGCCCGACGGCACGCTGTCGTACTTCGAATACATGTACATGCGTCCGCTGAGAAAACTGGTCTCCGGGCGTAAGGATCGAATTCGAGTGAACCGGATTGCTGAGATCATGAGTGGTCATTGTCGAGCCCGTCGGGCGTCGACCAGTTGGGTCTTCATGAATCTCCCACCCGCCTGGGTCCAACACCTCTCGGGGTCGGATTCGTAACACCCCAACACAGCTTGCCGCCTCAACCTTTCGCTGCTCTAATCTCGCCCGATGCTTGGATGGCACAAGAACGGCTGGAGTGGCGGTCAGTACAGCCTGTGGCGAGTGCTGCTGGGACTGATGCTGCTCACGTTCTCGATCCAGCAACTCGTCCAATCAGTCGACGATATCCGCATCACCATCCTGGCCAGCACGTCCCTGGGCCTGTCGATTCTCGTACTTGTCGGCTGCTTCGACGGTCCGGCCGCCGCACTCCTGGCAACTCTGACCGCCGGACTGATCCTCGCCGGAGGAGACCTCTCCGCCAGCCTCTGGCCCCTGGTTGCCAATCTGATCCTCCATGCCATCGCACCACCGGCTCCGTTCGGCTCGTGGATGGCTCGTGGCCGTAACGACCCCGGTGGAGGGTGGCAACTACCCGCCTGGCTGCACTCGGGCAGCTGGTTGCTGTTACTGACCGCCACGTTGTCAACTACTCTCGAATCGGGCACTGCGGCGGCGGCAACCTCGGGCGGGAACGTCGGCCTGGCAATTCGAGCCGTTGCAGTCATCGCCACGCTGCTGGCTTTCTCGCCTCGCACCCGCTTGCTCGCCTGGTTGATGATCGGCCTGTGCTGGGCCGGGATCGCCGTCGGAGCAGGTGGCCCGGCGATCTGGTGCCTGCCAAGTGTGCTGCTGCTGTGGCTACTGGCCAGCGACCCGGGCTGGATTCCGCCAGGCCGACATCGCAACGGGCCAGCCGAATCAGCGGCTGACACGTCTGGCCGGACCTGGCTGTTCTACGATGGGAACTGTGGCCTGTGCCACCGTTGTGTCCGATTGGTCCTGTCCGAGGACCATCGTGAGGATCCGATCCGGTTGGCTCCGCTTGGAGGCCAGGCGTTCGTCGAGACGATCCAGTCCGATGCTCGGGACTCGCTGCCCGACAGCATCGTCGTGGTCACTCCCGATGGCCAAGTGCTCTGCCAGTCAGCGGCCGTACTCGAGTTCGCTCGACTGCTGGGTGGATCCTGGCGTCTGGCCGCGATCGCCGCCCGACTGGTGCCTCGACCGGCAGCCGACCTGGCCTACCAAGTGATCGCCGCGATCCGCCACCGGCTGTTTAACCGGCCGAGTGAGTCGTGTCCGTTGCTGTCGCCGGAATTGCGTGACCGCTTCGACCTGCGACACGTCGAGTGAATTTGCCCGTTTGCTCTGCTAGACTGCCTCTTCCCGCCAATTCGAACTCACCTGTCGCTTCACCTTGGAATCCTCATCATGACAGCTCCTTCGATTATCCCCGGCGAGACTCGCATCGGCTGGATCGGTACCGGCGTGATGGGCGGCAGCATGCTCGGACACCTGATCGACGCCGGATTCGACGCCACCGTCTATTCGCGAACACGCGACAAGGCTCAAGCAGTAATCGACAAGGGAGCCGTGTGGGCCGATTCGCCTCGAGCCGTCGCCGAAGCTTCGGACGTGATCTTTTCAATCGTCGGGTTCCCGGCTGATGTCCGAGAAGTGATGCTCGGTGACGATGGAGCACTGGCCGGCTCGAAATCCGGCAACGTGCTCGTCGACATGACCACCAGCGAACCGTCGTTGGCGGTCGAAATCTACGAGGCCGCCGCGGCGAAAGGCGTCAACAGCGTCGATGCTCCGGTCTCGGGAGGCGACGTCGGAGCCACCAACGGGACACTCTCGATCATGATCGGCGGCGACAAGGACGTCGTTGATGCCCTGGAACCCTGCTGGAACGCCATGGGCGGCACCATCGTGCACCAGGGCGAAGCCGGAGCTGGCCAGCACACCAAGATGGTCAATCAGATCCTGATCGCCACCAACATGATAGGCGTCTGCGAAGCACTGCTGTACGGCCAGAAGGCCGGACTCGATCTACCCACCGTACTGCAGTCGGTCGGCAGCGGTGCCGCCGGCAGCTGGTCGCTGTCGAACCTCGGGCCGCGGATCATGGACAACAACTTCGACCCCGGCTTCTTTGTCGAACACTTCATCAAGGACATGAGTATCGCGTTGTCGGAAGGCAAGTCGCTGGGACTCTCGCTCCCAGGACTCGCACTCTCGCACCAACTCTACCTCGGACTCCAAGCACAGGGACACGGCCGCGATGGCACGCACGCCCTCGAATTGTCCCTCGCAGCCGCAAGTGGCGTCGATTGGGAAAACCGCTAGACATTCCTTTTGGATTCCTGCACAGCGGCCCGGATCACTCGAAATGGTGACCACCGCACAGCCGGAATCCTGACTAAAACCGCTGGAGACAAAGACTGATGGAGAGCAAAGGCAAGGACTTCTCGGGCCTGACCGTGGCACTGGTGACCCCCTTTGCCGATGGCGACGTCGATGAAGCGGCCCTGAGAGCTCTGGTCGATTTCCACGTCGAGAGCGGAACCGACTGCGTCAGCCCGGTGGGCACGACTGGCGAATGCCCCACGCTGTCCCACGATGAACACGAACTGGTGATCCGTATCGTCTGCGAACAGGCCGCCGGGCGGATCCGGGTCATGGCCGGCACGGGCTCCAACAGCACCTCCGAAGCCATTCGGCTCACTCGCTTCGCAGAATCCGTCGGAGCCGACGCCGCACTGCTCGTGGCTCCCTACTACAACAAACCAACACAAGAGGGCTTCTACCAGCACTACCGAGCGGTCGCCCTGGCCGTCGACCTGCCCATTGTAATCTACAACATCCCCGGACGGACGGCCAAGAACATCGAGCCCGAAACGATCGCCCGGATCGGAGAACTCGACAACATCGTCGCGGTCAAGGAATCGACCGGCTCGATGGATCAGGCCTCACAGGTCCTGGCACTCTCGAACCTCACACTGCTCTCGGGCGACGACAGCCTCACCCTGCCATTGCTCGCGATCGGTGCACATGGTGTCGTCTCGGTCGTGGGCAACATCATCCCCGATGACGTCAAGGCCATGCTCGTGGCCTTCGAAGACGGAAATATCGCCGATGCCATGGCCTGGCACACACGACTATTTCCACTCTGCCGAGACCTGCTCGGACTGTCAACGAATCCGATCCCCATCAAGGCCGCCATGGGACTGCTCGGACGCGACACAGGCGAGGTCCGACTGCCCATGACACCGCTCGGTGACAGCGAACTGAGTGACCTCAAGTCCACTCTCCGTACTTACGGGCTGTTGTCCGAGGACGCCTGACGTGACAGAATCGATGACTCAAACGGTCGAGTGTCCGGGAGACTGGCGGTGATCTTCAAGTTCGGCAAAAAAGGCGGAAGCGGAGGCCGTCGTAGGCAGGACGACGAGGTGGAAGTCGAACTGATCCGGTTCCAGGGAGCCAGCAACGGAGTCCCGCTCGACGTCGAAGCCAACCAGAAACTGGTCCGCATCGCCTTTGATCCGGTCAAGGAACTCTTCACCGACGCGGTCACTCGCGGTGCCGAAACCATCCGGATCGACCCCAAGGGCGAACGAGCCACCATTGGGTTCCTGATCGCCGGAGTCCCCGTGCCCGCCGGCCGGATCCCTCGGCAAAAAGCTCACGCCATGACCCAAATGACAAAGCTGCTCGCCGGTCTCAACTCCGCCGAACGCAGTCAGCCTCAGGCTGGTGGCATCAAGGCCTCGCTCGAAGACAGCGAATTCGAACTCACCGTGCTCACTCAGCCGATCGCAGGTGGAGTCGAAAGACTGTTGGTTCATATCCGCAACCTCGAAGAAACACTCGATCGACCCGAAGACTGCGGGATGACGGACGATCTGAAAGCGAAAATCCGTGAAGTAACCGGGTTGCGACAGGGACTGTTCATCGCCTGTGGAGGCTCGCGGACCGGAGTCACCACCACACTCTATGCCTGCGTTCGAGGAATCGATGCCTACCTCCGAGATATCCAGACCATCGGTGACACTCAGGACCGCGAACTGATCAACATCACAGCGTTCGAAACCAATCCCGAACACGACCTGCAGGAATCTCTGAGACGCTGTTTTCGGGTCGAACCCGATGTGATCCTGCTCGACCCGATCGACGACGCCGACGTCGCCCAAGTCGTCGCCGAGTGCCACGACCAGTGCACGATGATGACCGAAATCAGCGCCCCCGATGCCGCGGCCGGATTGCTGAAATGGTCCGAATGGCTCGGGAATCCCGAGTTGGCAGCGGCGTCGCTGTGTGGAGTTATCAGCCAGAAACTGATCCGGCGACTCTGCAACGAATGCAAGGAAGCCTACAAGCCGAACCCGAACCTGCTCAAGAAGATCGGGCTCGACCCCGAAGAAACCCCCGTGTTGTACCGCAAATCTCGACCGAATGTCGAACTGGTCGAGCAGGGCGAAGACATCGAACCGTGTACAAAATGCAACGACAGCGGGTACCAAGGCCGAGTGGCAATCTATGAACTGATCGAGATGAATGACGCGATTCGGAAACTGGTCGCCTCCGGTGCCGACCTGGCGAAGCTGCGGGCCGCGGCCAGACAGGAAGACATGCTGACACTGCAAAAGGACGCCATGCGACACGTCGCCGATGGCACCACCTCGCTTGAAGAACTTCAACGAGTCTTCAAGAACGCCTGAATTGGCCCGCCCGGATGCCGGCTCCTGTTAATTCTTGCCGGTTTTGCCGAAGATTCTGGTTGTAACGGCCGATCTCTTTAACGGCCCCGTACGGAAAAATGGACGGGACGTTAAACGGTTCATATCCCAACGATGCACAGTCGTTGGAATCGGTTGCTAACAACAGCAGCCACAATCGAGGCATCTCATGAAAACTCCCCGCCAACGTCTCGCCAGCGGATTGCTCCTGCTGACCGCTCTCGGAACCACCGCCCTGACTGGTTGCCAAACCGACGTCGGTGGACAAATCCTGCCTTCAGGTTACTACCTCCGAGATGACGTGCAGTTCCACCCGGCCGGTCCCGAGTTCCTGCTGTACAACACCGAACGAGCCTACCAGCAAAGACAGGAAGACCAGGACAGCGGCGACACACAACCCTAACTCCTTTCACCTCACCAAACACTCCTCCCCCCCACGCTTCTTCGCTCCGGCAACATGCGATGACTCGGGCGGTCTTCGTCATCGGCCGATTGGCCGACTGACGAAGCTCGTCGGGGGGGACGAGCCCTTCGCAGACGACAGGCGCGGCACATCGGCTCCCCGGACTGCCGGTTCGAGCCCGCCTGTCGATCTGCGAGGGATTTCTCTCTCCCCCGCCACGAGCGGGGAACCAGTCCCGGTTCGCGAACCCTACCCGATCAGACCCCAGATCGGCTGACCATTCACGACTCGATGAGGCCGACTCGTGGCATCCTGGAACGTCGTCTCCGGCGACACTCCCAGCAAGTGGTACAGCGTCGCAACGAAGTCTCGGGGATCGTGCGGATTGCTGGCCGGGTAGGCCGCTGACACGTCAGACGCTCCGTAAACGGTCCCCGCCCTGACTCCCGCTCCAGCCAATGCCAGCGAGTAGACCCAGGGCCAGTGATCTCGGCCCGAATTCCTGTTGATCTTCGGCGTCCGCCCGAACTCTGCGTTGACCACCACCAGCGTATCCTCCAGCATGCCTCGCTCGTCAAGATCCTCGATCAACGCCCCAAGCGACTGATCGAGCGTCGGGCCCAGCGAGTTCTTCATCTTCGAGAAGTTGTTGCTGTGAGTGTCGAAGCTGCCCTTGGGTGTGTGGCAGTAGCTGATGTTGACCAGCGGAACCCCCGCTTCGGCCAGCCGTCGAGCCAGTAGACACCTCTGGCCAAACTCCGTCTGGCCGTACCGGTCTCGCAGTTCCTGTTTCTCACTGCCCAGCGCAAACGCGTCGCGTGTCCTGGACGAGGAGAGCAGATTGAAGGCTCGTTGATAGAACCCGTCGAGGTTCTGGGCCCCGGCCACTTCGTCGATCAGGCCGCGCTGGAGGTCGAACTGGGTCAGGAGGTCACGACGACCCTTCAGGCGAATCGACGTCAGCTCATCGTTGGTCCGGATCGCCTCGATCCTGACGTCCGGATCCTTCAGCGACTGATCCACCACAAAGCTGCTGTGACGGGCTCCGAGCAATCCGGGCAGTTGACCGTGTAGCACCGTGCCGTTGCTGCGACGCATCAGCGGACCGACGCGGACCCACGTCGGCAGGTCGCCGACGGCAGGTTGAACGGCATCCAGCACCGCACCGACGGGTGGGAAGTCGGTCGCCGACGGAGGGAAATCGCCTCGAGAACGAAATTCGTCCGGATGGACGTGGCCAGTCTGAGCCGGCAGGCAGGCCTGGACGTGGCTGGGGTTCGAGTGGCTCATCGAGCGAATGACAGCCATCCGGTGAGCCCACCGGGCCGTCCGCGGTAACACCTCGCTGAAACGGACACCCTCGAGACTGGTCGCAATCGACGAGAACTCGCCTCGGACCGCCGACGGCCCCTCGGGCTTCGGATCGAAGGTCTCCTGCTGAGGATGACCTCCGTGAAGGAACATCATGATCACTGTCTTGGCCCGACCGAACGTCGGCCGAGTCCCATCGGCAGCAGCAGCCTCGCGACCGCGGAACAACTCCGGCAACGTCAGCCCCACGCCGCCCAATCCGCCAATCTGCAGAGCCTCGCGCCGTGACATCTGCTGCCAGGCACGGAATCCGCTGCAGCCGGTTGACGAAGGTGATGGGTGACGTGTCACGACCGGGTTCCTTTCACCTGAAATTCTACACTTTGCAGAGATCGGCAACAAATGGGGATTGAATTGGGATCACTTTCTCGGAGGCACATACTGTGCTTGGCCTGGTTCACCCATTCCAGAGCCTGCTTCGCTTCGCCCAGCCCACAGCGGGACCGGACTCTATGCAAGCACGTCGTGGAGTACCCGACCATGCACATCGGTCAGGCGGAAGTCCCGCCCCGAATACCTGTAGGTCAACCGCGTGTGGTCCAGGCCCAACAGGTGCAGGATGGTCGCGTGCAGGTCGTGGATGCTGACCGGCTTCTCCACGGCGTGGTAACCAAACTCATCGGTCGCCCCGTAGCCAAATCCCGACTTCACGCCGCCACCGGCCAGCCAGAAGGTGAACCCCTGTGCGTGGTGTCCGCGACCGGTGCCGTTTTGCCGTTCCGGCGTCCGGCCGAACTCGGTGCTCCAGACCACCAGCGTGTCCTCGAGCAACCCCCGCTGCTTCAGGTCGGCGATCAGTCCCGAGATCGGCTTGTCGCAACTGCGGGCATTCTCTTCGTGCTTGGCCTTCAGCGCGCTGTGCTGATCCCAGCGGCCACCCCGGCCACCGGTGTGAGCCACGTGGACAAACCGGACACCCCGCTCGACCAGTCGCCTGGCCATCAGCAACTCGCGGCCATAGTTCTCTGTCGTCTTGTTGTCGATGCCGTACAGGTTATGTGTCGCGGCGGTCTCATCTCCCAGGTCCATCACCTCGGGCATGGACTGCTGCATGTGGAAGGCCAGCTCGAAGGACGCGATACGAGACTCCAGCGTGCTGTCCGCCCCGGCCTGCTGCTGTTCGCGATTGGACGCGGCGATGAAGTCGATCAGCCTCCGTTGCTCGGTCGCCGGTCGTGCCGCCTTGATGTTACGGACCTGCGACTGGGCCACAGGCAGTCGATTGGTGCCGATCATCGTTCCCTGGTTCGAGGCCGGCAAAAAGGCCGATCCGAAATTCCGCTGCCCGCCATAGGTCAGGGGAGGACAGATCGTCACGAAGCCGGGCAGGTCATCGCTCATCGTGCCCAAGCCGTAGTTGATCCACGACCCGATGCTGGGACGCATCAGGGTCTGGGAACCGGTGTGCAACTCCAGGGTCGCCGGCGTGTGGGCGTTGTTGTTGCTGTACATCGAGTACAGGAAACACAGATCGTCCATCCGCGTGTTGGTCTCGCGGAACAACTCGCTGCCCCACAGGCCACTCTCGCCGTGCCGGCGAAAGGCCCAGGGTGGCTGCATGATCTTCTGCAGGCCGGAATTGAACTTGTTGCGGCCGGTGTTGATCGACTCCGGCAACGACTCGTCGTGTCGCTGGAGCAGGGCCGGCTTGTAATCCCACGAGTCGATGTGGGAACACCCGCCGTGCATATAAAGAAAGATGACCTGCTTGGCGCGTGCGGGGAAATGGGTCGGCCGCGCCCCGGCTCCGGTCTCGGCACCAAGGACTTCCGAAGTCGCCAGGGCCGACAGCGCGACGCCTCCGAAACCGCACCCCGCCTGCGACAGCCACCTGCGGCGACTGAGACCGGCCAACTCGCGATGGGTGATCTGCTTCAGAGAATCCATGGTCATTCAGTCTACATAAAGCATTTCGTTGAGGCTGAACAAGGCCCAGGCCAGAGATGTCCAGGCCTGCCTGCCATCAGCACTCTCGGACTGTCTCGTGCCCGCCAGGAACTGGCGGGCGCGTGACATCTCGGAAGTGCTCGGAGGCCGTGACAGCACCAGCCACCAGGCCCGCTCGACCTGCTGCTCCTCGTCGTCCGACCACGCCATCACCCGTTCGGCCAGGCCACGGGACCGCTGCCGTACAAAGGGATTGTTCAGCAGGAACAGGGCCTGATGAGGCACCGTGGTATTGGCACGGCGGGACGTGATCGAGTTGGGGTCACCGACGTCGAACAGCTCCATCATCTGGTGCAGCGTCGTTCTCACGACCGGAAGATAGAGACTGCGTCGGCGAGTCTTGAAGTTGGCCGTCTCCTTGTTCGCGTCGTCGACGCTGAATTCCCGGGGCTTCCACGACTGCAGCGTGCCGTACATCCGAGAATCGAGTCCGCCAGAAACCGCCAGCATCGCATCGCGGAAGGGCTCGGCCTCCAGCCGTCGACGGCTCATCCGCCACAACCATCGGTTGTCGGCATCGACCTGCATCGGCCCCTCCCGCGATGCACTCGCCTGGCGGTAGACAGCCGAGAGCAGGATCCGGCTATGCAATCGCTTCAGCGACCAGCCGTCGCGGATGAAGGTCTGGGCCAGGTGATCGAGCAGCCTGGGGTGCGAGGGCTCTTCGCCCAACTGTCCAAAGTTATCCGGCGTCCGAACCAGCCCTTCGCCGAAATGCCACTGCCAGACTCGGTTGACCATCACCCGGACGGCCAGAGGGTGATCGACCCGAGTCAGCCAACGAGCCAGTTCGAGCCGCCCGCTGGTGGCCTGGGGAATCTTCACCGCCGGCTGGTCCTTGCGAAGCAGCACGCGGGGGAATCCTCGGGAGACAACCTCACCCAATCGTCGATTGTCGCCGCCGACATGTACCCGCAGATCCGAGGGCTTCTTGCTGTCGAAGGCCACCATCGCCATGACCGGCTTGGCAAACGTCACCGCCGCAAGCCGGGCCGACCGGTCCTTCAGTGTCGCCAGCTCCCTCCGCTCTTCCGCCGGGTAAAACGCCTCGGCGTCGCTTCCTGGCACCAAGAGTGTCTGTTTGCCATCGAGTCGCTTGGCCAGTTCGGGGCTGTCGAGGTCGACCCGCGACCGAACCTGCCCGACGTTTTCGGGAATCTCCAGGGCTAGGTCATGCAACGCCGCACCGGGCTT
>CAVOEV010000162.1:0-10956 GCA_963694825.1 Planctomycetota bacterium
AAACTCGAGTGCCTGGACTGTTTGCCGCTGGCGAAGTCGCCGGTGGAATGCACGGAGCGAATCGGCTCGGAGGCAACTCGCTCTCAGACCTCATCGTCTTCGGGAAACGGGCCGGAGAATACGCGGCTAGCCACGCGGCCGGGCGGGACGAGTTCGCTGATGTCGATCAGCAGGATGTCGAACAGCAGGCCGAGACCATGCTCGCTCCGTTCCATCGCGAAACCGGAGACAACCCCTTCGAACTGCACGAAGACCTGAGAACAATGATGCAGCACAAGGTCGGGATCGTCAGGACCCAGGACGACCTCAACTCGGCTCTCGACGATATCGTCACGCTCCGAGAACGAGCCGCCACCGTTCGCATCGGTGGCAATATCGGCTTCAACCCCGGCTGGCACCTCGCTCTCGACCTCGACAACATGCTCGATATTTCAGAAGCCGTTACCAAGTCGGCGTTGATGCGAGAAGAAAGCCGGGGCGCTCACACGCGGGAAGATTTCCCCGAATCGGATGATCAGACCTGGGGCAAACAGAACCTGATCACCAGCCAGGACGAAGATGGCAACCTCCAAGTGCGGGTCGAACCACTGCCCGAAATGCCCGATGAACTCAAGGAACTGATCCAGTGATACTGTCAGACGACTACTCACGACCAAGGACAACTCGATGCTAGAGGTCATGACTCAGCAGGTGACGCTCGAAATCTTCCGCGGCGACGACGACGGAGGTGAGATGAGCGAATACAGCGTAGAAGTGCAGGAAGGCATGGTCGTGCTCGACGCCGTCCATGCCGTCCAGGCACAGCACGCGCCTGATATGGCCTGCCGCTGGAACTGCAAAGCCGGCAAGTGCGGCTCGTGTAGCGCCGAAGTCAACGGACACTCCAAGCTGATGTGCATGGATCGCCTGGACAACTACGAGCCGGGCGAAACGATCGCCGTGAGACCCATGAAGACGTTCCCCGTCATCAAGGACATCGTCTGCGACGTGTCGTGGAACTACGAACAAAACAAAAAGATCGGACAACTGCAGCCGCGACTCGATACCGATTGGCTGTTCACTCAACGCGAAGCCGACCGCGTGCAGGAGTTCCGCAAGTGCATCGAGTGCTTCCTGTGCCAGAATGTCTGTCACGTGCTCAGAGACCACGACCGCAAGGACGACTTCGTCGGGCCGAGATTCCTGGTCCGGTTGGCGTCGCTGGAAATGCACCCGATCGACGCAGGAGATCGACTCGAACAGATCAAGGATGACTACGGCATCGGGTACTGCAATATCACCAAGTGCTGCACCGAGGTTTGCCCCGAATCAATCACCATCACCGACAATGCTATTATTCCACTCAAGGAACGGCTCGCGGATCGCTACTATGATCCACTGGCCTGGATCCGCAATAAACTGACCGGCCGCTAGAACGGCGCTCAAGAAGGCGAGACGACGAGATGTCCGAGTCGATCCAGGACTTCCGAATTGAATGGCATAGTGGGGTTCTGATTGTCATCCCCGGTGGTGACATCGAGTCGATGAAGTGGGACCTGATCGAACAGGCCGCCGAGGTCGTCATGGCGCCGCTCGAAGAAACCGACGTGCCACTGGTCGTCTTTGACCTCAGCGAAGTCAACTACTTCGGCAGCGTGTTCCTCTCGCTCATGCTCCGCTGCCACAAGACCGTCAAACCGCTCGGTGGCGAACTGGTCCTTTGTGGAGCCAGCGACATGGCCGAGGAACTTTTGCGAGTCACCGCGCTCGATACGCTCTGGGCCATCTACTCGAGCCGCGAACAGGCGATCGAAGCGTTGGCCGGCTAGCGGAGCACTTCATGGCCAAGAAACGACGACGCGCAGCAGTCGACCTGTCCGAATCGGATGTGATGTTCACCGAGCACGACTCGGTGCTGACACGGCATCCGACGCTGATCGAACAGATCAAACAGACCGCCGATGGACTGAAGCAGGACAAGGCCTCCCGAGGTGACCTCAAGATCCTCAGCCGGGCACTCCGCGAACTTCGCTACGCCTTCAAGGTCTTCGCACCGTTCCGACGACAACGCAAAGTCAGCGTCTTCGGTAGCGCCCGAACGCCACACGATGACCCCAGCTACCTGCAGTCGGTCGACTTTGGCCGGAGAATGGCCGAGGAGGGATGGATGGTGCTGACCGGGGCCGGCGGAGGCATCATGGAAGGGGCTCACGAAGGCTGCGGACGGACCCGCGCCATGGGCGCCAATATCATGCTGCCCTTCGAACAGGATCCTAATCCGATCATCGCCGGTGACCGCAAACTCGTTAACTTCAAGTACTTCTTCACCCGCAAACTGCTGTTCATCAAGGAAGTCCACGCCGTCGTACTCTTCCCCGGTGGCTTCGGCACTCAGGACGAAGCCTTCGAAACACTCACTCTCGTGCAAACCGGCAAACGGGACCTCATGCCGATCGTCATGATCGACCCGCCCGGGAGCAACTACTGGGAACAATGGAACGACTTCGTCAAGGATCAACTCCTCGATCAAGAACTCATCTCCCCCGAAGACCTCTCGCTGTTCACCCGGACGCAAAGCGTCGAAGAGGCCACTGAAGAAATCATGAGGTTCTACAGCGTCTACAACAGCATGAGATACGTGCGAGGAAAACTCGTGCTCAGACTGCACTTCGCTCCCGATGACGAATTCATCGATCGACTCAATGACGAGTTCTCCGATATCGTCGAATCCGGTCGGATCGAAATGACTCAAATGAACCGCCTCGAAGCCGACGACCGACACCTCAGACACCTGCCACGTCTCGCCTTCCGCTTCAACCGACGCAGCGCCGGGCGACTCAGACAAATGGTCGACCTGATCAACGACAATCTCGGAATCGTCGAGTCGGCCTAGTCCGAAAAAATGGGGCTGGCTCGCTGCACGGCTCGTCGCAAACGGGATCGTGCATGGTGCCTGTCCCAACACAACTACGGACGCTCACGCCCGTCGTAAATCAGGCACTCCGGCCGAGCCACTCGCCACGTGGCCACCTCGCCCGCCGCAATCCCCGCCTCGACCGCAAACACACTCTTCAAGCCCGCAAACTCACGCAGCCGCAACGCCGACTTCGTGCCCAAACGAGTGTGATTAACATTGAGCATCTCGAGCGAATTCGTCACCGGCCAGCCCTCGACCACCGAATCGCTCAGAGCAGTGCGGTCCAGGTACAGCCGCTTGATTCGACCCCTGCCCAGTAGACCGGCAACTCCATCGCCGGTCAGGCCCGCCGAATTGCCCAGGTTCAGAGATTCGAGTGCAGGCGAGAGCGAAAGGCTATCGAAACAGGCGTCCGTCAAACGGCCTCCACGAATCGCCAGCACTCTCAAACTGGCCAACCCGCTCAACAACTCGACCAGTCCATCGTCCGCATCAGGACAATTCCAGAGTTGGATCGTTTCGAGCGTCTCCAAACCGGCTAGCTTCCGACCGTTCGACACGCCAATCGCACCATCCTCGAACGACGCCAACACCGCTTCCTCGACACCATTGGTCTCCACCACAATACCCGCTGCGCGAAGCGACTGGATCGCTCGAGCCTGCTCGCGAGCCTTGGGGCTGGGCAACAACTCGCCAACCGCCACCGGACTGGCCAAGCGGTCCGAACTCGCCGGTTGACTCGGCGATGCCACAGCCGACGACGACCGCACGTCGACCGGATCGCTTGAATCGGCTCCACAACCACACGAGCACACCACCAACCCCGGCACCAGACCCGACAGCACGATCACTCGACACGTATCCACTCTGGCCAAACCACCGGCTCCTGTGTTCCCGATCCATCGCCCCGCTATCCACCCCACCCGGGCGTTAGTGTAGTATAGCGATGATGTCGTACGGCACGATGAAACGCCTGCTGGGCGAAACGAACTTCGAGCTGAAGAGCTTGGTGATGTTCGGCCTGGGACTGATCGTCTTGGCCACGACCACCTTCGCACTCTATTGGTGGCAGACCTCCGGACTGGTCGAAGAAGGCAACCGGCAGGCCGCTCGGCAACTGATCCCACGGATCATCCTGGCCCATCACTGGAAATGGGATCAGCCCGAAGAGGAGAAAAAGGATTTCAATGAAATTATCGACAAAATGTCGGAAGAATTGCAGCCGGCCGATCTGACCGACTTCACGTACCGACTCTTCAACCCCGGCGCCTCGTCGGCCACCTCACCCGAGAATCGACCATCATATTTCATTGAGGTCGAGGTGACACGCGAGTTGAAACGGATGCTCAGGGAGGCCCCCGATCAACCTCTGGAAATCGTGCGGGAGTTCGAGGACGAGGAGGCGCCAGAGCGGAGCGAGTACCTGTTCTTTGCCGGGATCGTCGCCACGCAGTCGTGCATCGATTGCCACCAGTCCATCGGAAATGGCGAGGACCTGAAAGCCGGTGACCTGATCGGTATCGTCAGGATCAGCATGCCACTGAACCGCACTCGAGCCTCGCTTCACCGCGTCTTCGCCTTCGTCGTCACCGCCGAACTCGTCAAGGTCGTCCTCTCCATCCTCGCCTTCTACCTCATCGTCCGCTACGTGATCACCAAGCCGGTGATGCACCTCAAGAAAGTCAGCGACGCCATCGCACAGGGCAACCTCGAACTCCGAGCCGAAATCCGGACCGGTGACGAATTCGAAGAACTCAGCCACGCCTTCAACCGCATGCTGCGGCACCTCGTCACCATCCAGAACGAACTCCAGGACGTCAACATCGACCTCGACAGCAAGATCGACCAACTGGCTCACGTCAACCTGCGTCTCTACGAAATGAACAACCTCAAGAACGAGTTCCTAGCGACGATGAGTCACGAACTGAGAACTCCGCTGAACAGCATTCTGGGATTCAGCGACGTCTTGGCCGCCGCCAAAAACCTCGACGATCGACAACACCGTTACGTCACCAATATTCGCTCCTCCGGCCAAAGCCTGCTGGCCATGATCAACGATGTGCTCGACTTGGCAAAAATTGAAAGCGGGCGGATGGAAGTACACGCGATCGAATTCCGGTTGGAAGACCTCGTCGAACGCATAGTCCATTCGGTCGCACCGCTCGCGGAAAAAAAGAACATCGATCTCAACTTCAGCGTCGCCCCCGATTGCCCGCTGCTGTTTTCCGATATCGGAAAACTCGAACAGATCCTGCTCAACCTGCTCTCCAACGCCATCAAGTTCACTCCCGAAGGAGGCCGGATTCGAGTCCAGGGAATCGGCCACGACGCGAGACAGGTCGACATCGTCGTCGAAGACAACGGAGTCGGCATCCCGCTCGACGATCAGGAAGCCATCTTCGAGAAGTTCCGCCAGGGGAGCGGGATCCCCGGGCAGGAAGATGCGATGACTCGCGAATACGGCGGAACCGGACTGGGACTCTCGATCGTCAAGGAACTCGCCCGACTGCTCGGCGGACACGTCTCGCTCAATAGCGAATTCGGTAAGGGAAGCACCTTCACCGTCCGCATCCCCGTCCAACACACCGACCCTCTCGCAGCCAACGCAACCGAATCGCAACCCGAAAGTCACCAGGTCGGACTCCATCGCACTTCGATCTCTCCCCGGCCGCAACAGACAACACCGTGACACCACAGATCGACTCGGTGGCCTGCGAGATCATCCCCGTGCTCGACTTGATGCACGGACAGATCGTTCGAGGCATCGCCGGACGACGAGAATCGTATCAACCCATCCAAAGCCAATTGCTCGATTCGGCCCGTCCGCTGGAAGTTGCAAACACCTTCCAGTCACAACTCGGACTCGAACGCATCTACCTCGCCGACCTCGATGCCATTCAGCACGATCAACCCGACTGGGATACGCTCGATGCTCTCGTCGCGGCCGGACACCGACTGCTGGTCGACGCGGGACCAAGAAACACGGATCGAGCCGTTCGGTTGATCGAACACCGAGTCGACTCGGTTGTCGCTGGACTCGAGACTCTCGACCGACCCGAACTGATCACGGAACTCGTCGAAGCCGTCGGCAACAGCCAACTCGTTCTCAGCCTCGACCTCAAAAATGGCCAACCGATGATCGACGCCGGGACCTGGCCCGATCCCACACCACTGGGACTCGCCACCATGGCCGTCGACATGGGAATACAACGCATGATCGTGCTGGACCTCGCCGGAGTCGGCACGCAAGGCGGACCGCCGACCCTGGAACTGTGCCGACAGATTCGCAAACGGTTCGACGAGATCGAGTTGATCACTGGCGGAGGAATCCGCGACCTGGACGACATCACCGCCGCCGCCAACGCCGGAGTCGACGCCGTCCTGGTCGCCTCAGCACTCCACGACGGTTCGCTACTCGAAACAACCTGACCCGACCCGACCCCCCGCCCCCCGGGGGACTGACTCGCAACGCCGCCAGGCGATGGTGCCTGTCACATGCTCAGACTCGCCACCCTCGCTCTCAACCCTGCCGCTCGAACACCAACGGAGTCGGCCCGTCGGGTGTGACTCGAAGAGAAATCTTCCCATCGAGCACATCAGTCAGCAGGTCGCCACACACCTCGGCTCGCCAACCGGTGCACAGACGAGGCGGACCGTTCTCGCGGTCGCCGTGGACGTGCCAGCGGACCAATGTCTTCAACTCGTCACTGGTACCCACCAAGGCCACCGCCACGTCCAACTCGGCACACCGGTTCGACAATGCGATTGCCAACAACTGGCCCAGCACGTGATCGTCGTCATGCAGCTCCCCGCGTCGCCGCTCACGCTGAGGGTAATCGTCCTCAGGACCGGCAAGCACCTCGCAAACCGTCACCGCCAACGCCTCGGCATGACACTTGAAATTGCGACGCGTCATGTCGCGGGTAGCCAATACCTCCTGAACCGTCTTTGGCTTTCGCTTGGCCAGATCGATCAACAGATCGTCACGCAACACACGACGCACCGGCTGGTCCAGCTCTTCCCCACAACGGTCACGCCACCAGTAGACCGCTCGAGCCACCGCCAACCCGGTCCGATCCAACCGGTTCACACCCGACAGACGACGCCAACTCTCCTCGCCACGCTCGGCTTCCACCTCGTCAATCATCCGCTCGAATTCCGCCTCGGCCCACGATTGGCGGCCCATTGACGCCAACGACTGAGACTGCCGCTGGTGGATCTCGAGCAGGAAACGGACGTCGTCTCGAGCGTACTCGACCTGCCGATCGCTCAATGGACGACGACGCCAATCGGTTCGAGACTGCGTGCCGGGGACCTTCTGACCCAACACCCGACCCACCAGACGCTCGTGGTTCAACGGGTAACTCCGAGTCCTCAAACCCTCGGCAATCTGAACGTCCCACAACCCCAGCGGCCGACTCGATACGTTGTCCAGACAAAACCGAACTTCCTGCCGAGCCGCATGAGCCACCACGGTCACCTGGTCGTCGGACATGATCCGCCACCAGTCCGACAGATCCGGGACCGCCAATGGGTCGACAATGATCTCGCGATCAGGCAACGCCAACTGCAACAGGCACAACTGCGGACGGTAATACCCCTCGGAAACAAACTCGGTGTCCATCGCCACGATGCCCGCCTCGCGGATCGCAGCACACACGGCCGCAAACTCTGCCTGCGACGTCACCAAACTCTCCGACATCACGATGCCTCCATTCGCGTTTGTTGACTCGGGGAAGCCGGCTGACACGCCGGACAGAAGAACGTCGAACGCTGAGCCTGCACGACTCGAACGATCCGAGCCCGACACACCACGCACGGCTCACCCGCTCGGTCGTAGACCCGATGAGACTCCTGGTAGCTGCCGTCCTGGTTCAATGCGTTGCGGTAGGTGCCGTCGGACAATGTCGAACCCTCGTGACGGATCGCTTCTCGTAAAACACGTCTCGTCGCCCGAGACAACCGGGCGGCCTCGTGATCGGCAATCTGATCCGCAGGCCGAGACGGACCGATCCGGGCCCGGAACAGGATCTCGCTGGCGTACATGTTCCCAATCCCCGCCACCAGCTTCTGGTCGAGCATCGCCACCTTGATCGCTCGACCGGTTCGGCCACACAACTCGCGCCAACCCTTGGCTGCTAACTCCAACGCGTCCGGTCCCAGTCGAGATGGACCCAATCGCTCGGCCAACTCCGAGGCTGACAGCAGCCGGACGGTCCCCAACCCGCGACGGTCCCAGAAATACAACTCGTCGACCAGGTCCGGATTGTCAGATGGGTCCAACCGCCAATGAAAACGCAGGTGACTGCGATCGGGAGGATCGGTGACCAGCATCAGGCCGGTCATGCGAGGTTCGATCACGAAGGCATCGCCGCTCGACAGGTCAAGAATCACCCGTTTTCCGATTCGTCGCACTCCCGTGATCCTCACCCCGTCGACTCGACTGCGGATGGTCGAAGCGGCTGGAGTCACCTGGATCGGCCGGAACCGGCAGCGACAACGAACCGCCGCAACCAGTCGACGACCAGTCACATGCCGGGCAATCCCGCGAACCATCGTTTCGACTTCGGGCAGTTCCGGCACGGGATGATCCTGAAACAAGACGCTCATAACACACCAATGACGGCCAATCGGAAGGCTCGACACCGAAGGATTGTGCGGGTTCTCGGGGACGTGATACGTTTGTGGATTGTCCGACCCCCGGGCTGGGGATCAAGGCATGGAATTTGTTTGACGGATTCCCGAAGCTGCACAATGCTTTATAAAGACAGCGCCCTAGAATATCGCATCCTCCCCTTGGGATGAACTCACCGGTCATAAGCCGGACGAATGGAGCCTCAGTCATGTCAGCCAGAGATCACCGAAACGCATATCTCAATCGTCGCCAACCCACCCGACGCACCCCGATGTGGGTCGCGGCCACAGGGTTCGCACTGGTCATCGGTGCACTGGCCGTGATGGCCCGTACCACACCGCCACGACCGGCTGACTCGACTCAGCTCGCCGTCGCCCAGACCGCGGCCTCGGCAGCAAGCGATTCCGCCGCCGCCGAAGATCGGTCCGCTCGGCCAACCCCATCATCCTCGTTCCAGGATCTCAACCCCGTCTCCGCCCAGTCCGCACCGCGGCAGACGGTCGCCGGAGGCAACCAGGCCGACTACGACTCGCTCGTCGACCTGATCCAATCAGAAACCAGCGGACCCTGGGAAGAAATCGATGGGTCCGGCGGTACGGTTTCCGACACCGGTCAAATGTCCGGCGTCCATGTCGATCCGAGCGGACTGCTGACTCGGATTGCGACCGCCGACACCAGCGGACGACTCGAATCACTCAGCCACTTCGCCACCACCGCCGACGACAACGCCATTGTCAATCGCCGCAGCCGACTGCGACTCGTTTCGCTCAAACGACTCGAACAGGAAGTCGCACGTCGACTCGAAACCGGTGAACCCCTGCCCGCAGACATTCGCCACCTCGCCGGTCTGCAACAGATTCAGTTCGTCTTCACCTACCCCGAAACCGGCGACATCGTGATCGCTGGCCCGGCCGAAGGATTCCGAGTCAACACGACGACCGGCACGGCGATCGGTGCCACAAGCGGCCACCCGGTCCTGCAACTCGACGACCTGGTCACCGTGTTGCGAGCCTTTACGGCCGAAGGTGGTGGAGTGATCGGCTGCTCGATCGACCCACGCCCCGAAGGACTCAAGCAGATCAACGACTTCGTCGCTCGCTCCAATCGCAAGGGATCCCTGTCGCCGGCAGCCGTCAAGAACTGGACCAGCCAGTTGGGCGATGCACTCGGACGACAGGATATCACCGTCACAGGTGTCCCGGCCGACTCGCGAGTCGCTCGCGTGATGGTCGAAGCCGACTACAAGATGAAACTGATCGGCATCGGTCAACTCGACGCAGGAACACATGTCCCAGGCATCTTCAGCTTGATGAGTGCCGACGAACAGACAGCCAGTTCGCTCGACGCCCTGAGATGGGAACTGACCATGTCGTACCGACAGGTGCTGCACAGTACCGCCGGCGACGCCTTCCAACTGGTCGGGCGATCCGTGCTCTGCCAGTCCGAAAACCAGTTCGTCAACAACGACGGACAACGTGTGTCGACCGGCAAAAGCAACGGGTCCAACCAGACCTTCGCTCAGAACTTCACCGAGCACTACGTCGAACTGTCCAGGAAGGACCGGGTCTTCGCCGACCTGCAGAACATCTTCGACCTCGCACTCGTCGCCGCTCTGGTCAACCGACAGGGGCTGGCCGAACAGGCTGGGTGGGACATGGGAGTCTTTGGCAACCACAAGGAATTCCAGCCGGCCGTCCACCTGGTGCCCCGCACCGTCGACTCGGTCGTCAACCACCGTGTCTACAACGGCAAGGATGTGGTCGTGCAGGTCGCCGGTGGTGTCCGAGCCGACCTGGGGGGCCTGCTGGCTGACCGCGGCCGGACCAGAAGCCACTCGAAACTCAATGGCATCGCACCAGCCGCTCGACCGGCCGGCCTGGCCAGTGACCGCTGGTGGTGGGACATCGCCCTGCCTGCCGCTACCGCCAATGCCAGCAACTCCGCTCGGCTCAACCAATAGCCGTCGCGGATCAACAGGATCTCCTTCGACGCCAGCCATTCCCTCACGGGTGGTCGGCGTTTTTTTTCGTTGACCACCACGCCACCTCGCCCTACAACCGACTCAACACCCAAAGACACCACCTCTCAAGACGATCCGACAACAACCATGCCACTTCTCACTCAGGCCGACCTCGCCGAACGCAACAAGGCGTTCCAGTCGCACTCGCCGCAAGAACTGCTCAAATGGGCGGCCGATACGTTTCCCGGTCGAGTTGCAGCCATCTCAGCTCTGCAACGTGCCGGAGCAGCCGTCTGCCACATGATCGGGCAACTCGAACTGGACATCCCCATCCTGTTTATCGACACCGGTGTCAACTTCCCCGAAACCCTCGCAACTCGCGATGCGATCGGACAGAAATACGGCCTGGACATCCGCACCCTGCAGGCCACTCAGACGATGGAACAACAGACGTCCGAACTGGGC
>CAVOEV010000163.1:0-10951 GCA_963694825.1 Planctomycetota bacterium
CCGGCCCCAATGACGAGGATGATCCTCTTCGCCCGAGTGGACCCGGCGTCGACAATGATGCCGATCACAACCGGAGCACTGGTCGACCCGGCGTTCGTGGATGTCGATGCGTGGATCGACAGCGTCTAGACTCCGCGACCACTGAACGACGACAGCACCGCATCCCAGGCCAGCCGCGTCGCCAATTCCGCCACCACGCGGCCTGCTGCCCGATCCGCAACCGATCCCACCTCGTCGGTCGTCACCGCATACAACACGTCGCCGTCGGTCAGAGTGTGAAATGGCTGGATCGCTCGAGCCATCGAGGTGTGCACCTGCCGAGACAATTGGCTCAACTCAAAGTCACCAAGCTTCTGGTTGGTCACCACCACCGTCAGTGTCGTGTTCCCGTCGGGAACCGGACTCTTCGCCCGGCCTCCTTCCGAGGCCTGGCTGTTCTGATTGAACCCGAGTCGCCGACCGGTCTTTGGATCCCGATGGCCTCGGACCACGCGGCCACCACGATCGACAATCGCTCCGACCGAATTGACGACGGTGAAAACTGCGACACGGACCGGCCCCTGCCGAGCAAACGCAGCTCCCTGGCCGGCCAGTTCGCGTTTCGCCCTGGGCTCCAACCACTTGCCGCACGTGGCCGAAGCTCCAGCACCTCGTCCACCCAGCGAGAACGTCCCGGATCGAGCCGCCTCCAAGGCCGCCCGCCCGAGCTCTCGGTCGGGATAAACCGAGTTACTTCGAGCACCGTAGTCGTAGATGACCGCGCCCGAGACCAAGGCAATCCGATCCCAGTGCGTCGAATATTCGCGTCGACTCAACAGGCCACTCGCCACTCCACTGACCGCTTCCAGGCCATAAATCGAGCCGCCGGTCAGGCAAATGGCATCGACTCCGGCTGCACCTCGACTCATCGCATCGGTCCAAAACGTCGCCGGTGCACCTCCCCGAATGTCCACCACGCCCCGTGCCCGGTCGGGAAAGTGAAACACCGTGCTGCCGGTCGGTCCGTCGGGATAAACCGCCGAACCAATCCGCACTCCCGGCAGTTCGAACTCCAGAACATGATCTCCCGCTGACGTGTCGATCGGACGCCGTGACGGTGCCCCGCTGACATCGGCCAGGCCGACAGCCGTCACCGCCGCCGCTCCACCGGTGCCCGCGATCCTCAACACGTCACGGCGAGACATCCCGCAAGAATCGGGGGTCGAGTTGTCGGTCATCATCAGTTGGCCTGCTTCCTGATCCGGGGTCTGACGCCATCACTATTCACTATTCAAGCTCTGGGCCCAAGTCTGTACGATCCAATTACTCGACTCCATCCACCACCCAGGAAAGCCTCATGCTGCGAAACGGACTGGCTGCGTTGGCCGGAGTCATCGGGGCCGTGGTGCTCACCATGGTCCTCCAATTCGTCGCACACATCGTCGCTCCTCCGTCGAGCGAAATGATCGAGGCGTTTCAGAAGATCACCAGCGACGATCCGGCCACCATCGAACAGGCTCGCGATATCATCGCCGGCGAGCTCAGCAAGCAGCCACTGCAGCTCGTCCTGGTCATCGTTTCACACGCCCTGGGCACATTCTTCGGAGCCCTGACCGCCGTGCGAGTGGCTCGCGAAGCCCACATCGTTCCGGCATCCATCGTCGGGTCCTTGATGCTCCTGGGAGGCATCGCGAACGTGCTCATGATCCCGCATCCCGCCTGGTTCAACGCCATCGACCTGCTGCTCTACATCCCCGCCGCACTCTTCGCCTGGCGACTCGCCGCCGACCCGACCTCCGACTCGCTCACGCCCGGCGACGAAAACCACGGACCACAGTCCGCCGACATGACACCGGTCGAGTCGTGAGCGAGGCCGTTGCCGAGTCCTCGAACGAACAGGCGGCCACCGCACGGGCCCGCCTGACGAGTTGCCTGATCGAGATCCGCCGTTTACGAGGAATGAAATGGCGACGGGCCTGGACACGAAACCGCATCAACGGCGAATTGAAACTGATGCTCCCACTGCTGAGATTGCGTGAACGAATTCCTGATATGTTCTGGAGAATATTCGTGCTGGTCATCGGCACGTCATCCTTCATCGCCATCGCCTTCCTGGCAACTCGACACGCCACAAACACGGCAAACGTCGTCGGCACGACCGCCACGATCGCCGCCGCAACCTTCACACTGCTCGTCCTGCTACCCACCGATGCACTGCTCAACCGGCGACGACTTGTCCTCTCGCAGGTCACCGCCTCGGCCGATTACGAACACCAAAACGTCTGCTCGCAACTCGACTTCCTTAGACAACGACGCGATGCCGTAAATAAACAACTGAAACTCATGCAACAAAACAACAACTCTCCGCCGCAGCCCACACCGCAGCCCACACCGCAGCCCAAAACCGCTCAGCCAGAGACTTACACATGAAGCCGCGTCCCCACATTCGATTCGTCATCGCATCGCTTTTGCTCCTGTCCGTTTCGGTTTCCCACCCGGCTACGGCCGACGACACCAAGGGTCCGAAACGAGGCACGTTGTTAATCGCTGGTGGAGGCGGCAAGCAGTCGGCGGCGATCTTTCGGAAGTTTGTCGACTTGGCTGGAGGTTCCGAGGCGAGGATTGTCATCGTGCCGACTGCCATCTCGTCGGATCCCAAGTACGACTACCAGAACCCCGGAGTCGCCCGGTTCGCTCGGGATACGCTGAAACTCAAACACGTCACCGTCCTGCACACTCACGATAAACAACAGGCCGACATGCGCGAATTCGTACGGCCGCTCAAGACGGCAGACGGAGTCTGGTTCACCGGCGGCCGCCAGTGGCGGATCGCCGATTCGTACCTCGGGACACGCGCCGAAAAGGAATTCCACAAGGTGTTGAAACGAGGTGGTGTGATCGGCGGTTCATCGGCGGGCGCTTCGATCCAATCCGATTTTCTGGTCCGAGGCGACTCGAAAACCAACGCGATCATGATCGGTGATCATCAACGCGGCCTGGGTTTCATCGAAAACTGCGCCATCGACCAGCACGTGGTCAAGCGAGGCCGTCAACTGGGACTGGTGAAGGTGCTGGTTGACCCGGACGGGAAGATGCTGAAGCGGTTCGACCGCGAGGCTCTGCTGGGCATCGGCATTGACGAAGACACGGCGATCATCGTTCGCAAGGACACGTTCGAAGTGTTCGGCAAACCCGATGCAGCCGTGTTGGTCTACGACCCCGACGTCTGGACCAACGGCACTCCCGATGCCAAGAAGTACATCACGCTGAAACTGGGCGCCCGCTACAACATGAAGAAGCGACGGGTGTTGACGACCCGTTGACGGACCGTTTGCAGCTGACCGAGACTCAGAACAACTCGGAGATCGGTTCGCCGCCGTCCTCGAGCATGAATCTCGGACGGCCTCGCGGATCCACATACTGAGAATCCAGCGGCACCTGCATGTGCTTGTAGATCGTCGCGGCGATATCGCCGGGGATGATCGCCCGGTCCTTGATGTGGCTGCCGTCACGCACGGTCGAACCCAGGGTCTGGTTGTGGTTCAAACCGCCCCCGGTCATGCACATCGACATGACCACCGGCCAGTGGTTGCGGCCGTCGGTGCTGCCCTGGGTCCCCATGTTCGGAGTCCGACCGAATTCACCCATCGCGATCACCAGGGTGTCTTCAAGCAGATCGTGCTCTTCGAGATCCAGCACCAGGGTGGTCAGCAGGTGATCAAACAGAGGCAGCAGCGGCCCGAGTCCCTTCGAGATGCCTCCATAGACACCTCCGGGGATCCCATGATTGTCCCACGTACCCGACGCCGTGTGGTAGCTGAGGTCGAGCGTCACGAAGCTCGAACCGGCTTCGACCAGTCGCCTGGCCAATAGCGCCTGCTGGCACCACAGGTGTTTGCCATACCGCTTGACCGTCGCCGGATCTTCCTTGGACAGGTCGAATGCATCGCGAGCCCGCCGGCCCAGCAGCAGGTCGACCGCCTTGGCCCGGTAGGTGTCGACCGCATCAAGCGAACCGCGCTGGTCGATGTCGCGACGCAACCGATCGAACCGCTTCACCAGGTCCTGCCGGTTGCGAACTCGCCCCACATCAACTCCGGCCGGGAACTGAAACAGGTCGGCACCGGACCGTTTGCCCGTGTCGTTGCCCAACAAGTCGTAGACGGGCAACGTGCTGGCCTGATTGGCGATGAACGGATCGTACTGCTTGCCCAGCCAACCGGAAAAAGCCAGGTGCGACGAGCTGCGACGAAAGGCCACGTAAGGAGGCATGCCCGGGTCGCTGGCACCTTGGTGCTTCGAAATGAACGAACCGATCGCCGGGTACATGCGACCGTCGCGGTTGCGCCGCGGAGCCGATTCGCGGTTGCCGGTCTGGAATGTCATGTTCGGCTCGTGACTGCTCTTGCGAGCGTCCACCGAACGCATGACAGTGAACCGGTCGAGCATCGCGGCCTGCTTGGGGAGACGGTCGCAGATGAAAACGCCCGGCTGGGCTGTCTGGATCACTCCGAACGGACCACGGTTGTTGAACGGCCGCTCAGGCTTGGGGTCCCACGTGTCGATATGACTCGGTCCACCAGTCATCCACAACAGGATCACCGACTTGCGACCCGACATCGCGCGACCCGTCTCCGCCGCATGAGCCCGCTCGGCCAATAAACCCGGCAAGCTGAGCCCCGCCAGGCCCGCCATTGACACCTTCAACATCCCACGACGGTCCAGTTGCAGCAGCCCCTCGCGCTGCCGCGGATTGAAACCGGTAAATGCGTGCTCGTGTGAATGCATAGTCGAGACGTTCTTGTACATCAATACTCACTTATACTAACAGATATATCGGCCTCTGTACGACAATCGTCCATGCCGAACGTGCCTTGGTGTTTCCCCTTGCTATAAAATGACCGAATGCGGATCTGCGTCACCATCATGATCCTCGCCGGCGCGCCGGCAACAGCCTGGGCCGCTCCACCAACCGTCTCGAGCCGGGATGCCGCGTTCTTTGAAAACAGGATTCGGCCACTGCTGATTCGGCATTGCTTCGACTGCCACGGTCCCGACGCGGACAACGAATCCGGCCTGCGACTCGATTCGCTGGCCCACATGCTCGCCGGAGGCCGCTCGGGGCCGGCCATCAAGCCTGGCGATCCCGACAACAGCCTGCTGATACTCGCCGTCCGACACGACCCGGCGACACCCGACATGCCACCGCGCACCAAGCTGCCGCTTCGTGACATAAAAGACCTCGCCGTTTGGGTTCGCCAAGGTGCTCGCTGGCCAGGCCAAAAACCGATACCAACACCGATTCGATCAACCGCCGACGCCAATGCGTTTCCCTACGACCAGGCCTCACGCAATCACTGGGCCTTCCAACCACCCCGGGCGACGGCTCCCCCCAACCCCAAGCGGCCTGACAACCAGGCGAGAATCCGATCACCGATCGACCGTTTCCTGCTGGCTCGCCTCGAAGACGAGCACCTCGAACCCGCTCCCGAATGCGATCGCCGTGCGCTGATCCGACGAGCCACTCTGGATCTCCACGGACTGCCTCCCACACCAGGCCAGGTCGACGCCTTCCGGGACGACATCCGACCCGGTGCGTTCGCACGACTCGTCGATCGCCTGCTCGCCTCGCCCCGCTACGGACAACGCCAAGGCCGATTGTGGCTGGATGTTGTCCGATACGCCGACAGCAACGGCATGGACGACAACCTGTACTACGCCGACGCCTGGAGATATCGCGATTGGGTCATCGACCGCTTCAATATCGACTCGCCGTTCGACCGGTTCCTGGTCGATCAAATCGCCGGCGACCTGGTGCCCACCGTCGCTGGGGAACCCGAGGCCGAACGGTACGCTCGGGTGATCGCCACCGGGTTCCTGACACTGGGACCGAAGATGCTGGCCGAGGACGACCCGATCAAACAGCAGATGGACATTATCGACGACCAGATCGATACGCTCGGCCGAGCCACCATGGGACTCACGCTCGGATGTGCTCGGTGTCACGACCACAAGTTCGATCCCGTGCCAACCAGCGACTACTACGCTCTGGCCGGGATCTTCAAGAGCACCCAGGTGATGCTCAGTTTTCGCGTCGATTCCAAGTGGAACGCCCGAGCCCTCGGCCCCGCATCGCTCGAACAACGACTCAGCCGACTCGAAACCACCATCGACCGGCTCGATCGCATCCTCGTGCTCGGCAACAAGCAGGACATGACCTCACAACAGCGGCAAGCCCTTACCGGAGAACTCCAGGCCGCACGCACTGCCTACCAAGCGATCCCCAAGGCGATGGCCGTCAACGACCAGGCGGGAGCGGATCTGGAGATCTTTCTCCGAGGCAACCACCTGACACGAGGCCCCAAGGTGCCTCGACGGTTTCCTCGAATCGCCGCCGGATTCGACCAGCCATCTCTCACCGGCCCCGGCAGTGGCCGCTTGGAACTGGCCCGCTGGGTCGCATCGGCAGCCAACCCGCTGACGGCTCGCGTGCTGGTCAACCGAGCCTGGCAGGCTCACTTCGGACATGGCCTCGTCCGCTCTCCCAACAACTTCGGCCGACGCGGCCAACAGCCCGACAATCAACCACTGCTCGATTGGCTCGCCGTCCGCTTTGTCGCCGATGGCTGGTCGATCAAGCAATTGCACCGAAAGATCATGAATTCGAATGCGTACCGAATGAGCACGATCGCAACGCCGGCCGTCAGGCACCGAGCCAATAGAATCGATCCGGACAACCGCCTGCTATGGAAGATGAATCGCAGGCGGATGCACGCCGAGGTGCTCCGCGACTCGCTGCTCGCTATCGCCGCACAACTCGACGAAACCATCGGCGGACAGCCGATCGACGCTCGAGCCTTCGACAACCTCTCGAGCGGCACGCCTCGCTCGAAGATCCACTTCGACGTTCCACGCCGGAGTGTCTACCTGCCGGTGCTGCGAAGCGCCGTCTACGAGGTCTTCGAAGCCTTCGACTTCCCCGATCCCGCCGTCGCCAGTGGC
The DNA here is from genome assembly GCA_963694825.1 of Planctomycetota bacterium. Lineage (GTDB taxonomy): Bacteria > Planctomycetota > Planctomycetia > Planctomycetales > Planctomycetaceae > UBA8437. The sequence goes on from CAVOEV010000163.1 coordinate 6,982, forward strand.
CGCCGCAACCAAACAACCGTGGCACCTCAAGCACTGTTCCTGATGAACGGACAACTGGTCACCAAGACGACCCGCGCCATGGCCGAAGCTCTCGAGAACCAGCCCACCGACGCACGACGACTCTCGCTGGCCTACCGCCGGATTCTTGGTCGAGAACCACGCCGGGACGAATACGTGACGTGGCAATCGTTTCTCGAACAGTTCGACGATTCTCGGCAGGCCTGGCAGAGTGTCTGCCGGGTACTGGTTTCAAGCAACGAATTCATTTACATCGAATAGACGATGCCTGAATTGGCCCAACATCGCCGACGTTTTCTGTCCGAGCTCGGAGCCGGTTTTGGCTCGCTCGCGCTGGCCGGATTACTCGATGACGAATCGACCGCGGCCGACTCGGTCGCCACCCGCCACGACATCCTGTTACCCAACGCCTCGCCCCAACCCGCTCGAGCCAAGCGGGTGATCATGCTCTTCATGTTCGGCGGCCCCAGCCACATCGACAGTTTCGACCCCAAGCCGCGACTGGTCCTCGAGCATGGCCGACCGCTTCCCTTTGCCAAGCCACGAGTGCTTTCGTTTCCGTTGCGGCACGGCAACCTGGTCGGTTCTCCGTTCCGGTTCCGCCGCCACGGCCAGTCGGGTGCGCCGGTCAGCGAAGTGTTTCCCGAGATCGCTCGACGTGTCGACGAACTCTGCATCATCAACTCGATGCACTGCACCAATCCGCGTCACGGTGGAGCCGTGCTCGAATGGCACACCGGAACCGACACCTTCATCCGACCCAGTCTCGGATCATGGCTGGTCTACGGCCTGGGTAACGAAAACCGCAACCTGCCAGGCTATGTGACCATCTGCCAGGCACTCTCACAGGGCGGAGCCAACAACTTCAGCTCGGCCTTCCTGCCCGCCGCCTGCTCGGGCACTCCACTGGGCCGAGATGGAACACTCGCCTCCGCTGCCCGCTTCCCCTTCATCAAGCCTGCTGCCTCGGCCGACATCCAGAAACGAGAACTCGAAATGATCCGACGCCTCGGCATCGATCAACTCGAACTGACCGGCTCGGACCGGGCCCTCGAAGGTCGTATCGCCTCGTTCGAACTCGCCTTCCGCATGCAGGCGGCCGCTCCCGAGGTGCATGCACTGGAAACCGAATCTCGCGCCACGCAGGCCATGTATGGAATCGACGACAAGACGACCGAGGACTTCGGACGACAGTGCCTGCTGGCCCGGAGATACTCCGAACGAGGCGTTCGGTTTGTGCAATGCAACAGCAACGGCTGGGACCACCACTCAGGACTCGAATCGTCGATGCGACAAATGGCCCGGTCAATCGACAAACCCATCGCCGGACTGCTCGAGGATCTCAAGTCGCGAGGACTGCTTGAAGAAACCCTGGTTGTCTGGGGCGGAGAATTCGGACGCACTCCGACAGCCGAAAACGGAAATGGTCGCGACCACAATCCGCACGGATTTACGATGTGGATGGCCGGAGGCGGTGTGAGGCCTGGTTTCGTTTATGGACGGACCGACGAATACGGTTACTACGCTGTCGAGAACAAAGTCCACTTCCACGACCTGCACGCCACCATCCTGCACCTGTTGGGAATCGACCACACCCGGCTGACTTTTCGCTACAGTGGCCGAAACTTCCGGCTGACCGACGTCCACGGCGATGTCGTCGACGACCTGGTCGCCTGAACGACACCGATCGCCGCTCACAGAGTTCTTCAAAACGAGATGACCAGCATGATCCGCAACGCCCTGTTTGCGTCGCTATTCCTGGCCACACTGGCACTCCCCGCACCCGCTCACGCGGCCGGCAAAGTGTTCACGCAGAAGCCGGAGGTTGTTCCGGTGGAGGTCCAGGGCGCCGAGAAGACAGCCGGGAAGACCCGGGTGATCAAGAAACTTGACTTCACGGCCGGCTCAAAGGCCCAGTGGATCTGGGGCGGCAAGTCGGCCGGAGCCAACGACCGCTACTACTTCCGCCGCAGCTTCACCGCGACCACACGGCAGGCTCGAATCATCGCCAGCTGTGACAACCACCTGGTGATGTGGATTAACGGCAAGCGACTGCTCTCCGGCGACGATTGGAGCGCTCCGGTGGCCGCTGACGTTCAGCAGCACCTGCTGCCGGGCAAGAACGTGATCGAGATCGAGGGTCGTAACTCCGGCGGTCTGGCGGGATTGGCCGTGAAACTGGTCTACCGGGATGCCGCGGACAAGATTTCCACGATCATCAGCGACAAGAACTGGCAGGTGTCTAAGACACGGGACGCCAAGACCACCTCCCCGGCGGTCGTCCTGGGCACGATGGGCGTCCGCCCCTGGGGCAACGTCTTCGCCGCCGACGGCCGGCCACAGACCAAACGAGGCCTGTTCCAGGTCCAGCCCGGGTTCCAGGTCGAACGCCTCTACACCGTCCCCAAGCCCACCCAGGGCTCGTGGGTCTGCCTGGTCAGCGACGGACAGGGCCGACTGCTGGCCAGCGACCAGGGCGGCCAGGGCATCTACCGGATCACTCCCCCGAAGATCGGTAGCGGCGAACCGACCCGGGTCGAAAAACTCGACCTGCCCATCAGCAGCGCCCAGGGCATGCTGGTCGCCTTCGGACATCTTTACATCTCGGCCAACGGCGGACCCGGCAGCGGACTCTACCGTGCCGTCGATACCACCGGGGATGGTGAGTGGGACAAGATCGAGAAACTCAAGGCGTTGGCCGGAGGTGGTGAGCACGGGCCTCATGCACTCAGGCTCTCACCCGACGGCAAGTCGATCTACCTGATCGCCGGCAACCACACCAATCCCCCCGACGGACTCAGTGCCAACCACCTACCGGGGAACTGGTCCGAAGACCTTCTGTTGCCACGGCAGTGGGACGCTCGAGGCCACGCCCGAGGCCGAATGGCTCCCGGAGGCTGGATTGCTCGGACCGACCCCGACGGGAAAACCTGGAGCATCATCAGCGCCGGTTACCGCAACTCCTACGACATGGATTTCAGCCCCGAAGGCGATCTGTTCGCCTACGACGCCGACATGGAATGGGACATGGGCTCGCCCTGGTACCGACCGACCCGGTTGTGCCACGCCGTCAGCGGCAGCGAATTCGGCTGGCGCAGCGGAACCGGCAAGTGGCCCACCTGGTACGCCGACAGCCTGCCCCAGGTCGTTGATATCGGCCCCGGCTCGCCCGTGGGAATGAACTTCGGCACCGGAGCGAAGTTCCCGGCCCGCTACCAGCGAGCCGTCTACCTCTGCGACTGGACGTTCGGCACGATGTACGCGGTACACCTGCAACCCAAGGGTGCCAGCTATGTCGGTGTCCGAGAAGAATTCGTCGCCCGCGCACCGTTGCCGCTGACCGACGTGGCGATTGGTGACGACGGGGCGATGTACTTCACGATCGGTGGCCGAGGAGCTCAGTCGGAGTTGTTCCGCGTCACCTACACCGGAAGGGAATCGACCGCACCGGCCGGTCCAGGCTCCGACAATTTCCTCGGACTCAGAAAACTACGCCGATCGCTCGAGGCCTTCCACGGTCAACAGGATCCCGCCGCCGTCCAGGCCGGGCTGATTCACCTGGGCCACGCCGACCGACACATTCGGTACGCAGCCCGCCTGGCACTCGAATCGCAACCGGTCGCCTCGTGGCAGAACGACATCTTCACCCGGCACGAGCCGACCGCGGTGATCAACGGCGTGATCGCCCTGGCACGACAGGGCGACAAGCGGCTGCAGCCCAAGCTGCTGCAGGCCCTGGCCAGCCTCGGCTGGGCCAGGATCGGTACCGAGAACCGGCTGGGGTTGTTGCGAGCTTATTCGCTGACGTTCATCCGCATGGGTGCTCCCGACCAGGCCACCTCGGCCGCCGTCCTGCGACAGCTCGACAAGACGTTCCCCACCGGTGAGCACCGTCTCGACCGCGATCTCTCGCAGCTGCTGGCCTACGTCAACTCGCCCACCGTCATCGACA
>CAVOEV010000164.1:0-10914 GCA_963694825.1 Planctomycetota bacterium
CGATTGCCGCGCCGATTGCCGCGCCGATTGCCGAGCCGTTTGCGGAGCCGTTTGCCGAGCCGTTTGCCGAGCCGTTTGCCGAGCCGTTTGCCGAGCCGATTGCCGAGCCGATTGCCGAGCCGATTGCGGAGCCGATTGCCGCGCCGATTGCCGCGCCGTCTGGCGGCGGGTTTCCGGCTTTGGACACATCGGTGCCGAGTCTAGAGCCTCGGTCGAGCACTCGGCGTCGCAAGCCGTCGACCGACGATCGTGGTCGGGGCCTCGGCCTGAAGATAGGGCTGGTCGCAGGCGGGTTGGTTTTGCTTGTGGTGATCGGCATGGTGATGAGCGGCAGTCTGGGTGGTGGAGGCGATTCGGGAGGATCGTCTGGCGAGGAGCCTGGGAAGGGCTCGGGTGGTGGTGCGAAGAATAGTGGTGGCGAGAGCGGTGGTTCGGGTGGCGGAGTCGTGGAGCCGGTCGACCCGTTGGCGGCATCGAAGCGGACGTTGGAGGTTGGTCCGGAGGCGAGGTTCAAGACGATCGTTTCGGCTCTGGATTTCGTCCGCGAGCACAAGTCGGCGTACCGACCGCAGTCGCGTCGCGTGCAGGTGACGATCAACGTCTTGGGAGGTCTGTCTTATGCCGAGTCGATTGAGATCGACGGCACTCAGGGTTTGTGGCCAACGGGGATCGAGATCAGGAGCACGGGTGTCGAGCCGGCGGTGCTTGTGCCTGCCGCCGGGAAGCCGGGGATCCTGTTGACTCAGGTCGAGCACATCAGCATTTCGGGTTTTCGGATCGACGCCAAGTCGCGTCCGGTGGGTGTTGTCTTGACTGGAGTTCAGGATCGGGTGGCGTTGGAGGGCCTGACGATCGACGGCTTTACCGAAGCCGGCATCGATGCCCGGGGTGTGGCGGGTGACCCGAGTGATGATGTCTTGAGACTGACGGGTTTGGTGTTGCGTTCGGGCGGTCCCGGGTCGGTCGGTCTGAGATTTTCATCGGCCACCTACGATACGAATTCGCATGTCAGGATTCTGGGCTGCCGCATGATTGGGCCGATGCGGGCGGGGTTGGAAATGACCGATCATGTTGTGGACCTGACACTGCAGCAGTCGGTGATCCAGTCTGCGAAGGTGGCGGTGTTGTTTTCGGGTGATAATCGACGTTGGCGGAACATTGCGATCCGCAACAACACGTTTCGTCAGGTCGAGCGAGGCCTGGTGTTCGAGCACATGCCAACTGACAGCTCGGACAACGTCAGGATCCGCCTCAACCTGTTTCTGGAGGTCGCGGGTCCGGAGTGCGTGGTGGAGACCAAGTACGCGGAGTTGCAGTTCAGCCAGATGGTGAGCACGACGGGGGCGATCAGCGAGAACTGGTCGACTCGAACCGAGACGGCCGACCCCAAGAAGGGTGAGCGTGAGTTGATGTTGCCGGGCATTGTGATGCAGCGGGGGGTGCAGGTCGAGTTTTCGTCGACGGATCCGCTGGTGTCGGATTTTCTGGAACCGCGGGATGGCACGTTGCCGCATCGTGGCCCGGGTGATTCGAAGGACCCGACCTTCATCGGTGCTCAACCGTTTCGTCAGCGTTAGTCGTCCAGGCCTCGTTCGGCGCGGATCCGTCTCACCTGGTCCATCATCCGTTCGATCAGTTTTGCATTTTCGTGTAGTGCCGAGTATTCGGCCAGGTGAGTCCACGAGTTGACAGCGATGGCGGCCAGGGCGACGAGCAGGTGCAGGGTGGCAGGGGTGAGTCCCAGCCAGCCGGTGAAGCCGACCGGTGAGGCGGGATCGGCGGCGGCTCCGAGCGTGCCGGCGGCCAGCAGCAGTGTGAAGCCTGCGACGATGGCCATGACCGTGCGGTACTTCAGTGCCCGGCTTGCGGCATAGCACTCGCCGATCACCGATTCACCGGTCGTCGAATAGGCTCGAGTCGTCTCTTCGAACCAGCGGCCGGTCCCGATGAAATAGGTCATCACCAGGCCGTGGACGAGAGTGGCGAACAGCATGCCCGCCAGAGCGGTCCAGAGGTGGTGGTCGACCTGGTGGCTGAGAGACGGTTCGGCGGCATCCTGGATCGTCCAGCCCAGGACAAACGTTGTTCCCAGCAACAGCGTGCTGATGACGGCCAAGGGCAGGAAGATCGTCTTCACGGTGGGCGGAGCGAAATGGCTAAAGGTGGCGAGCGGGTGGCGGAGCGGCCAAGATGGAAAGCTCGGGCGGGGTCGGTATGCTGGTTCGCCTGAACGGACTGATGATAGACGATTCACCCGTACACGAGGAAGTCGATGAAGATCACTCGCATCACGACTCACCAGGTCGAGATCCCCTTGAAGCCATCCCGCCGGATGATTTCGGCGTTGGGCCAGCACACCGTGTCGCGTTACGTACTGGTGCGGATCGAGACGGATTCGGGAATCGAGGGTGCTGGCGAGGCGACAGTGATGGCTCGGTGGAGCGGCGAGACAGCCTGGGGGGCATCTGCGGTCATCGACCACGTGTTCACTCCATTGCTCATCGGCTGCGACCCCAGTGACATCCCGGCCATCGATCAGGTGATGGATCGGGCGGCCGCATGCAACTGGTTTGCCAAGAGTGCGATCGAGATGGCTTGTTGGGACATCCGGGGCAAGTCGGAGGGGAAACCGGTGTATGAGCTGCTTGGTGGAGCCGTCCGGCCGTTGGCGATCACCTGTCGGTTTTCGATGGGGGCCTACCCGATCGACCAGGCTCGGAAGCGAGCGGGTGAGTTGGTCGAGGAGGGGTTTGAGACGATCAAGGTCAAGGTGGGGACCGAGATCGATGAGGATGTGGCGCGGGTGACGGCAGTGCGTGAGACGATGGGTGGGGAGCGTGACCTGGTGATCGACGCCAACGCCGGCTGGGACGCTGCCACGGCGATCGAGGCGATGCGACGGATGAAGGACCTGGATGTGGGGTTGTTCGAGCAGCCGACGACCAAGGGCGATTTTCATGCGTTGGCCGAAGTGCGACGCGAGATTTCCTGTCCGGTGATGGCCGATGACATTGTGTTTGATCTTCCCGATGTCATCGAGTGCATTCGTCACGAGGCATGTGACGTGATCAGCCTGTATCCAGGCAAGAACGGTGGGATCCGCAAGGCGTGGGAGATGGCCGAGTTGGCTGGCGAGCACGGAGTCGCCTGCAGCATCGGTTCGAACCTGGAGCTCGACATTGCGGCCGCGGCGATGTGCCACCTGGTGGTCGCCTGTCCGAATATGCAGGTTGAGACCTACCCGGGAGACATCCTGGGGCCGGACTACCACGAGTCACGGGTGGCGACCAACCCGATCTCGGTCAACGGGCCGGTGATCGAAACTCCGACCGGCCCCGGCCTGGGGGTTGAAGTCGATTGGAACGAAGTGGCTCGGTTGGCTCCGGCGTCGGACTGAATCAGTCGGACGCGGCAGCCTGGTCGTCGTCAGTCAGCCGGATGGTGATACTGGCGGCGTGGGCGTCGAGGCCTTCGGCTTCGGCGATCCGGCAGACATCGTCTGCCGCACTGGCCAGCGACCTGCGGTCGTAGCGGATGACGCTGGATCGTTTGAGGAAGTCGGTGGCCGAGAGTCCGTTGGCAAAGCGGGCGGTTCCGCCGGTGGGCAGCACGTGTGAGGGGCCGGCGATGTAGTCGCCCAGCGCGACCGGAGTGTGATGCCCCAGGAAGATCGCTCCAGCGTTCTGTACTTGTTCCAACACGGATTCGGGTTCGGCCGTCGAGATGTGCAAGTGTTCCGGAGCCATTCTCTCGGCCAACTCGACCGCCTGGTCCAGATCCTCGACTCCAATCAACGCCCCATACTGGGTCAGACTCTCGCTGGCCAAGTCACCTCGAGGCAACCGCTTCAACTGCTCGACCAACTCGGTTCGTACCTGTTCGATCAACGGCGGGTGCCAGGTCAGCAGCACGCTGACGCCGGGGCTGTGTTCGGCCTGGGCAATCAGGTCGGCGGCTACAAAGCGGGCGTCGGCCGTCTGGTCGGCCAGGATGACGACTTCACTGGGGCCGGCGATCGAGTCGATGTCGACTTCGCCGAAGACGCGACGTTTGGCCAGAGCGACAAACAGGTTGCCCGGACCAACGATCTTGTCGACCGCCGGAATGCCCTCGACTCCAAAGGCCAGTGCCGCCACTCCCTGGGCTCCTCCGACGCGGTACACCTCGTCGATTCCCAATTCGAAACAGGTTGCCAGCAGGTTCGTGTTGTAGCCTCCGAATTCAGTCGGCGGCACGATGACAGCCAGTTGTTGGACTCCGGCCGTCTGAGCCGGCACGGCGGTCATCAACAGGGTGGACGGGTACGAGGCGGCTCCGCCGGGCACGCACAGGCCGACTCGTTTCAGAGGCCGATACCTCTGCCGCAACTCGACCTGCCCCCCGCCCTGCCCCCCGCCCTGCCCCCCGCCCTGCCCCCCGCCCTGCCCTGCCCCATCGTCCTGGGGTCGGGTCAGGGTGACATCCTGCGGCATCAGTTTCGTTTGGAACTGTGCGATATTGTCGCGGATGCGTCGGATGGTGTTCAGGAAGTCGGGGTTGGCGTTTTGGTGAGCCGATTGGAATTCGTCGGGTGTGACCTTGAGTGTTTCGGCAGTCAGGTTGGCATCATCGAGTCGTCGGGTGTAGTCGAGCACGGCATCGAGGCCGTGTTTGGCGACATCGTCGCAGATGCGATCGACGACTTGTTGTGGTGAGAGTGGTTCGCCGAAGAGTTCGATGGTGCGAGCACGTCCGGCGTCGGAGACGATATCGCCTTGCGGGCTGAGTTGTTTTCGGAGTTGATCGACGAGCGTTTCGGCCTGTCCGTCTTTGGCGTCGATGGTGCTGATGTCGAGAGTCATCGGTGGCGACCTGGTGTGTCGTGGGGCCATCGCAGGGCTATCGTAGTGGCTCTTGGCCGGGCTGGCCACGGAATCTGTGATCGGCTCAGCGTTGAAGAATCGCCCGTGAGCGGACTAGAGTGACGTCAACGACAGTGAGGCGAGCCCTGAAGCGGGCATGGATTCCAGCAAAGAGGAATGGCGATGAGCGACCCGTTTATCAACATGTACAGCGACACGGTGACGCGGCCGACCGAGGCGATGCGGCGGGCGATTGCCGAGGCCGAGTGTGGAGACGACATGTCGGGTTCGGACCCGACGGTGAACCGTCTCGAGGCGATGGTGGCGGAGATGTTGGGGAAAGAGGCCGCAGTGTTTGCCTGTTCGGGGACTCAGTCGAACCAGATGGGCGTGCGGACTCACTGTCGTCCGGGCGACGAGTTGTTGATTGCCGACTCGGGCCACATCGCCAATTTCGAGGCCGGTGGCCCGGCGATCCTGTCGGGCGTCACCTGCCGGTTGCTCGAGTCCGAGAACGGCATGATCGATGTCGACGTGCTGGAGGGCAAGTTGCGAGCAGACAATCAGCACCTGTGTCGGACTCGATTGGTGTGTGTCGAGAACACGACCAATTCGGGCGGCGGTTGTCCTTGGCCGCTGGAGCAACTGGATCGCGTCGGCCAGTGGGCTCACGAGAACGGTTTGAAGACTCATGTTGACGGTGCCCGGTTGTTCAATGCGTGCGTGGCTGCGGGTTACACGGCGGCCGAGGCGTGTCGGCATTACGACACGATTTCGATTTGTTTTTCCAAGGGGCTGGGTTGTCCGATGGGATCGATCCTTGTGGGGTCGGCAGCCGAGATTTCCGAGGCGAGGCGGTCTCGTAAGCTGTTCGGCGGTGCATTGCGTCAGGCGGGGATCGTCGCTGCCGCTGCGGTTTACGCTCTGCAGAACAACATCGATCGCATGGCCGAAGATCATGCCAACGCGAAGTCTTTTGCCGAGGCGTTGAGCGAGATCGACGGGATTCGGGTCGACCCGGCCGACGTCGAGTCGAACCTGGTGTTTTTCGATATCGATCCGGAGATCGGCGACGCGACTCAGTTGGCGTCTCGGGCATTCGAGTTGGGTCTCAAGGTCGGAGCCAGTGGGTCTTATCGACTACGGGCCTGTACTCACCTGGACGTCGACTGCGAGCAGGTGCTCGAGGCCGCGGCGATCATTGGTCGGAGTGTCGAGGCGGGGGTTGGCGATCTGGTCGGTTCGACGATGGGTCCATACAGCCGCGGATGAAGGAACAATCTGTAGTGACCGGGACGCGGTATTGCTGAGCGGATTCGGGTTTCGGTATGATCTCCTAGACGTCGGTACCGTTGTGGAGCCGATGGACGCATCCCGCCAGGACATCTCGACATGGAAGTGACCGGCCCCGCACCGATCGGCGGCAACCAACCTTTGCAGCCGATCCAGCCTCCCGATTCCGTCGCCTCGCCCGGCGAGATTGCCCCGGCCGAAGCGGCGGCTGCGCCTGACGCGGTCGACCGAGTGGAGTTTTCCGCCGAAGCACAGGCTCGGGTCGAGGCAGGGTCTTCGGCTTCCGGCACATCTGCGGTCGAAGGGATTTCGGCACCGGGCACTGCGTTGCCTCCGCTGGGCGTCGATCCGGCTCATGCCAGTTGGCTGGCCGAGCAGTCGCCGGACGAGTCGTCGGCGATTCTCGAGGGGCAGAGACGTTTCTGGGTGTCTCAGGGGTATGGGGCCGACGAGGTGACCGCTCAGGTGGACTCCTACCAGTCGGTTCTGGACCAGCTGAGAGCGACGTAGTCATCGTGACCTTGGTCTGGCAGTCGGGGGCGTGTCGTGAGTGATCTGGAATCGGTTTCGGTCTCCGTCTCGCCTCGTGACAAGTTCGGCGAGTACCTGTCGACTCAGAACAAGAGATTGACTCGGGAGCGGGAGCTCGTGCTCGAGGAGGTGTTTTCGTCTCACGAGCATTTCGAGCGTGAGGAGTTGGTGGCGACGTTGACGGCTCGGACCGACGGCGGTCGAGTCAGCCGGGCGACGGTGTACAGGACGTTGCAGGAGTTGGAGCGTTCGGGTTTGTTGCGCAAGGTGGCTCGGGCCAAGGGGCGCGACGTGTTCGAGCACGACTACGGGTACCCTCGGCATGACCACCTGATTTGTGGCGAGTGCGGTGCGTTGATCGAGTTTCCGGCGGTGGAGATTTCAAAGGTGGTGGCCGAGGTGTCGGCCGCTCACGGGTTCCGCCAATCGGGGCACCGGCTGGAAGTTTATGGCAAGTGCGACGATTGCTGCCGTCCGTCTCGGAGCCGACATCCCAAGCTGGACATGATCTAGCGGGTTGTTGAAGAACGTATCGCCGGTTTCTTTGCGATTCTCAGGGAAGCCGTATTGACACTGATGGTCGTCGATCTCGAGCATGTCTCGCACAGTCGCGGGCCCTGCCGGGCGGCAACTCGATCACTCGGAATCGAACCGTCGCCGGCGCAGTTTTCGGTGTCGTTCCTTCCGAGCTGGAGGCGTTTCGATGGGTTCGTTGGCTTCCCTATCCACTCCGGTCGATTCGCGATGGCCGACCGGTTGGCAATTGTCGGTCGATCCGGTCACCCGAGCGTTCCTGGATGTACTCAGACGACTCAACCCCGGTGCCTACAACGAGGCTCAGGCCGAGGCCGAGCAGCAGGTCGAGCAGTTGATCGGCGGCGCGGTGCCTCGGGACCCGTCTCAGACGGCCAACTATGACGAACTCGCCGAACGGCTCGGGCTGGATTCGAGTCAATCGGACGTGGGTTCGGTTGGTGAGTCTGGAGAGGAACTGTCTGTTGAGGGGGAGTCGGGCTGAGGCGTCGGATGTGCGGTTGGCTGGGTAGTCCGGCGGCCGCCGACGGGGATGGCTGAATAGAGTCGCACGATGGCCAGCAGCAGGCAGAAGGCAACGAGTGCCGATCCGCCGAGGATGGCCAGGCTGACGGCATCGCCGAAGAGGTTGCGGACGGCGAAGTCGCCGGGTCGTGCGTTGTGAGGAAACAGCCAGATCCATCGCCACGCGAGCAGTACGAGCATGGCGGCGACGGCCAGGAACGGGCCATAGGGGACGAACGATCGATTGGTCAGCATGCGGGCCAGCCAGCCGACAAGCAGTCCGCAGAACGGGGCCAGCAGGAAGATGAACAGCACGGGTTGCCAGCCGACGAAGCTGCCGATCATGGCCATCAGGGTCACGTCACCCAGTCCCAGGGCTTCGCGGCCCAGAACCAGCCCGGAAATCGCTCGGACCAACCACGTCAGACCGCCTCCCAAGGCCATCCCCGCCGTGCTCCAGGCCAACCCGTGCCAGTGCCGGTGATCGCGGATCCACTCGGGGATCACCACGTTGCCTCCGTGCAGGTGTTCGGAGACGGGGTTCCAGTCCATCCAGAGATGGATCATCTGCAGGTCGCCCGAGAGTGTTGCGCAGGCGACTCCGAAGATCACACCCGGGACGGTGATCGCGTCGGGGATCTCGGTATGCCGCAAGTCGATCCAAGTCGAGGCCAGCAGCAATGCGAGCAGTACACCGTGGTAACCCAGGCGGATCCAGAGGCTGGTGGTGTCGGGTTGGACGTAGGGGATTTGTTGCGAATTGCCCAGGATGACCGACGCTGCGAGCAGCATCCAGATCAGGCTCAGGCAAACCGACATGCTGCCGCGACGGGGCCGATCGGCTTGCATCCAGACGACGTAGATGTCGAGCAACGGACCCAAGGCGGCTGCCAGGACGCCGGCCACAGCGATCAGCAGCACGGCGGATGCGGTGTTCAGTTGATCGAACGGCATGTGGTGGCGGATCCGCCAATTGGTGGCATGGGAGTTGCACTCAAGAGCCGATAGAGTCAGGCTCTCGTCGAGAGTGCTTCTCTGTGGCCAACTGTGCCGAATCGTACTGGACCCAGTGATCGGGATCCAGAGCGGTGATGGACTGAGGCGACCGGGCGGACCGGGTGGACCGGGGCATTTTGGTTGGAAGGCGTCACGAGACGATGAACATGTCACGAATGGGTTGGTTGGTCCTGGTCCTGTTGTTGACGGTGTCTCCGGCTTCGGCCGTCGCTCACGACGCGGGTCCGCCGTCTTTGGACGATCCGTCGGTCAAGGCGGACACGGCCTGGGTGCTTGTTTGTTCGGCACTGGTGCTGTTGATGACGGCACCGGGCCTGGCATTGTTTTATGGGGGCTTGGTACGGAAAAAGAATGTGCTGAGTGTCTTGATGCAGTGTGCGGCCCTGATCGGTCTGATGTCGGTCGTGTGGGCGATATGCGGTTACAGTTTTGCGTTTGGCAGTGGCACACTGGGCGGGTTCATTGGTGGTGGCGATTATCTGTTGCTGGATGGTGTGGTGCCCGAGTGGGTTGATGGCGAACAGGTGATACCGATGACCGGCACGTTGCCGACTTCGGTGCACATGGTGTTCCAGATGATGTTTTTTGTGATCACTCCGGCGTTGATCTGCGGAGCCTTTGCCGAGCGGATGAAGTTTTCTGCGATGTGCGTCTTTTCGGTGTTCTGGGGCCTGCTGGTGTATTGCCCGCTGGCTCATTGGATCTGGTCGGACGACGGTTGGTTGAGTGCTGCGAACAGCGAGGCATCGTTTCAGTTGCTGGACTTCGCTGGCGGAGCGGTCGTGCATTTGAGTTCGGGCATCGCTGCATTGGCGTGTTGCCTGTTGATGGGACCACGAGTCGGTTTTGGTCGCGAGGCGATGCCGCCTCATAACCTGACATTCACGGCGATCGGAGCGGCGTTGTTGTGGGTCGGCTGGTTTGGTTTCAATGCCGGCAGTGCCCTGGGCATAAACGCTCTGGCGGCCAACGCCTTTGTGACCACTCATATGGCCGGTGCCACGGGTTTGTTGGGTTGGATGGCGATCGAGTGGATCCAGAGTGGTCGGCCGACGGTGCTGGGTGCGTGCACAGGTGGAGTGGCCGGTTTGGCCTGCATCACTCCGGCCTGCGGATCGGTCACACCGCTTTCGGGCCTGTTGATCGGCCTGGTGGCCGGCGTCGTGTGTTTTGTCATGTGCACGACTGTCAAGAACCGGTTCGGGTACGACGATTCGTTGGATGTCTTTGGTGTCCACGGCACGAGTGGAGTGTTGGGTCTGATATTGGCCGGAATTCTGTCGTCTCCGGCGGTCACCGGTGACCCGAAATACAACGGTCTGATCCACGGCGGCACGAGCCAGATGATGTCTCAGGTCGTGGGCCTGTTGGCCACGACGGGATTGGCGGTGGTGGGTACGCTGGCAATTTTGCTGGTGATTCGAGCGACGATCGGGCTTCGAGTCGATCCGGACAGCGAACGCGAGGGGTTGGATCTGGACCAGCACGGCGAAGAAGGCTACATCTTTCTCTAGTCCGCCGGTTCCAAATCGAGAATAATCGGGGCACGGAAAAACACTCTGCACAGGCAACTGTTTCAACTGGTTGTTGGACGGTTTGTGTTCACACGCAACTTGCACGGCGAGACCGATGAAGAAGATCGAAGCAATTATCCGCCACTTCAAACTCGAAGAGGTGAAGGACGCCCTGACCGAAATCGGAGTCCAGGGCATGACGGTGTCCGAGGTCCGAGGCTTCGGTCGTCAGAAGGGTCACAAGGAGCAGTACCGTGGGACCGAGTACACGGTCGACTTTCTGCCGAAGGTGAAGATGGAAGTTGTCGTTGGCGACGACGATGCGGAGCAGGTGATCGAAGTGATCCAGCAAACGTCTCGGACGGGCCAGATCGGCGACGGCAAGATCTTCGTGTTCGATCTGGAGAACATGATCCGGATCCGCACCGGAGAATCCGGTGAAAGCGCCCTCTGATTCGAGGCTGGCGCGGCATCGGGATCGGGTCGATCGTCTGCGTCAGTCGTTGCACGAGCGTTTCGACCGGGGTGTCGATGCAGTCGAACTGGTACAGGCTCTGGCCTTGCAGACCGACGGGTTCCTGGTCGAGTTGTTCGACGAGGCGTCCGACGAGGCCGGCCAGGGGGTTGGCGGTTCGGGCGAGTTGTCGCGATCTGGTGCGATCCTGGCGGTGGGCGGATCG
>CAVOEV010000165.1:0-10887 GCA_963694825.1 Planctomycetota bacterium
TGTGTCGTCGCCGATTCCGCCATCAAGTGAATCCATACCGTCGCCGCCATCGATGCTGTCGCCCGAAGGACCGCCGGTGATCACATCGTTGCCGTCACCACCCAGCAACGTGTCCGAACCACTGCCTCCGTCAATCGTGTCGTTGCCGTGGCCGCCGTCAACCAACACGTCGCCACCCAGAACGGTGATCGTGTCGTCGCCGTGGCCGCCGTACAGAGAACTGCCCAAGTCGATGGCCCCGGTCAACTCGTCGTGACCGTTCCCACCAGTCACCTCGATCGAAATCACGTTGCCGTCAACGTCGCTCCAGGCGTAATCGACAGCGAAGACCTGCGAAAGATCCAGCACGTTGCCCAGGTCGCCACCCTGAACCACGAGACGCTCGACACTCGCAGCTGTAAATGGACCCACGCTCGTGTCGATCACGCCGTCAACCGTCACCTGGACGTTCGAAGCCGAATCCGCTCCGATCTCGACCGACTCGCCCGAGTCCGACACGACACTCAGTTCGCCGTCGATCATCAAGGTGGTCACCGACAACAGCGTGCGGTCCTCCAGGACCTCAGCCGCGGGCGATACCCTCGAACTGCTGCGTGGCCGAATCGGCCTCAGAGAACGAACCGGTCGACGGGCCAGACGACGGCCACGACGGAACAAGTTGAGCCAGGATGTCAAACGCACGGTTGCCGCTCCAGGGAATCACGCGTCCACAGGACGCGATGATGGTCAGTGTCGGTAATCTCAAGCTGCTCACCTTCCCCAAGACATCCCCCTCACAGGATCCCTCGTCCTTGTGTTCGACTTCTCAACCCCTCCCACAACAGCACCGCACACACCTTTGTGACCCACAACTCACAAGACGCCCCACACCACCCGCACCACTCGCTCACACCACAACTCCAACACCCGCGACACGACCCACACAACCCACACAACCCCATGGCAAAGACTCCACGCGAATGCCCTCCCCCCCTTCCGGTGTTGCGGCGGATCTTGGTAGAACGGAGCTGGAACAGTAGAAAACGGGTAACGAACCCGACAAATCACTCGATGAACAACCCAAGCCAACTCGTGGTCCCCGTCATACAACTGCTGCTCGTCGCAGCAGTTGTCGCAGTGGCCGTCTGGCCACTGGCTCGTTCGCTCGGACACTCGAACCTCGATCACCGACTCGGTGTCCTCGGCCTGGTCACCCTCGCTATTGTCGCCGGCTGGTTCGCTCGCGAAATCCCCGATCAACGAGCCGTCGTCGAAGCGGCCGAACTCACCGAAAGCACCAATCCGGGCAGCCATCAACGCCGCAAGATCTTCAAGGACCGCCTGCTGCCCCGACAGGTCACCGACTCGGAATTCGTCTCCTCGGCAACCTGCCGCAGTTGTCACCCCGGTCAATTCTCGACCTGGCACCGGACCTTCCACCGCACCATGACCCAGGTCGCTCGACCCGACACGGTCATCCCCGCACTCTCGGGCCAATTCGACGGCATCACTCTCGAATCTCGCGGACGACAGTATCAACTCTCACGACGAGATGACCAGTTCTGGGTCCGGATGGTCGACCCCGACTGGGACCGTGACCGACGGGCTCGAGGACTCACCGAGGACCCGGACAACCCTCCGTTGGTCGATCGACAGATTGTCATGACCACCGGCTCGCACCACCAGCAAACTTACTGGGTCGCCAGCCGCTGGGGCTTCGAACTGTTGCAGTTCCCCTGGGAATTCCACATCGGCGAAAAACTCTGGTTCCCGACCGAAGACGCTGAACTTCGACCCGAATCACCTCTACGCTACTCCGGACACTGGAACTCCAGTTGCATCCACTGCCACTCGGTGGCACCCAACCCCGGTTTCCTGGAAGCCGGATCCACTCGCCAGGTCGCAGACAACACCAACCAAACACTCGCCATCCCCGGCATGGGTCGGGCCACCACCAACGTGCTTCGACCTCGCACCGCCGCACTCTACAGCGAAGTCGCCGAACTGGGGATCAGCTGCGAAGCCTGCCACGGACCAGCCAGCCGACACGTCGCCCACCACCAGAACCCCGCACGACGACTGGCACGGCGACTCAACAAGCGACACCGCTCGGATCCCGACCCCACAATCGTCAACCCCGCTCGACTCGACCACGTCAGAAGCTCCCAAATGTGCGGACGGTGCCACTCGCTGAAAATGCCCCACAACCAACAACAACTCCTCCGACAGCGCGACCCCTATCGGCCGGGTGACGACCTCGAAGACCACTACCGCGTTGTCGGTTTCGATGACCCCGTGCACCAGGAAATGAGCCGCCAAGGGTCGCACCTGTACTGGAACGACGGTTCGTGTCGCCTGGGTGGCCGAGAGTTTCTCGGACAGATTGCCTCGAAATGCTACACCCAGGGCAAGATGTCATGCCTCTCGTGCCACGCCATGCACCAGAGTGAACCCAACGATCAACTGGCCGCCGGCATGCGAGGCGATCGGGCTTGCGTGCAATGCCATTCCGAATTCACCGGCGACCGCCTCACCCAACACACTCACCACGCCGCCGGATCCTCGGGCAGCCAGTGCTACAACTGCCACATGCCACACACCGCCTACGCCTTGTTCACCGCCATTCGCATTCACCGCATCCAATCGCCCAAAGTGCTGGCCGTCGGCCACGCCGTGCAACCCAATGCCTGCAACCTCTGTCACCTCGACAAAACACTCGCCTGGACCAGCCAACTCATGCAGCAGTGGTACGGACACGAACCAGTCAAACTCGATGCCGAGGAACGTGAACTGGCCGCTGGAGTGCTGTGGATGCTGCGGGGCGACGCGGCACAACGAGCGATCACCGCCTGGCACACCGGCTGGAAACCGGCCCAGGATGCCTCGGGAGGCACCGATTGGATCGCGCCGCTGCTCGCTCGACTACTCGACGATTCCTACTCGGCCATCCGCTTCATCGCATGGCAGGCACTCAAGGCATTGCCCGAATTCCGCGAACTGAAGTACAACTTTGTCGGCCCACCTGCTCAGCGATCTGCCGTCATGAGCAGCGTGCTCGACGACTGGCAACGCAGTCACACAGACATCCCCGAAGCACTGCCCGTCACCCCCGACGGACACCTTGATCTCGGACGACTCAACGACCTCTGGAAACGACGCGATCGGCGTCCGGTGGAGATCCCCGAATGAACAGCCCCGTCGAAACCCAAGACGCGATCGTCCGCCGTCACCTGCTGATCGGCTGGTGGAGCCTGCTGCTGTTTGTCTCGCTGGGACTCGCGCTCGAAACACTGCACGGCTTCAAGGTCGCCTGGTACGTCAACACCGGCGAAGCCGAAACCACCCGACTGATGCTCAGACTCGCACACGCTCACGGCACGTTCCTGGCACTGGTCCACCTCGCCTTCGCCTGGACCGCGACCCAGTCTACCTCACCCACCACCCGATCCCGATCCGTAGCCTCCCGCAGCCTGCAGGCGGCCGGCATCCTGATTCCCGCCGGCTTCTTCCTCGCCGGACTCCCCGGCTTCGTCAAGACCGGTGGACTCAGACTCGGTGTCCTCGGAGGCGACCCCGGCCTGGGCATCGTGCTGGTGCCGCTCGGAGCCCTGCTCCTGCTCCTGGCCGTCTTCCTCACCGCGCGACAGATCGACTGAACAACCACTCAGTTCACTCGGGCACCGTCACCTCGCGGTAGTCTCGCTTCAACAACAGCTTCTCGGTCCGCTTGCGGTCCAAACCAACGCCCGGTACCAACACCGTCCGGCGGGCCAGGCCCGGATCCAATCCGCCAGAACCCGCCGCCCACTCACGCCTCAGACGCATCCAGACCGCCTCACGCTCGGGTCGCGGTCCAACGAAATCAAAGTCCAACTCGCGGTGTGACGCACCACTCTTCAACGCCTGCCACGCGATCCAGCGATTAACAGAGTAGGCGTCGTCGAGTTGATCGGCCAAATGAGGCACCAGCCAGTCGGAACCGCCCGAGATGTCTCGAGCCGGTTGCCAACCACCATGCCAGGTCGCCAGCGCACGCTGCACCGGATCGCCCTGCAATACCAGCAACACCCAGTTCGACACCTTCTCCTCCTCGACATCCAGCTCGGCCGACTCGTGACCGTACCACTCGACCAGCCGGTCCGACGCCCAACGCGACGTCCGGTCCAGATGACACAGGTTGCAGGCGTTGGGACGACCGCCGCCTCGGATCGAAACCACCCGCGGACTGTCGACACGGTGACTGCGGATGGCCTTCAGAAGTGCGTAGGACGTGTGAGGCATGTGGCAGTTCATGCAACGACTGCCGGTCGAATTGGTCGAGTGATGAGTGTGCTCGGTCAACCGGCTGCCGGTGTACTCGGTGTGACACTGCTGGCAGACCTGGTCACCCCGGCCCGCTGCCGACAATTGATCGTCGGCCGGAGCATTGTGCATCGAATGACACGACAAGCACGACAGTTCCCCTTGAGTGAAACACTTCGAATCACTCAGGCCCAGGTACTCGCGACCACCCACCCAACAGGTCCCGTCCATCCAGTACACCGGCTGACCCTGACGCTCCATCGAAGTGTGCAAAGGGCCACCGGCGACGACGGTGCGGAAGGCGCTCGAGAGTTTTTCGCCGGGCTGGTATTGATAACCGTTGGCCAGGTATTCGGACTCGTCTAGAGCCACGAACGTACTGTGACACTGACCACACACCCTCGACGCCCCGCGATGATCCAGCCTCGCAGGATTCACAATCGTCGGATCCGCCTCACCCACGCTCGCCCGCAACTTCTCCGTGCCCGCATCGACACCCGCCGGCCGTGATGCCCGATGACGAGCCACGTGCTTCCGCCCAGCACCATGGCACGCCTCGCAACTGATCCCCAACTCCGACGCCTCGGTCTTGACCCCTCTCGTTTTCACGTTCATCCCCGGACTGCCACCGGTGCTGTGACACGGCAGACAATTGTCGTGCCAGGTCATGAAGTGGCGAGCCGAACCGGGTGGCTCCAGGAAGGCGTCTTCCCGAGGAATCCATCGGCGTTCGGCAATGTGGTAGTACCACGGAATCTGGCGCAACAGGTTGCCTTGAGAACTGGAAATCCAGTAGCCCTGCATGTGGTGAGACCCGGTCGTCATCACCACCGACCGAGTCACCCGGTGCTCGAGCGACTCGCGATCGATCGCATTACTGTTGCGGCCGTCGACGATCTGACTCGACTCCCAGTCCGGATCGACCAGAGTCACCTCGAACCGATCACCAGCCCGGGCCAACTCGTATCGACGACCACGTGATTCCAGGCTCACACCGTCAAATGGAGCCACTACGGTTTCGGGCGACGCCACCTGGGTCATGCTGCGATGATAGGTGCGATGCCAACTCGCATGGTTCTGCTCGTGACACTCGCGACACGCCTCCGAACCGACGAAGTCGTTGCGAGGTCCCAGTCGCGGCAAGGAGTCGCCAGACGCTGCCCCGGACACCGTGGCGGGCAACTCGACAGACTGGCTCCGAATCAACACGACGCCGACGACCAGCACCGACACGCCCAACAACCCGCCCAGAATCCCAATCAGCAACCGCCTGCCACGTTGTTCCACCAGCCAGCCCCCCTGCCACAATCCTGCAAGCCGAGACCGCACACCCCGCCTTCATTACTATCGGCAACTCCGAGCAACCAATCCTTTTGATTGTGTGACTCGACAGATCCCCACCGCCAGGCCCGTCCAGAATAAAGACAATCGACTCATCGTTGCCGTGGTTTCCCGTCTATGAATAGAATCAGGTTTCCTGTCCCCAAGCCCCCGCACTCGAAATACCCATCACGTGATCCGTCCCCTCTCACTTGGCATCCTGATCCTCGCCCTGGCCCATCCCACCGGCCAGGCCGCGCCGCCACGGTTGCCCGCAGCCGCCAAACGAAACGTCGACTTCGATCAAGACATCCGCCCGATCTTTGCTCGACACTGCTTCGCATGCCACGGACCCAAACGACAGGAAAGCGATTACCGACTCGATCGGGCTCGAGTGGCGATTTCCGGAGGCGACCGCAAACAGAAGCCGATCCGGCCAGGCCACGGTGCCGACAGCCCGCTGCTGCTCTATGCCGCACGCGTCGATCCCGACATCAAGATGCCGCCCGAAGGACCCGGACTCGACGCAAGAGAACTGGGACTGCTGCGAGCCTGGATCGACCAGGGGGCCCGGTTCCCCCAATCCGCATCCCAATCCTTCGGCCAGTCGTCGCACTGGTCGTTCCAGGAACTCAATGACCGTAACCCGCCCCGGCTCTCCGGTAGCGACAACCCGATCGATGCCTTCGTCGGCCGACGACTGGCCGACGCCGGACTCGACTTCTCGCCACAGGCCGATCCCAGGACACTCGTCAGACGACTTCATCTCGATCTGCTCGGACTGCCGCCCACACCCGAAACCGTCGATGCCTTCGTCGCCGACACCCGGCCGGATGCCTGGGGACGACTGGTCGAGCGCGCGTTGACACACCCGCATTATGGCGAACGCTGGGCACGACACTGGCTCGATGTCGTCCGCTTTGCCGAATCGCACGGCTTCGAAACCAACCGGGAACGCACCAACGCCTGGCACTTCCGCGACTGGTGCATCGACGCCCTCAACGCCGATATGCCCTACGACCGCTTCGTCGTTGCACAACTGGCCGGGGACGCCATCAACGAAGAACTCGGAACCGGGTTCCTGGTTGCCGGCCCCTACGACGTCGTCAAGAGCCCCGACGTGGCACTGACACTCGCACAGCGACAGGACGAACTGGCCGACATGGTCAACACCACCGGCACCGCATTCCTCGGGCTCACGATCGGCTGTGCACGGTGTCACGACCACAAGTTCGACCCGGTGCCGCAAACCGACTACTACGCCCTGGCAGCCGTGTTTGCCGGAGTCCAACACGCCGATCGAACACTGGTCGTGACAACCCCCACCAACTCGACACTCAACCAGCAAGGTGCCCAACTCCGTTCTCAACTCAAATCACTCCGCGAACAACTCGCCAAGCTGCTCGTCCAACTCAGACCACCAGTCAATCCACGCCACAACATCGAGACGTTTCCGTCGGTGCGGGTACGCTTCGTGCGTTTCACGATCCGCAACACCAACTCCAGCGAACCCTGCCTGGATGAACTCGAAATCTACACCACCGCAACGCCCGGACACCCCGCTCGAAACGTGGCACTCGCCAGCAACGGCACCACGGCCACCTCGTCGGGCAACTTCCGACCGCACCCGTTTCACAAACTCGCCCACATCAACGACGGACAATACGGAAACAGCCGCAGCTGGATTTCTAGCCAGGTCGGCCGAGGTTGGGTGCAGCTGGAATTCGCAGAATCCTTCGAGATCAACCGGATCGAGTGGGGACGGGATCGGCAGCAGAAGTACCGCGACCGCTTGCCGACTCGGTACTGGATCGAAGTGGCCGAGTCGCCAGGGCAATGGCGCGAAATCGCCGGCGCCGCCGACCGGGCACCAGTGGGAACAACAACCAACAACCGGCCGGATACTCCGTTTCGCAAAGACCGCAACCGCCAGGCGTCTCTTGCTCGAGGACTCCAACAACAAATCCACACCCTGGAATCCCGGCTCCAATCGCCCGACAACAGCCTCACCGCCTACGTCGGCCGCTTCGACACACCACCGGTCACACACCGACTGTACCGCGGCGATGCCCAGTCACCTCGAGAACCCATCGCACCGGGCGGACTTGGCCTGCTCACCCAAACCGCATGGGCCATGAACGAACCCGAACAGTCGCGACGACTGAAATTGGCTCGAGGACTCGTCGGTCCCGATAATCCACTCACGCCACGCGTCATCGCCAATCGATTGTGGCACTACCACTTCGGAACCGGACTCGTCGCAACACCAGGCGACTTCGGAGCCAATGGCACCCGACCGTCTCACCCCGAACTGCTCGACTGGATGGCCCGACAACTGACCTCACACGGCTGGTCACTCAAGTCGCTCCACCGACAGATTCTCAACTCGAAAACCTGGCGGCAATCCAGCCGACCTCACGCACGAGGAATCCAACGCGATGCCGGGACACGTCTGCTGTGGAGATTCCCGCCCAGACGACTGGCGGCCGAAGCGATCCGCGACAGCATGCTCGCAACCAGCGGAGCCATCGATCGACGCATGCACGGACCCGGGTTCAAGGTCTTTGAAATTGTCATGGAAAACGTCCGACACTACTTCCCCAAAAAACACTACACCGTCAACCAGTGGCGACGAATGGTCTACATGACCAAGATCCGGCAGGAACAGGATGAAGTCTTCGGTGCGTTTGACTGCCCCGACGGGAACCAGGTCATCTCCAGCCGCAGCCGCTCCACCACACCACTCCAAGCGCTCGGACTGCTCAACGGACGCTTCGTCCTGCAACAGGCCCGCCTGATGGCCCAACGCTGCGAACAGAATACACCGAATGGATCGTCAAACGACCGAGTCACCCAGGCCTTTCGACTCGCCTACGCCCGACTCCCCTCGGTCGATGAACTCGAGGCCGCAACTCGACTCGCCAACCAACACGGACTCGATGCACTCACTCGAGCACTGCTCAACTCCAACGAATTCCTCTGGATCCCCTAGACTCGTTCCTGTCTCACTCCACTCACTCCACTCCACTCACTCAATATGACCCACAACCGACGTAGCTTCCTGAGCGATTCGGCCAGCCTGCTCGGCTCGACCGCACTGGCCACCCTGCTTGGCCACGACGACGACACCCACGCCGCTGCCATCACACCCACCACACCCATCACACCCTCGATCCAACCCGGCCGACCTCATGCCGCTCGACAACCTCACTTTCGGCCTCGAGCTCGACAGGTACTGATGATCTTCTGCAGCGGAGGCTTCAGTTCGATCGATTCGTTCGACTACAAGCCCGAACTGGTGCGGCGACACGGACAACCGCTGCCGGGCAAGAAACTGATCACCTTCCAAGGCGAACAGGGCCAACTCACCCGGCCGCTGTACCGGTTTCGGCCCCGCGGCGAAAGCGGCAAGATGGTCTCGACGCTGGTCGACCACCTTGGTGAACTCGCCGACGACATGTGCTTCGTCCACTCGGTCCACTCCAAGACCAATACACATGGACCGGCCGAAAACGTCATGTCCACCGGCTTCACGCTCGATGGCTTCCCTAGCATCGGTGCCTGGGTCAGCTACGCACTGGGCAGCGAAGCCGACAACCTGCCCGCGTTTGTTGCGATTCCCGATCCGCGAGGCAAACCGCAGTCGAGTGTCAACAACTGGGGTCCGGGGTTCCTGCCCGCGTCGTTTCAAGGCACTGACTTCAACGCCGCCAGGCCGATCCGAAACCTCGCACGACCTCAGTCCATCTCGCCTGCCGCCGACACCGCCACTCGACGGTTCCTCAATACACTCAACCAAAAACACCTCGAACAATTCCCCGGCGACTCGCAACTCGCCGCTCGCATCGCCAGCTACCAACTCGCCGCTCGCATGCAACTCTCGATTCCCACCATCACCGATCTCTCGACCGAATCTCGCTCGATGATCCGACTCTACGGAGCCGACTCCAACAACCCGCTGAAGGCCGCCTTCGCTCGCAATTGCCTGCTCGCCCGACGACTCGTCGAACAGGGAGTCCGCTTCGTGCAACTCTTCAATGGCAGCTACCAGACCGGAGGCGAAGGGACCAGCAACTGGGATGGTCACAAGAAACTCAAGACCCAGTACGACATCCACGGACCCATCCTCGATCAACCCGCGGCCGGACTACTCACCGACCTCAAACAACGTGGATTACTCGAAAACACACTCGTCGTCTTCTGCAGCGAATTCGGTCGCATGCCCACATTCCAGAAAGGAGCCAGTGGACGCGATCACAACCCCGATGGCTTCACCGCATGGATGGCCGGTGCCGGAGTCAAGACGCCGTTCTCTTATGGGGCGACCGACCCGTTTGGACACAAGGCGGTTCAACAACCCGCCAGCGTCCACGACCTCCATGCCACCATCCTCCACATCGCTGGACTCGATCACCGACGACTCAGCTTCTACCACAACGGCATCCAAAGACGACTCACCGACGTGCACGGACACGTCATCACCGACGTGCTCGATTGATCGACGCAACAGGGACGGCGATCGCCCGCCTGCCACCGATCAACAACACCGAATCCCAACAAAAACAATGGGATTCTCAGTCCCGATCGTGGCAATCTCAATACGATCCTCCATAATGGTTTTATTGCGACCGTACCGTGATTATTTGCGGAAACATTCCATCGGGCACCGTAGGAGTTCTCTGATGCCACTGGGCCAAATCAAGACACTGACTGACCGAGGTTTTGGATTCATCGCCAGTAACGATGGAGTGGATGTCTTCTTCCACATGTCGACGCTCGAAAGCGGAAACCAGTTCGACATGCTCCGAGAAGGACAGTCGGTCGAGTACGAAGCGGAAGCCGGTGAACGCGGTCCGCGAGCAACCATGGTGAGGATCGTCGAAGCTGGAGCGGCCGCTCCGATTGCAGCTCCAACTGAAACCGACGACGGCGGAACGTGCGATGCGGGTGACGCAGCCGACGACGGCGGAACGTGTGATGCGGGTGACGCAGCCGACGACGGCGGAACGTGCGATGCGGGTGACGCAGCCGACGGCGGCGGAACGTGCGATGCAGGTGACGCAGCCGACGGCGGCGGAACGTGCGATGCAGGTGGCACAGCCGACGACGGCGGAACGTGCGATGCAGGTGACGCAGCCGACGACGCCGGAACGTGCGGTACAGGTGACGCAGCCGACGGCGGCGGAACGTGCGATGCAGGTGACGCAGCCGACGACGGCGGAACGTGCGATGCAGGTGACGCAGCCGACGGCGGCGGAACGTGCGATGCAGGTGACACAGCCGACG